>NZ_JBGCBZ010000032.1:0-74941 GCF_041262585.1 Planotetraspora sp. GP83 | reverse complement strand
GGCGGACACCGCCCGATCGAGGTCTACACCGACCCGAACCTGCATCCCCAACTTTCAGACCGGATCATTTGAGCCAACATCTTGACGCGGGACAGACCGACCACCAACGCCAACCTCGGCGCCGCCTGCGCACACGACCACGACCTCCGCGACCACGGCTGGCGCCTCATCCAACCCCAACCCGGCCACCTCACCTGGATCAGCCGCACCGGCCACCACTACCCGGTCACACCACCACCCATCATCGAACCCCTCCCCGAACCGATCACCCCCACCATCCCGCAAATCCCGGAAACCACGTCGGAAAACGACCTTCCACTGCCCTCCACCTGGGAATACGGCCCAGCATGGCTCGAAGAAACGCAGCCCCAGCAGCCGCCCGGCACCCAGCCCACGCCCGCCGACCAGAAAGCGGCCGATGAGGAGGGAGCGGCAGAGGAACTGCGTCCACCCGGGAAGCAGCCGATAGACCCAGGCGCGGACATCCCACCCTTCTGACCCTGGAGGCCGGGAACACCGCCATGCCACCCCTCCCGGGCGATCACGGGAGGCGCCGTGAAGTCCTTCCCCAGGACTACCGGCTTATTGACGGTCCGATGGTGCAGGATGTATCCGTGACCCCTTCCCCAGCGGTCGTCCAGCCGGACCAGGAGCTCATCAAGCAGATCCTCGACGAGCTGGAGCTCGAGCACACCACCGACGCCGAGGGCGACATCGCGATCTCCACCGCCGCGCTCACGGTCTTCTTCCTGTTCGGCTCCGAGGGCGATCTGTTCACGATCCGCACCTTCTACGACAGGCACTACTCGGTCGACGAGAAGCCGATGCTGCTCACCGCGCTGAACGAGTGGAACGCGGACACCATGTGGCCGAAGGTCTACGCCTTCACGCCCGACAGCGGGCTCATCCGGGTCATCGGCGACTCACAGCTCTACATCGGCGCCGGTGTCACGCGGGAGCATCTCACTACGGTTATCGCCCACTGGGTCAGGTTCGCGATCAAGTTTCATCGCTGGCTCACCGACCGGCTCGCCTTCGAAGCAGAATAACGGGAAAGCCGGCCCGGACTCCCGGCGAAGTTGCCGCCCGAGCCCGAGACCGGCCCTCTGCTGAAACCAGCCGTCAGCTGCAGCCGCTGGTGCTGCCGCAGCCCTCGCAGACGTAGCAGCTACCCGCCGGGCGCATCTTCGTGCCGCAGGTCATGCACAGCGGGGCGTCGGCCGTACGGCCCTGGTGGCTCTCCAGCGAGGTGACCCCCGCCCGCTGAGGATCGGCGACGGAGACAGCCTTGGGCTTCTCCTCGATCGGCGCGGACTGGGCCAGCGCGGCGGTGTCCACTACCTCTTGGAGGGCCGCCGGGTCCTCGCCGCGCTGCTGGGCGGCACGCTCGGAGGCCGAGAAGATGCCGAGCGCCGCGCGGTCCTCGTACGGCAGGTAGTCGAGCGCGAGCCGCCGGAAGATGTAGTCCATGACGGACTGCGCCATCCGGACGTCCGGGTCGTCGGTCATGCCGGCCGGCTCGAACCGCATGTTGACGAACTTCTGGACGTAGGTGTCCAGCGGCACGCCGTATTGCAGGCCGATCGAGATGGCCACGGAGAACGCGTCCATGACGCCCGCGAGGGTCGAGCCCTGCTTGGACATCTTCAGGAAGACCTCTCCGAGGCCGTCGTCCGGGTAGGACGAGGCGGTCATGTAGCCCTTGGCGCCGCCGACGGTGAAGCGCGTGGTCAGGCTGGGCCGCTGGTTCGGCATCCGGCGGCGGGTCGGCCGCGGCACCTCGATGACCTGCACGGGGGCGGGCTCGGGCTCCTCGGAGGGCTTCTTCGCGGCGGACAGCGGCTGGCCGACCTTGCAGTTGTCGCGGTAGACGGCCAGGGCCTTGAGGCCCATCTTCCAGCCCTCCAGGTAGACCTGCTCGATCTCGTCGACGGTGGCCGTCTCGGGCAGGTTGACCGTCTTGGAGATCGCGCCGGACAGGAACGGCTGGGCGGCCGCCATCATGCGGACGTGGCCCATGGGGGCGATGGCCCGCTCGCCCATGGCGCAGTCGAACACCTCGTAGTGCTCGGTCCTGAGCCCGGGGGCGTCGACCACGTGGCCGTGCTCGGCGATGTACTCGACGATCGCCTCGACCTGCTCCTCCTGGTAGCCGAGCTGCCGGAGCGCACGCGGAATCGTCTGGTTGACGATCTGCATGGAGCCGCCGCCGACGAGCTTCTTGAACTTGACCAGCGCCAGGTCGGGCTCGATGCCGGTGGTGTCGCAGTCCATCATCAGGCCGATCGTGCCGGTCGGGGCGAGCAGCGACGCCTGGGCGTTGCGGTAGCCGTTCTTCTCGCCGAGCCTGAGGCACTCCTGCCACTGCCGGGTCGCCTCGGCGTGGATGGTCTTGTCCATGTCGTTGAGCGTGCGCAGGTCGTCGTTGGCCGCCGCGTGCTTGCGCATGACCCGCTTGTGCGGCTCCGCGTTGCGCTGATAGCCGTCGTACGGCCCGACGATCCCGGCCAGTTCGGCCGAGCGGCGGTAGGAGGCGCCGGTCATCAGCGAGGTGATCGCGGCGGCGACGGCCCGTCCGCCGTCCGAGTCGTACGCGTGGCCGGTGGCCATGAGCAGCGCCCCGAGGTTGGCGTAGCCGATGCCGAGCTGGCGGTAGGCGCGGGTCGTCTCGCCGATCTTCTCCGTCGGGAAGTCCGCGAAGGTGATCGAGATGTCCATCGCCGTGATGATCAGCTCGGTCAGCTTCACGAAGTTCGGGATGTCGAAGGTGTCGTCCTCGCGCAGGAACTTCAGCAGGTTGATCGACGCCAGGTTGCAGGACGAGTTGTCGAGGTGGAGGTATTCCGAGCAGGGGTTGCTGGCCGTGATCCGCCCGGTCTCGGGGCAGGTGTGCCAGTCGTTGATCGTGTCGTCGTACTGCAGGCCGGGGTCGGCGCACTCCCACGCGGCCTGGGCCATCTTGCGGAAGAGCGACTTCGCGTCGACCTCCTCGATGACCTCGCCGGTCAGGCGGGCGCGCAGGCCGAACTTGCCGCCGGCCTCGACGGCGCGCATGAACTCGTCGGAGACGCGGACCGAGTTGTTGGCGTTCTGGTACTGCACGGACACGATGTCCTTGCCGCCGAGGTCCATGTCGAACCCGGCGTCGCGCAGCGCGCGGATCTTGTCCTCCTCGCGCGCCTTGGTCTCGATGAACTCCTCGATGTCGGGGTGGTCGACGTCGAGGACGACCATCTTGGCGGCCCTGCGGGTCGCGCCGCCCGACTTGATGGTCCCAGCGGAGGCGTCGGCGCCGCGCATGAAGGAGACCGGGCCGCTGGCCGTGCCACCGCTGGACAGCAGTTCCTTGGACGACCGGATGCGGGAGAGGTTGACTCCCGAGCCCGAGCCGCCCTTGAAGATCACACCCTCTTCCTTGTACCAGTCGAGGATCGACTCCATCTGGTCGTCGACGGCGAGGATGAAACAGGCCGACACCTGCTGGGGGGAGAGCGTGCCGACGTTGAACCACACCGGGGAGTTGAAGCTGAAGATCTGGTGGATCAGGGCGTGCTTGAGCTCGTGGTCGAAGATCTCGGCGT
Source organism: Planotetraspora sp. GP83 (assembly GCF_041262585.1). Classification (NCBI taxonomy): domain Bacteria; kingdom Bacillati; phylum Actinomycetota; class Actinomycetes; order Streptosporangiales; family Streptosporangiaceae; genus Planotetraspora; species Planotetraspora sp. GP83. The sequence continues at coordinate 71,360 of NZ_JBGCBZ010000032.1, read as the reverse complement.
CCTCGTCGCCGGCGAAGTAGCCGTGCTCGACACCGGTCCGGGTGTAGACGCCCACGACCCGGTCGACGAGTTGCTTGAGGCTCCACTCGCGCTGCGGCGTGCCGACGGCCCCGCGGAAGTATTTGGTCGTCACGATGTTGGCCGCGTTGACCGACCAGAACTCGGGGAACTCCACGCCGTGCTGCTCGAAGTTCACCGAGCCGTCGCGCCAGTTCGTCATCACGACGTCGCGACGCTCCCAGCGGACCTCGTCGTACGGGTGCACTCCGGCGGTCGTGAAGATGCGCTTCATCTTGAGACCCTTGCGCGCGCGCTTACGGCCTCCGGCCACCGCGCCCCCCGACCCCGTCACGGTGCCGTTCACTTCCGTCATGACTTCCCCCTCCTAGGGCCGCTGGAGCCCCTGGTGTCGGACCACGTGTCTTCATAACCACATCGTCGCGCCGGCCGGTCCCCGGCGCAGGGGGCGTCCTACTGCTCGCTCGGCGCGGTTCGAGCCACCCTGAGCTGCTCGATCTCCGCCTCGAAGTCGGCCAGCGTCTCGAACCCGCGGTAGACCGATGCGAACCGGAGATAGGCGACCTCGTCGAGATCGCGCAGCGGGCCGAGGATGGCGAGCCCCACCTCGTGCGAGGCGATCTCGGCCGCTCCCGTGCCCCGGATGCTCTCCTCTACACGCTGCCCGAGCTGCGCCAGCGAATCCTCGCTGACCGGGCGTCCCTGGCAGGCCCGCCGTACCCCGGCGATGACCTTGTCGCGCGAGAAGGGCTCGGTGACCCCGCTGCGTTTGCTCACCATGAGCAGGACGGTCTCCTGGGTGGTGAACCTGCGCCCGCACTCGGGGCACGTGCGCCGACGGCGGATGGCCGCCCCGTCTTCGGTCGATCGGCTGTCCACGACCCGCGTGTCCGGGTGGCGACAGAACGGACAGTGCATGCCATCGCCTCCCATGAACGCACACCGCAACCACAAGCTGTGGTGAACTTACATCGATGTGACTACTAGATGTTGTGGTCCAACCGTAGAAGTGCCCGTCCATGAACGCAAGTCGAAGCGCCCCTCGCACCCGAAGTCGCTGTTCAGCCAGCGTGTCGCGGCGGAGTGGGAGGCCACCCTCAGGCCGGAGGGTTCCGGGCGCGAGAGACTAGCCGGGCATCCCGCTCGGGAGATAGAGCCGGGTGCCGGGCTGGATGAGCGAGTCGGATAAGCCGTTGAGGTTCATGATCTGCCGGACAAACGGGGCGGGGTCGTCCCCCTCACTGACGGCGTCGGCGATCTTCCAGAGCGTGTCACCCCGCTGGACGGTGACGTACGGCAGGCCGCTCCGGGCGGGCGAGGCGGGGCCACTGGAGGCGGTCACGGCGGCGTGGGTGCCCAGCCAGAGCACGCCGAGCGCGAGGGCCGTGACCACGGTGACCAGCACGATCTTGCCGCGCCGGGTGAGGCGCAGCGGGGGGTCGGGACGTTTGGGGACGGGACTGGGGACCGGTCGCATGACTACCTCCCGGAACTGTTTCCTGAGCTGCGCGGACACAGTCACGAAGAAGATCGGAAAATCGAACACGATGTCGATCGAACTCCCGTACGATGTTGTACACCACGACGCCGACGATTTCGAGGACAATCGAACAATTGTTTGATAATGATCTTGAATCGCGGTACGGTCGCTCTGTGCGACTTGAGGAACACGGATTGAGAGGTGGCATCGTGAGTGACCGAAGTGCGCAAGATCAGAGCGTCGGCGACCTCGCCGTGCGCAGGCGGGACTCGCTTGGTCTCACCCCGAGGCAGCGCAAGATCCTTGAGGTGATCCGCGACTCGGTCCAGCAGCGCGGCTACCCGCCGTCGATGCGGGAGATCGGGGAGGCGGTCCAGTTGACCAGCACCTCCAGCGTGTCGCATCAGCTCACCGCGCTCCAGCGCAAGGGCTACCTGCGCCGCGACCCGCACCGGCCGAGGGCCCTGGAGGTCCGGTTGCCGGGCGAGCCGGTGCTGTGGGTGGATCCGGACGCCGCGGAGGAGGACAGCGGCTTCAACCGCCCCACGGCGGCCTACGTTCCGCTTGTGGGCCGCATCGCCGCCGGTGGCCCGATCCTGGCCGAGCAGAGCATCGAGGACGTGTTCGCCCTGCCGAAGCAGCTCGTCGGCGAGGGCACGCTGTTCCTGCTCCAGGTGACCGGCGATTCGATGATCGAGGCGGCGATCGCCGACGGCGACTGGGTCGTCGTCCGGCAGCAGCCGGTCGCGGACAACGGCGACATCGTGGCCGCCATGATCGACGGCGAGGCCACGGTCAAGACGTTCAAGCGCAAGGACGGGCACGTGTGGCTGGTGCCGCACAACCCGAGCTACGAGCCGATCCCCGGCGACGAGGCCACCGTCCTGGGCAAGGTCACCGCGGTCCTGCGCAAGCTGTAGCCCTGCACCGCTCCGCGGCGGCACCACGTCATCATGGCGTCACCGCGGAGCACTGTGCCAGCTTGCTGATGCCGGCTTACCCCGTGCCAAGCATCACGGCACGATGTTGACCAGCTTCGGGGCGCGGACGATCACGTTGCGGGGCGCCCCGTCCAGGTACGGCTGGACCTTGTCCGAGGCCAGGGCCAGCGCCTGCAGGTCGGCGTCCGAGATGTCCGGCGAGACCTCCAAGCGGTCACGGACCTTGCCGGCCACCTGAACGACCGCCGTGACCGACTCCCGCACCAGCAGCGCGGGCTCCGCGACCGGCCATCCGGCCCTGGCGACCGACGGCCCGTGGCCGAGCCGCTCCCAGCCCTCCTCCGCCACGTACGGCGTGATCAGCGACAGCATGACCGCCAGCGCCTCAGCGGCCTCTCGGACGGCCGGATCGGCGGCGCCGGGCCCCGAGTCGATCGCCTTACGGGCGGCCGAGGTCAGCTGCATCATGCGGGCCACCGCGACGTTGAAGTGGTAGCTCTCGATGAGCCTGGTGACCTCGTCGATCGCCCGATGGGTGACCTTGCGCAGCGCCAGGTCACCGGTGGAGAAGTCCACACTTGGGGCCGAGGCCGCGCCGGCTTCCGTCATCACCCGGAACGCGCGGGCCAGGAACTTCTGCGACGCGGCAGCCGAGACGTCGGCCCAGTCGATGTCGTCCTCGGGCGGCCCGGCGAACAGCATCGTGAGCCTGACGGCGTCCACGCCGAACGCGTCGATCTGCTGGCCCAGGTCCACGCCGTTGCCCAGCGACTTGGACATGGCCTTGCCCTGGTTGATGACCTGCCCCTGGTTCAGCAGCCGCAGGAAGGGCTCGCTGAAGTCCACCATGCCCATGTCGTGCAGGACCTTGGTGAAGAACCGGGTGTACAGCAGGTGGAGCACCGCGTGCTCCTGCCCGCCGATGTACTGGTCGATCGGGCCCCACAGGCGCACCTTCTCGACGTCGAACGGCCCGCCGGTGTAGTGGGGGTCGACATACCGCAGGTAGTACCACGAGGAGTCGACGAAGGTGTCCATCGTGTCGGTGTCCCGCTGGGCGGGGCCGGAGCACTTGGGGCACTCCACGTTGACCCAGTCGGTGGCGCCGGCCAGCGGCGAGACGCCCTTGGGCTTGAGGTCGGCGCCGCGCAGGTCGGGCAGCGTGACGGGCAGTTGGTCGTCCGGGACCGGGACCTCGCCGCAGTCGGGGCAGTGGATGATCGGGATCGGGGTGCCCCAGAACCGCTGACGCGACAGCAGCCAGTCGCGCAGCCGGAAGTTGACGGCCGCCTTGCCGGTGCGGCGCTCGGCCAGGACCTCGATGATCCGCTGGATCGCCTCGTCCTTGGACAGCCCGTCGAGCGGGCCGGAGTTGACCAGGGTGCCCTCGCCCGGCGTGGCGACGCCCGTCTCCCCCGGGTCGGCCAGCCCGGTGTGCACAACGACCTGCACGGGCAGGCCGAACTTCAGGGCGAAGTCGAGGTCGCGCTGGTCGTGGGCCGGCACCGCCATGATGGCGCCGTGGCCGTAGTCCGACAGCACGTAGTCGGCGGCCCAGACCGGGATGCGCTCGCCGTTGACCGGATTGATGGCGTAGGTGCCCAGGAAGACGCCGGTCTTCTCCTTCTCGGTCGACAGGCGCTCGATGTCGGAGAGCTTGGCGACCTCGGCCTTGTAGGCGGCCAGGGCCTCGCGCCGCCCGGGAGCGACGATCTCCTCGGCCAGCGGCGCGTCGGCGGCCACCACGAAGAAGGTCGCGCCGTACAGCGTGTCGGGGCGCGTCGTGTAGACGGTGACCGGCTCGTCGCGGCCCTCGATCTGGAACTGGACGTCCGCGCCCGTGGAGCGGCCGATCCAGTTGCGCTGCATGGTCAGAATGCGCTCCGGCCAGCCGCCCTCCAGCTGTGCCATGTCGTCTAGCAGCCGGTCGGCATAGTCAGTGATCTTGAAGTACCACTGGGTCAGCTCGCGGCGGACCACCTCGGCGCCACACCGCTCGCACCTGCCCGCGACCACCTGCTCGTTGGCCAGCACAGTCTGGTCGTTGGGGCACCAGTTGACCAGGCCGCCCTTGCGGTAGGCCAGGCCCCGCTCGAAGAAGCGGATGAACAGCCACTGATTCCAGTGGTAGTACTCCGGGTCGCTGGTGTGCAGGCGGCGAGACCAGTCGAAGGAGATGCCGTACCGCTTGAACGAGTTCGCCTGGGTCTCGATGTTGGCGTAGGTCCACTCGGCCGGGTGGGCGTCGCGCCGGATCGCCGCGTTCTCGGCGGGCAGGCCGAAGGAGTCCCACCCGATGGGGTGCAGAACGTTGTAGCCCTTCTGAAACCAGTAGCGCGCGACGACGTCGCCGATGGCGAAGACCTCGCCGTGACCCATGTGAAGGTCGCCCGAGGGGTAGGGGAACATGTCGAGCATGTACCTGCGCGGCCTGGTGTCGGCGAGATCGTCGACCGCGGCGAAGGGGTTCAGCTCCTCCCACCGCTGCAGCCACTTGGCCTGCAGCGCCTGCGGGTCGTACACCGGCTCGTCCACTTCCACTCCTCGCGCGGCTGCTGATCGAACATGAAGACGCCTGCTCACAACAGAGCCCCCCGCTCGGCACGAGGGGCAGCCTGCGTTTGCGCGATCTCATGCCGACTTCTGAGATAGCTGCCCAATAAGCAGGGTCGCGGCACGCGGCTCAAGCCTAGCGCAGCCGACAACCAGGTCGGCGACCGATTATCGGCGCTGACGCCGTAAGTCAAACCACGATACGCGATGGTGATAGATCCGTTGTGAGGTCTTCTGTCCCTTTAGTTTACTGTCATCGCTGTGGCCAACCCTTTTCCGTCGTCGGACCTGCCGATGCAGGACCCGCCGACCGACCCCACGGGCGAACAGTTTCGCGCGGCATTCTCCAGTTTTACTGCGGCGGCCCCTACGTCGCATGAGATCATGCCAGGCACCCCCAATCCGGGCATGATCTCTGGAGGTGCCATGCCCTCGGACCACAGCGACCCCCAGAGAGCCACGGCCTGGCCGGAGGTTCCGCCTGCCTGGCCCGAGGTCTCCACGGCCTCCTCCTTCACCCCCACCGTCCGCTCCTTCGTGGAGGCGGGACCGCCGATGACGGAAGCCGGGCCGTCGATGACGGGCGCCACACCGCAGGCCCCGGCACCGCCGTTCGAGGCCCCCCGGCAGCCGTTCCCTCAGCAACCGGCGCAACCGTTCCAGGCTCCGGCGCAGCCGTACCCCCAGCAGCCGTTCCAGAATTCCGCTCAGCCGTTCCCCCAGCAGCCGGTCCAGGCGCCTCCGGCGCAGCCGGTCCCGCCGAGGGCCGATGATCCGTACAAGCCGTTCGTTACGGCGGGGCAGATCAGCGGGCCGAAGACACCTCCCGCGCATCGGCAGCAGGAGCTGTGGAACACGGTCTTCGGGGAGAACTACCAGGCGATCGACGAGTACGAGGACGAGGAGCGAGGCCGGCCGATCTGGCTGTTCACCCTCGTCGGAACGGTGCTCGTGGTCCTGGTGGGCGGCCTGGTCTGGGCGTTCGTCGCGGGACCGCTCAGGTCGGACGACGGCGCGGAGACCGTGCCGAGCCCCGAGGCGAAGCCCACGTTGTCGGCGGCGCCGCCGAAGGCCCAGTCGCAGTTCCCCGCGCTGCCGAGGTTCAGGGGCACGGCCTCGCCGGTCAGCGGGGTGGTCACCGACGAGGCGGCGGGCATCACGGTGTCCCAGCTCGGCGGCCCGTGGCAGCTCGACAAGAACGCGCAGGACATCAAGACGAAGTACGGCTACGCGACCCGGCAGTTCGTCCCGGCCGGGATGACCACACGGGGCAAGCCCGAGTTCGCCCAGGTCCTGTCGGGCCCGCTCCCGCAGCCGCTGGCCACGCGGTACACCTCGCCGGACAAGCTCGCTCCGGTGATCAGCTCCGTCATGTTCCAGGCGCGGCAGACGATGTTCCCCAAGGGCAACAAGGTGACGAAGGTGGCGCAGCAGCGCCTGTCCCGCAACGGCCTGACCGGCCTGATCGCGGCCTACAAGGTCGAGGCCGACAAGGAGGAGACCACGGTGTTCGTGGCGGCGGTCAACACCGGCGCGGACTTGCCCGCGATCGTCTACATGGCCGTCCCCGCGCTCAAGGACGACCTGCTTCCCGACATCAACACGGTCTTCAAGTCGATCCGCCGAGCCGGCTAGCGCGGGTCATCCGGTATCAGAACTCGCACCGCATGTGCTTGGTGCCGTTGATGAAGCTGGAGAACAGCCGCTCGGGCTCACCGGTCTCGATCCGCGGAACGCGGCGGAGCAGCTCGCCGAACATCACGGTGATCTCCCTGCGGGCGAGATGGGCGCCCAGGCAGAAGTGCGGCCCGGGGCCGCCGAACCCGACGTGCGGGTTCGGGGCGCGGAGGATGTCGAACCGGAGCGGGTCGTCGAAGACCCGCTCGTCCCGGTTGGCCGACCAGTAGTAGAGGACGACCTTCTCGCCCCGCCGGTACAGGTTGCCGTTCATGACGTGGTCGCGGGTGACCTTGCGCCGCATGAGGTTGACCGGCGCGGCCAGCCGGACGATCTCCTCGACCGCGCCCGCCGCGCGGCCCTCGACGTCCTCCAGCCAGAGCCGCTTCTGGCCGGGGTTGAGCGTGAGCAGGCGCATGCCGTACGAGATGGCGTTGCGGGTGGTCTCGTTGCCGGCGACGACGAGCAGGATGAAGAACGACCCGAGCTCCTGCGCGGTCAGCCGCTCACCGTCGATGTTGGCGTTGACCAGCGAGGATGTCAGGTCGTCCGTCGGGTTCTCAAGCCGGTGGGCGGCCAGGTCCTGAACGAGCTGCTGGAGCTCCATGCCCGCGGTGACCAGCGCGTGGGCGATGTCCTCACGGTCGCTGACGTACTCCGGGTCCGAGGCGCCGAGGATGATGTTCGACCGGTCGAAGACGAAACCATAGTCCCTCTCCGGGATTCCCATCATGTCGCAGATGATCTTCAGGGGTAGCTTCGCGGCGACCTCGGTGACGAAGTCGCACCCGCTGCCCGTGGCGAGCAGCTCGTCCACGATCCGTACGGCCGCCGCGTCCACGTCGGCCTCGAACTGCTTGATCATCCTGGGCGTGAACGCACGGGAGACGATGCGGCGTAGCCGTGCGTGGCGCGGGTCGTCCATGTTGATCATGGAGCCGAAATATTCGGCCAGCTCGGCGGGCATGTCGAGGATGCTGGTCGCTCCGCCGTCGCCCGAGCAGAAGACCTCGGGGTTGCGGCTGGCCTCCAGGATGTCGGCATGCCGGACGAGGGCGTGGTAGCCGATGCCCCTCGTCTGGGCGAACGTGACCTCGGGCTCCTCGAAGAACGCGGGCCGGTCCAGCTCGCGCAGCAGCCGGAACGCGTGCTCGCGCTCCTCCTGCGACCGGGCCCAGAAGTTCCAGTCGGACAGGTTGACGTCGGCGGCCGACCTGATGCGGGCCTGTTCCACAGGCGGGGTGGTCATGGCGCTCCTCCGAGAGGTCTGCCACCAGAATCACGTTCGGTTCATCCTGCCACAATCCCGCGTGATCATGCACGGATTCCCGCGCCTTCACGCCCACCAGAGCGCCCTCCAGCCGTGATCATGCAGGGATTCCCCGCCACCCGCCCCGACCTGGGCGTAAGCCGTACGTGATCACGCGATTAGAACTGGTAGCGCAGGTGCTTGACGCCGTTGACGAAGTTGGACAGCAGATAGTCCGGCTCGCCGTCGGAGCGGATCTCGGGCATCCGGCCGAACAGCTCCCGGAACATGACCGTGATCTCGCGCCTGGCCAGATGGGCGCCGAGGCAGTAGTGCGGGCCGGGGCCACCGAAGCCGACGTGCGGGTTGGGGCTTCGCGTGATGTCGAAGACGTCGGGATCGGTGAAGACCGCCTCGTCCCGGTTCGCGGAGTTGTAGAACAGCAGGACCTTGTCGCCTTTCTTGTAGTCCTGCCCGTTCATCGAGTGGTCGCGCGTGACGGTCCGGCGGAACTGGATCACCGGGGTCGCGTAGCGGATGATCTCCTCGACCGCGCCCCCGATGTGCGTCTCGAAGTCGCCGGTGAGCAGTTCGCGCTGGCCGGGGTTGTCGGTGAGGAGCTTCAGCCCGTGCGTGATCGCGTTGCGCGTGGTCTCGCTGCCCGCCACGACGAGCAGGATGAAGAACGAGCCGAGCTCCTGGGTGGTGAGCCGCTCCTCCCCGTTCACGAGGAGGCTGGTCAGGTCACCCGTCGGGTTCCGCCGCCGCTCCCGGCCGAGGCGCTGGGCCAGGGCGCTGAGTTCGTGTCCCGCCCGGAGCAGCTTGACCAGGCCGCGGGCCGTGGCCCACCGGCCGAAGGGTGCGTCCTGCCGGGAGTAGTCCACCTCGATCCCCGAATACTCGCCATCCGCGTTGGCCAGGATCATGTTCGTACGGCTGAGCACCATGTCGTGATATTTCGCGGGAATGCCGATCATGTCGCAGATGACCTGGACCGGGAGTCTGGCCGCGATCTGAGTGACGAAATCCCCCGGACCCTCCTTGACGGCCCTTCCGACGATCTCCTCGGCCGCCCGCTGGAGGTCCTGCTCCATCTTGGCGAGGACGCGGGGCGTGAAGGCCCGCGAGACGATGCGGCGCAGCCGCGCGTGCCGCGGATCGTCCATGTTGATCATGGAGCCGAAGTAGACGGCCAGCCACCTCGGCATGTCCGGGATGCTGTTCGCGGTCGGCTCGCTGCTGAAGATCCCAGCGTTCCGGCTGGCCTCGCTCACGTCGGCATGCCGTACGAGCGCGTAGTAGCCGGCCCCGTGCCGGATGAAGGGGATCTTGTTCTCCTTGACGAAAACGGGCCGGTCCAGCGCGCGCAGCCGCCGGAACGCGTCCAGCCGCTCGGCCTGTGGCAGGCCCCAGAACGGGATCGACGACAGGTCGATGGCGGCCGTCACGCTCATGCCGCCCACTTTTGTGTGACTAATCGGTCAAGTCAAGACCTCGTCCACTGTGCATGATCACGAACCTCGTCCGCGCAGGCCAAAGACCATCTCCGGGAGCGTGTGCATGATCACGTACGGCTTTTGCTGGCGCGGATCACCCTCCTCAGGGAGGGTCCCAGCCGTTACTGTGAGGTACCTACCGGTTGGTATGGGCTGAAACGGCCGACTAGAACGGCCGAAAGAAAGGGAGCGACGATGCTCAACCTGTCCGTCGTGCTGGAGGACAGCGCCAGGGAGACCCCGGACCGCACCGCCGTCGTGCTGAGGGACCTCCGCCTGACGTATTCGCTGGTGAACACCGTCGCCAACCAGGTCGCGAACCTGCTCGTCTCCCGGGGCATCGGCAAGGGGGACAAGGTGGCGCTGGCCTGCCCCAACCTCCCCTACTTCCCGTTCGTCTACTTCGGCATCCTCAAGACGGGCGCCACGGTCGTCCCCCTCAACGTCCTGCTCCAGTCGCGGGAGATCACCTACCACCTCGAAGACTCCGAGGCCAAGGCGCTCTTCTGCTTCGAGGGCACGCCCGAGCTACCGCTCGGCGAGCGGGGCCGCGCCGGCTTCGAGGGCGCGGCGGGGACGGAGCACTTCCTCGTGCTGCCCGCCACCCCGCGCGCCACCGAGTCCCCGTACGGCGAGACCCTCTGGGCGGCCCTCGACGGCGTGTCCGGCGAGTTCGAGACCGCGCAGACAGCCCCGGACGACACCGCGGTGATCCTCTACACGAGCGGCACCACCGGCCGGCCCAAGGGCGCCGAGCTGAGCCACCAGAACATGGTGATCAACGCCATGATCAGCGACGAGATGTTCCCCCGCCAGGGCGGCGACGTCTATCTCGCCACCCTGCCGCTCTTCCACTCGTTCGGCCAGACCGTGATCATGAATGCGGGCTTCCGGCGCCGGGCCGCCGTGGTCCTCATGCCGCGCTTCGAGCCGGCCGAGGCGCTCGCGCTGATGGCCGAGGAGAAGGTCACGCTGTTCGCCGGGGTGCCGACGATGTACTGGGCGCTGCTGACCGCGGTCCACAGCGGGGCCGGAAAGGCGCCCGCCTCGCTGGCCACCGCCATCTCGGGCGGCTCCGCGCTGCCGGTCGAGGTGCTGAAGGACTTCGCCGCGACGTTCGGCGTCGGGATCCTGGAGGGCTACGGGCTGTCGGAGACCTCCCCTGTGGCCTCCTTCAACCAGGTCGGCAGGCCGGCCAAGGCGGGCTCGATCGGCACCCCGATCTGGGGCGTGGAGATGAGGCTCATCGACGGCGACTGGAACACGGTCACCGACGTCGGCGAGATCGCCATCCGCGGGCACAACATCATGAAGGGCTACTACAACCGGCCGGAGGCGACCGCGGAGGTCATGAACGACGGCTGGTTCCGCACCGGCGACGTGGCCAGGCGCGACGAGGACGGCTACTACTACATCGTCGACCGCGCCAAGGACATGATCATCCGGGGCGGGTTCAACGTCTACCCGCGTGAGATCGAGGAGGTGCTGCTGACGCACCCCGCCGTCTCCCTCGCCGCCGTCGTGGGCGTGGCCCACGAGTCGCACGGCGAGGAGATCAAGGCGTACGTCATCCGCACTCCCGGCGCCACGGCGACCGAGGAGCAGCTGGTCGCCTGGAGCCGGGAGACGATGGCGGCCTACAAGTACCCGCGGATCGTCGAGTTCCGCGAGTCCCTGCCGATGACCGCCACCGGCAAGATCCTCAAGCGAGAACTCCGCTAGCGGAGGGGATCACGGCCAGTCGAGGGACGGGCGCAGGGCGACCTGCGCCGAGGCCTGGTCGTCGAGCTTGACACCGAGAACCTGGTGCAGCTGCACCTTGTTGCGCTCGAAGCCGACCACGCAGCCGGCCATGTAGAGCCGCCAGACGCGGGCGATGCCCTGCCCGACCTCCTGGACCGCCTCGTCCCAGTGGGCGTCGAGGTTGGCGCACCACTCGCGCAGCGTCAGCGCGTAGTGCTCGCGCAGGTTCTCCTCGTGGCGGATCTCGAAGCCGGTGTCCTCCATCTCACGGATGAGGTGGCCGACCGACTCCAGCTCGCCGTCGGGGAAGACGTAGCGGTTGATGAAGCCGCCCTTGTTGATCGTCTTCTCCTTGCCCGTCGGGCGGGTGATGCAGTGGTTGAGCAGCCGCCCGCCCGGCTTGAGCTTGCCGTACAGGAAGGAGAAGTACGACGGGAGCTGGTCCTTGCCGATGTGCTCGGTCAGGCCGATCGAGCTGACCCGGTCGAAGCCGGTCTCGGCGACGTCGCGGTAGTCCGTGTGGCGAACCTCGGCGAGCTCGGAGAGCCCGGCCTCGGCGATGGCCTTCTGCGCCCACTCGGCCTGCTGGCGGGAGAGGGTGACGCCCAGGGCCTTCACGCCGTACTCGCGGGCCGCGTGCATGACCATGCCGCCCCAGCCGCAGCCGACGTCGAGCAGCCGCATGCCGGGCTTGAGGTCGAGCTTCTTGGCCACCAGGTCGAACTTGGCGTACTGCGCCTCCTCCAGCGTCGCGTCGTGCGACGGGAAGACCGCGCAGGTGTACGCCATGGACGGCCCGAGCACCCACTCGTAGAAGCGGTTGGACACGTCGTAGTGGTGGTGGATCGCCTCGGCGTCGCGCTGCTTGGCGTGGCGGCTGCCGAGCTTGGCGAGCGTGCTGCGCCGCACCTCCTGCGGTGGCGGCGGGACCCGCATCAGCAGCGGCTTGGCCCCGAGCGAGCGGATCGCGGCGATCTTCTCGCTGAGCGGCAGATCGTTCAGGGTGATGGACCACATGCGGTCCAGGAGCGTGTACATGTCGCCCTGGACGTCGAGATGCCCGGAGATGTAGGCCCTCGCGAGGCCCATCTCCCCGGGTGCCTGCGCGAGGTAGGCCACCGCGATCGGAGATTTCACCTCGATCCGGATGTCCGCGTCCGACGAGCCGGCCTTGCTGCCGTCGTAGGCCACGAACTGGACGCCCGCGTCAGAGCCGACGATCTTCTCGAAGATCTCCGCAAGAGTCATGTGCACCTCTCCCCACGCACGTACTGCCTACCTACCCCGGACACACTTGTCGTACAGGTCGAGCAGCCGCCCGCCCGGGTCGTACGAGCGCTTCACAGGCCAATAGGAGTCCCCGTTGTACAGCCGCCAGAACTCGTCCCGTTCGTAGTACGAGGTCGAGTACAGCGACTTGTGGCCGTCGAGCCGGTGTACGGCGTGCTCGATCAGCCGGTTGTAGTAGCCGTCATGCCGGCCACGCGGCAGCGGGACCATGCCCCAGAAGCCGAAGTTGACGTAGAGCCGTCCGGGCTCCAGCGGGTACAGCGACCATTCGCCGGAGTCCTTGAGCGGGCACATCCACACCGGAGCCATGCCGACCTCGTTGTGGAAGAACTCGAGGAACTCGGCTCCCCGCTCGACCGGCACCTCGACGTCCTGGATGACCGACTCCTGCACCGGGTTGTCGCGCCAGCGGTCGATGCGGGCGGTCAGGCCGTACCGCTGGTCGAGGCCGACCAGCTTGCGGTACACGTCGGAGCGGAGCCAGCGGCGCGGAATGAGCGACCGGACCAGCGGCTGCTGCACGCCGAAGGCGCGCGAGCACCAGAACCAGTCGGTGTCCCAGCGCCACAGGTAGTCGCGGATGGTCAGCCAGTCACGCGCCCGGTTGCGGATCGACTGGTAGTAGATGCGCATGCCCGTGTAGTCGGACGCGTAGGGCGCCTTGTCCGCGAACGTGCCGACCGTGATGTAGAGCTCGTCCGGCGCGAAGAACGTGCCGTCGATGAAGTCGATCTGCTCGCCGTCGTGCTCGCGGCTCTCGCAGATCTCCTGCATGGCGAGCATGCACTTGTCGGCGTCGGTGAACCGGATGTGCGTCAGCTTCACGTACGGCTTGACCCGGGCCAGCTTGATCCGGATTCGCAGGGCGTAGCCGAGCGTGCCGTACGAGTTCGGGAAGGCCCGGAACAGGTCGGCGTATTCGTTGTCGGCCCGCGCCACGACGATCCGCCCGTCGCCGGTGAGGATTTCCAGCTCCTCCACGGACTCGTGCGGCAGGCCGTCCTTGAAGCTGGTCGACTCGATGCCGAGACCCGTGACCGCGCCGCCCAGCGTGATCGTCTTGAGCTGCGGCACGACGTACGGCATGAGCCCGTACGGCAGGGTCGCGTCCACCAGGTTCTCGTACGTGGTCATGCCCTGGACCTCGGCCGTCATGGTGACGGGGTCCACCTGGATCACCTGGTCCAGGTCGCGGGCGGACAGCGTGGCCGTCTTGGCCGGCTCACGGAAGCGGAACAGGTTCGTGGTCGCCTTAGCGAGCCGGGGAGCCGCGTCGTCGGGGATCGCCGCGTAGGAGTCCCTGATCTGCTCGACGGCCTTCCTATGGGCGGTCATACTTGCCGTGCGCTCTGGCATGACACCACCCCCATGGACTATAGAGATCGCCTCTAGGCACGCTATCCCTCGAAAACGACGCGGACCAGACTAGACACGTTACGCCCGCGAAAACTATCGGGCATCCCAGCCAGTCACCTCGTCAAGCCCGGGAAGGCCCGTGCCCTGACGGTAGATCGTATCGTGTCGTGATTCCGCGTTTCAGGTACCCCCCGGGGACGGTGTTGGCCCTGTTACGTCAGAGGCGCCGGTAGACGACGGGATCGGCCCCGTTGACCACGTTGGTCACCGGCCGGCCGTCGAGCGCGGCGCGCACGTTGCCGAGCACGCACTCGACGAGGCGGGTCATCGCCTGCGGGGTCACCGCCGCCGCGTGGGGCGACAGCAGGATCCGGCCGCACGAGCGCAGCGGGTCGTCGGCGGGAAGCGGCTCGATGTCGTAGACGTCCACCGCGGCCCCGGCGAGATGGCCCGACTCCAGCGCCGCCAGCAGCGCCGCCTGCTCCACGATCCCGCCCCTCGCGGCGTTGACCAGCACCGATCCCGCGGGCATCCGGGCCAGCCGTGCGGCGTCGAGCAGGCCGCGGGTCTCGTCGGTGAGCGGCACGACGAGGACGAGCACGTCGCTGGAGGCGATCAGCGAGTCGAGGTCGCGGTAGGCCGCGCCGTACGACTCGGCCTTGGGCGAGCGCGACCAGTAGGAGACGTCGCAGCCGAGCGCGCCGAACAGGCGGGCGCAGGTGGCGCCGATCGGGCCGAAGCCGACGATGCCGACGCGGGCGCCCGCGAGCTCCCGGCGCTGCGCGGTGAACTGGGGCCACTCCCCGGCCCGCATCTCCCGGTCGCCGTCGGCGAGGTGCCGCAGCAGCGCGAGCGACGCGGCGAGGCACCACTCGGCCACGGACAGGGCGTTGACCCCGGCCGTGTTCGACACCGGCACTCCCGCCTTGGCGAGCGCCTCCAGGTCGTGCCCGTCCACGCCGACCGACGGCTGCTGCAGGAAGGCGAGCTTCGGAGCGTGCCGTACGGCCTCCTCGTCCAGGACGAGCATGCCGCTCCAGTCGCCGACGACGATCTCGGCCTCGGGCAGGGCGTCGAGCAGGGCCGCGCGATCACGGTGGGCGGGGACGGCGACCTCGACCCGGTCGCCCAGGTCCGCGAGCAGTCCGCGGACTGCGTCCTCGGGCAGGGGCGGCAGCGCCAGCAGCTTCCACGTCACAGGGCGAAGTCTCCCACGCGACCGAAGCATGTTCTACTAACCCATGAAACAGAACCACCCCACCGAGGAGAGTGGCATGGAGGAGCCCCGGAAGGGCCCGCTGGCCGGGGTGCGCGTGCTGGAGCTCGCCGGGCTGGCCCCCGGGCCGTTCGCCGGGATGATGCTCGCCGACCACGGCGCCGAGGTCCTGCGAATCGACCGGGTCACGGCGGTGACCGACGCGCCCCGCCCGGACGTCATGGACCGGGGCAAGCGCACGATCGGCCTCGACCTGAAGTCGCCCGAGGGCATCGAGGCGTTCAAGAGGCTGGCGGCCCGGACCGACGTGGTGATCGAGGTGTTCCGGCCGGGTGTCGCCGAGCGGCTCGGGATCGGCCCGGACGACCTGCGGGCGGTTAACGAACGGCTCATCTACGGCCGGATGACCGGATGGGGCCAGGACGGCCCGCTGGCGCCCAGGGCGGGCCATGACATCGACTACATCGCGATCTCCGGCGCGCTGTCGATGCTGGGCCGCGCGGGCGAGAAGCCCACTCCCCCGATCAACATCCTCGGCGACTTCGCCGGTGGCGGGCTCATGCTCGCGTACGGCGTGCTGCTGGCGCTGTTCGAGCGCGAGCGCACCGGAAGGGGCCAGGTGATCGACGCCGCCATGGTGGACGGCGCGGCGGCCCTGTTCTCGATGTTCTACCACGGCGTCCAGAGCGGCTTCTGGGGCCCGCGCGGGACGAACCTGCTGGACACCGGCTCCCCGATCTACGACACGTACGAGACGGCCGACGGCCGCTATCTCGCGGTCGGCCCGCTGGAGCCCCAGTTCTGGGCCGAGATGGTCGCCAGGATGGGGATCGACGACCTGCCCGACCGGGACGACCGGGCCAACTGGCCGGAGCTGCGCGAACGGCTGACGGCGGCCTTCCGGTCCAGGACCAGGGCGGAGTGGGAGGAGATCTTCGGCGACTCGGACGCCTGCGTGTTCCCCGTCCTGGAGATGGGCGAGGCCGCGGACCACCCCCACAACCGGGCGCGCGGGACGTTCGTAGAGGTCGGCGGCGTGACGCAGCCGGCTCCCGCCCCCCGCCTGCTGGACAGCGGGCGGAGCGACCTGTCCCCCGCCACCCGCCTCCACGACCTGACCGGCTGGGGGCTGCCGGACGAGGACGCCAAGACCCTCCGCGCTGCGGGGGTGCTGGCCTGATGGAAGGACCGATGCGCATGGACCTCTTCGAGGCCCTTTACACGACCCGGGCGATGCGGCGGGTGAAGCCGGACCCGATCCCGGCGGACGTCCAGGAGCGGATCCTCGACGCCGCCGTCCGCGCGCCGAGCGGCGGCAACACGCAGGGCTGGCGGTTCCTGCTGGTGGACGACCCGGCGGTGAAGGCCGAGCTGGGGCCGCTCTACCGCGAAGGGCTCGGCAGGCTCTTCGACGGCCACTACAAGCCGATGCGGGAGAGGGCCGAGGCGGCCGGGGATACTCAGACGCTGAGCGTGCTGAAGTCGGCCAAGCACCTGGCGGACAACTTCGAGGCGTACCCGCTGCTGCTGTTCGCCCTCACGCGGAACGACCCCAGCGGCGGATCGATCTTCCCCTCGGTGTGGAGCGCCCAGCTCGCCGCCCGCGCCTTCGGGGTGGGCAGCGCGCTGACGACGGTGCTCGGGCTCTTCCACGGCGCGGCGGCGATGAAGATCCTCGGCGTGCCGGAGGGCAAGGGCTGGGAGCTGGCCTGCATGGTCACGTTCGGCTACCCGACCGGCCGCTGGGGTGTGGCCGAGCGCAAGCCGGTCCACGAGGTGAGCTACCGCAACCGGTGGGGTGAGCCCGTCGGCTTCGAGATCCCGGGACCGCTCTGGGGCCCGTCCGCCGCACCCGAGGCATGATCACGAACGAAGGAGTCACAGGCCGCGAGGCATGCCCGGGAATCCCTGCATGATCACGCACGGAAGGCCGGCAGGCCGGGAGGCATGTCCGGGAATCCCTGCATGATCACGCGCTGGAGGTGGGATCGGTGAAGGAGGGGAGCACGGCGACGTAGACGTCGGCTCCCCCAGGGTGATGGATCTCCAGGTCGGTCGTGAAGGCCCGCGCCGGGGCGCCGCCCGACTCGGTGTGCTTCCACACGTACTGCCATGCCTCGACCAGCGCGCCCGGCATGGGACCGCGGGCCTCCAGCATCAGGGCCGGCACCCCCGGGGCCCGCACGGCCACCATGCCCTCGGGCAGCCGCGCCGCCGTGTGCACCGCGACGCCGACCACCTCGGTGTACGCCCCGTGGTGGTCGCTCTCGTAGTCGGTGAGCACCGCGTAGAGGTTCTCGTCGACGCGGCCGGGCACGTGGGCGAAGGCCCCCGGCGCCCCCGCCCGGGCCCACAGGGCCGGAAGCCGGGCGCGGGACGGATCGGCCTCCGCCGCGTTGGTGGTCCGTACGGCATAGCCGACGACCAGCACCTCAGGCCGGTCAACGATGATCACAGCTCCTCCTATTGGCCGACGTCAATGTATCCGCCCCCTGGGTCTGGGACTGCCCCGGGACGGGAATGCCGCGTCTAGCACTTACGACATAGGCTGGACAAACGTGCGATTCCTCAATGATGTGACGCCGCCCTACGATCTCACGTACAGCGATGTGTTCATGGTCCCGTCCCGGTCGATGGTCGGTTCGCGGCTCGCCGTGGACCTGTCGGCCAAGGACGGCACCGGCACCACGATCCCCATTGTCGTCGCCAACATGACCGCCGTGGCGGGACGCCGGATGGCGGAGACCGTCGCGCGACGCGGCGGCATCACCGTCATCCCGCAGGACATCCCCATCGACGTCGTCGCCGATGTGGTCGAGTGGGTCAAGGGCCGCGACCTGGTCCACGACACGCCCATCACGCTGACCCCGCACGACACGGTCGGAGAGGCGCTGAACCTGCTGCCCAAGCGGGCCCACGGCGCCGTCATCGTGGTCGACTGGGACAACCGCCCGGTCGGCGTCGCCACCGAGGCCGACTGCGCCGGCGTCGACATGTTCACCCAGCTCTCCCAGGTCATGACCGCGTCACCGCAGACGCTGCCACAGGGAGTCGACCCGCAGGCCGCGTTCGAGGCGCTGCACGAGGGCCGCCACCGGCTGGCGCCCGTCGTCGACCCGCAGGGCCGCCTGGTCGGCATCCTGACCCGCACAGGCGCGCTGCGCGCCACTCTCTACCAGCCCGCGGTCGACTCCCGGAACCGCCTGCGCGTCGCGGCGGCGGTGGGCGTCAACGGCGACGTGGCGGACAAGGCGAAGGAACTGCTCGACGCGGGCGTCGACGTGCTGGTGGTCGACACGGCGCACGGCCACCAGGAGAAGATGATCGCCGCCCTCAAGGCGGTCCGCGCGCTCGGCCCCGGCGTGCCCGTCGCCGCCGGGAACGTCGTGACGGCCGAGGGCGTCCGCGACCTGGTCGAGGCGGGGGCCGACATCGTCAAGGTCGGCGTGGGGCCTGGCGCCATGTGCACGACCCGCATGATGACCGGCGTCGGCCGGCCGCAGTTCTCCGCCGTGCTGGAGTGCGCCGCCGAGGCCCGCCGGCTCGGCCGCCACGTGTGGGCCGACGGCGGCGTCCGGCACCCCCGCGACGTCGCGCTGGCGCTCGCGGCGGGCGCGTCCAACGTCATGATCGGCTCATGGTTCGCCGGAACCTACGAGTCGCCCGGCGACACCCGCACCGCCCCCGACGGCCGCAAGTACAAGGAGAGCTTCGGCATGGCCTCCGCCCGCGCCGTACGGCTCCGCACCGCCGACGACACGCCGTTCGAGCGGGCCCGCAAGGGACTGTTCGAGGAGGGCATCTCGACGTCGCGGATGTACCTCGATCCCGTACGGCCCAGCGTCGAGGACCAGATCGACGCCATCGTCGCGGGCCTGCGCTCCTCGTGCACGTATGCCGGAGCCGCCAGCCTGGAGGAGTTCCACGAGCGGGCCGTCATCGGCGTCCAGAGCGCCTCCGGGTACACGGAAGGCATGCCTCTCCACCAAAGCTGGTAAGTCCACGCATATCGCCCGATCGTCGGGTAGTGCGGTTGCGTAACGACCGCACTACCCGCGGAGGCGATCATGTTCGATTCCCCTGCCACAGGGCCGGTCTCGCCGGCGGTCGACAGGCGGCTGCTCGTCAGTTATGACAACTACACGGCCGCGCAGAAGGCCGTCGACACCCTCTCGGACGCCGGCTTCCCGGTGGAGACGTCCGCGATCGTCGGCAGCGACCTCCGCCTGGAGGAGACCGTCACCGGCCGCCTCACCAACGGCCGGGCGGCCCTGATGGGCCTGGTCAGCGGCGCCGTCTTCGGCCTCATCGTCGGCCTGTTCCTCGGGCTGTTCACCTCGACCACGACCTCGTTCATCGGGCTCGTGTTGTGGTCGATCCTCTGGGGCGCCATCGCGGGCGCCGCGTTCGGCTTCACCAGCCACGCCTTCACGGGCGGCACGCGGGACTTCTCGTCGAGGAGCTCGATCGTGGCGGGCCGCTACGACGTGCTCGTGGCCGCGTCCGCGCTGGAGCAGGCCCAGGCGCTGCTGCAGGGCGGCCTCCAGCCCGCCGACACCGTGGTGGTCCAGCGGCCGCCTTCCGCCGGGCCCGCCACCACCTCGCCGCTGACCCCGCCCGGCGAGACCCCGCCCGCGGAGACCGAGCCCCAGCGTCCCGTTGACGCTCCCCGACTCTCGGACCGGGGGGGACGCACCCTCTAGCGGCTCCTGCGGCGGCTCCTGTAGCTGCTCCTGCTCCGTGATGTCCTCCTCACCGATGGCGGGGAGGACATCGCCGTTCCGACGATCTTCGGTAGAGTCGTTCGGTCGTCCGGAACACCCGGCCGCGGAGAACAGAGGAGACCCACGTGGCACTCGAGAAGCCCGAGATCGACTTCCCCGAGGGGAAGCCGCCCGCGGACCTGGAGATCGTCGACCTCGTCGAGGGCGACGGACCGGAGGCCAAGCCGGGGCAGAACGTGACGGTGCACTACGTCGGCGTCGCGTTCTCCAGCGGCGAGGAGTTCGACGCGTCCTGGAACCGCGGCCAGCCGTTCCAGTTCCCGCTGGGCGGCGGCCGGGTCATCGCCGGATGGGACCGGGGCGTCGCGGGCATGAAGGTCGGCGGCCGCCGCCGGCTCACGATCCCGCCGCACCTGGGCTACGGCAACCGCGGCGCGGGCAACGCCATCAAGCCGGGCGAAACGCTCATCTTCGTCGTCGACCTGCTCGGCGTGGGCTGATCCCAGGCTGCCACGGTGGACGGCATGCCGGGAGAGGAACAGGGCGCCCCGATCGTCGTGTGCCGTGACCCCCGCCGGCTGTTGAAGGAGATGTGGCCGGAGGCTCGCCACTACAGCTGACGCCCCGTGTGGGCGAATGCCGGTGCGGTAGGGCAGGATTACGGTGTGTTGCTGATCGACCTTGCCCGGACGTCCGCGGCGGTGGCCGCCGACGCCGCGCGGCTGGCCAAGATCGCTCATCTGGCCGAGCTGCTGAGCAGGGTCGCGCCGGATGAGGCCGAGACGGCGATCGCCTACCTGTCCGGAGAGTTGCCCCAGCGGCAGATCGGCGTGGGCTGGCGCACGCTCGGCGAGCTCCCGGAGCCGCGCCAGGTCGCCACGGCGACGCTGACCCAGGTCGACACGCTGCTGGAGCGGATCAAGGCCCAGTCGGGGACGGGCTCGCAGGCCGCGCGCAAGGCGCTGCTCGACGAGCTGTTCGGCGCGGTGACCCGCCAGGAGCAGTCCTTCCTGCAGCGCCTGCTGACCGGCGAGTTGAGGCAGGGCGCGCTGGACGGCGTGATGATCGAGGCGATCGCCAAGGCGTCCGCCGTGCCGTCGGCGGAGGTGCGGCGGGCCCTGACGCTGCGCGGCTGGCTGCCCGCGGTCGGAGCGGCCGCGCTCAAGGGCGGCGTCGAGGAGCTGCGCGCGTTCACGCTGGAGGTCGGCCGCCCGGTCGCGCCCATGCTGGCGCAGAGCGCGCCCAGCGTCACCGCTGCGCTGGAGAAGATCGGCGGAGCGGCCGCGGTCGAGTGGAAGCTCGACGGCGTCCGGGTGCAGGCCCACCGGTCCGGCGACCGGGTCGGCGTCTTCACCCGCACCCTGGACGACATCACCGCGCAGGTCCCCGAGCTGGTCGAGGCGGTCCTCGCCCTGCCGGTGAGCGACCTCGTCCTCGACGGCGAGGTGATCGCGCTGCGGCCCGACGGCCGTCCCGAGCCGTTCCAGGTGACCTCTGGCCGGGTCGCGAGCCGTACCGGTGTCGCCTCTCTGCGCGAGAGCGTGCCCCTGAGCGTCTTCTTCTTCGACGCGCTCCGGATCGGCGGGGCCGACCTGCTCGACCTCCCCGACGAGGAACGGCACGCGGCGCTCGCGGCGGCCGTGCCCGCCGAGCTGATCACACCGCGCGTGGTCACCGCCGACGCCGAGGAGGGCGAGGCCTTCTTCGCCGACGCCGTACGGCGGGGCCACGAGGGCGTCGTGGTCAAGTCACCGCGGACGCCGTACGCCGCGGGAAGACGCGGGGCCGGCTGGATCAAGGTGAAGCCGCGGCACACCCTCGACCTGGTGGTGCTGGCGGCCGAGTGGGGCAGCGGGCGGCGCAAGGGCTGGCTGTCCAACCTCCACCTGGGCGCCCTCGACCCGGAGACCGGCGGCTTCGTGATGCTCGGCAAGACGTTCAAGGGGCTCACGGACGAGCTGCTGACCTGGCAGACGGAGCAGTTCCTGCGGCTCGCCGACGGGTCCACAGAGGACTGGGTCGTCACCGTGCAGCCGGAGCTGGTGGTGGAGATCGCCTTCGACGGCGTGCAGCGGTCGAGCCGCTATCCGGGCGGGATGGCGCTGCGGTTCGCCCGCGTCCTGCGCTACCGCCCGGACAAGCGCGCCGAGGAGGCCGACACCGTGGCGACGGTCCGCGCTCTCATGCCATGAGCCTCGCTACTTGATCAGGCGGAGGGTCAGCGGGTAGCGGTAGTCGCCTCCCGTGAGGGCGGCCACGCCTCCGACGATGGGCAGGATGAAGGCCACGATCCAGATGAACGGCAGCAGGGCCACGCCGACGATGGTGAACGGGAGCAGCAGCGTCGCGCCCAGCACGGTCAGGTGGAAGTTGAGCGACTCCACCGCGTGCTTCCTGATGTAGGGCGAGGTCCGGCCGCCGGTCAGCAGCATGATCAGTGGGCCGACGACGATGAGCCCGCACAGCGTCAGCAGGTGCGCCGCGCCCGCGCCGGCCCGCTCGCCTCCATCAGGTACCGGACCGGCGGCATACGGCTGCGGGGCCCGCAGGGGCGGGCGGAAGCCGTACAGGTCGGTCATGATGGGGGCGAGGTCGGCGTGGGTGCGGGCGGTCATCGCCTGGTGCAGCCGCTCGTCCATCTCGTCCTTGTCGAGCCGGCCCTCGGCGAAGGCCGCCTTGACGTGCTCGACCACCTGGTCGCGGTCCTCGTGGGTCACCCGCAGGTGGTGATGCGGCACGGGCGGCTGCCCCCGCCACGGTGGTGTCGCTGTCGCCGGCATCAGCGCGTCACCTTCCATCGTGAAAGTGCTTGGCTACGTTCGAGTCTGCCTCCATCTTCGGCGGGCCGCCGTGATCCGGTCCATCGGGGACAACCCCTACATGGCCCCGAGATGGCCCTCATTAACACGTTCGTGATGTTGGCAACGGTATATATGACCCATGAGATGGCGAGATCGCTATGGCATCCGGCGTTTCCGGGGCACTCAAGTGGCGAAATTCGACCGTGAGGCGACGGACGCCGACATCGAGGCGCTCATCGAGTTCGCCCAGTCCCGGCGCGGGGTGGAGTTCTACGTCGAGCCGGAGACCTTCGCGACGGACACCACGGCCGTCGCCGTGGCGCACGACGGGGAGTGGACGCGCCGCCGTGTCGGATCGCCCGCCGTCATCGGCAGGGTCGCCAGAAATCTCGCCCTCCCGGTCTACGACGTGCAGCTCACCGGCTACCCGGCGCGGATGCGCGCCTACAACGAACGCCGCCGCCAGGCCCAGAGCGGCGAGCCCGCATAATTCCGCGCGGGCCGGCCCGCGCGGAATAAGCACGCCCGCTTCGGCGCTCAGTGGTTGAAACTTCAACGACATGGGAGATGGTGGGCGATGCAGTTCGGGATCTTCACTGTGGGTGACGTGACCACGGATCCCACGACGGGCAGGACGCCGACCGAGCATGAGCGGATCAAGGCGATGGTCGCGATCGCGCTCAAGGCGGAAGAGGTCGGTCTCGACGTCTTCGCGACAGGTGAGCACCACAACCCGCCGTTCGTGCCGTCGTCGCCGACGACCATGCTCGGCTACATCGCGGCGCGCAGCGAGCGCCTGATCCTGTCGACCTCCACGACCTTGATCACCACCAACGACCCGGTCAAGATCGCCGAAGACTTCGCCATGCTCCAGCACCTGGCGGACGGGCGCGTCGACCTGATGCTGGGGCGCGGCAACACCGGGCCGGTGTACCCCTGGTTCGGGCAGGACATCCGCCAGGGCATCCCGCTGGCCATCGAGAACTACGCGCTGCTGCACGAGCTGTGGCGCAAGGACGTCGTCGACTGGCAGGGCCGCTTCCGCACGCCGCTGCAGGGCTTCACGTCCACGCCCAGGCCGCTCGACGGGGTGCCGCCGTTCGTGTGGCACGGCTCGATCCGCAGCCCGGAGATCGCCGAGCAGGCCGCCTACTATGGTGACGGCTTCTTCGCCAACAACATCTTCTGGCCGAAGGAGCACTTCATCCGCCTGATCAACCTCTACCGGGAGCGGTTCGCCCACTATGGCCACGGCTCCCCCGAGCAGGCGATCGTCGGGGTCGGCGGTCAGGTCTTCATGCGGAAGAACTCCCAGGACGCCGTCCGCGAGTTCCGGCCGTACTTCGACAACGCCCCCGTGTACGGTCACGGGCCGTCGCTGGAGGACTTCACGGACCAGACTCCGCTGACGGTGGGCAGCCCGCAGGAGGTCATCGACAAGACCCTGGCGTTCCGCGACTCCTTCGGCGACTACCAGCGGCAACTGTTCCTGATGGACCACGCCGGGCTGCCGCTGAAGACGGTGCTGGAGCAGCTCGACCTTCTCGGCGAGGAGGTCGTGCCCGTCCTGCGCGAGGAGTTCGCCGCCGGGCGGCCGAGCCAGGTGCCCGACGCGCCCACGCACGCATCCCTCGTCGCCCGCCGCGACGCCGACGCCGAGCCATCCAACCCAGCCGGCACGGAGCCGGCTGACGCGGAGCCGTCCGTCCCGGCCGGCGCCCAGTCCTGACCGATCCCCGGTCACGCGCCCCCCATTGGAGATGAACATGGAATCCCTGAAGCTCGTGGTCGTCTCGGCGGGTCTCAGCCAGCCGTCGTCGACCCGCCTGCTGGCCGACCGGCTGGCCGAGGCGACCAGGCGACGCCTGGCCGGGGAGCACACGGCCGGGGAGCACACGGTCGAGGTCCGTGTGGTCGAGCTGCGCGACCTGGCCGTCGACATCGCGAACAACCTGGTGACCGGCTTCCCCGGCCCCGCGCTCCGTGAAGCGCTCGACGCGGTCACGGAAGCGGACGGCCTCATCGCCGTCACGCCCATCTTCACCGCCTCCTACAGTGGGTTGTTCAAGTCGTTCTTCGACGTGATCGACAACACCGTGCTCGCCGGAAAGCCGGTGCTGATCGCGGCGACGGGCGGCACAGCGCGACACTCGCTCGCGCTGGAACACGCGCTGCGTCCCCTGTTCGTCTACCTGCGCGCGCTTGTCGTCCCCACAGCGGTCTTCGCGGCCTCCGAGGACTGGGGCGGCAGCGGGGACGCGCGCACCGACGGGCTCGCTTCCCGGATCGACCGCGCCTCCGGCGAGCTGGCCGACCTGATGCTGCGCCGCCCGCCCACCACCCGGCAGGCGGACACCTTCATCCCATTCGGGCAGCAACTCGCGGCCTTGCGCCCCTGACAACCAGCCAACCAACCAACCAGCCAACCAGCCAACAGAACCGGCCCGCCAGCGGGAATCACTCGGCCAGCGGGACCGTGAGGTCCTGTCCCTAACTCGCCAGCGTGGAGGGCTCCTCGTAGGGCTGGCCGTGGGCCTGCTCGTGTGGCTGTTCGTGGGGCTGCTCGCGCAGCAGCGTGAGCAGGGGCGCGAGCCAGGCCGCCCGGGGCGGGCCCATCTCCTCGTCCAGCTCTTCCGGCGTGGGCATGCGGTCACGCAACACGGCGGGCGAGAGCAGGTGGAGCAGAGCCTGCCGCAGGAGATTCGCCATCGAGTAGGTCGGATCGGCCTCCAGCGCCCGCTCCAGCGCCATGCCGGCGAGTGCGCACTCCCCCGCCCGCCAAGCGGCTGCCGCGAGCAGAGAGGCGGCCGGAGCGACGCAAGCCGGCTCCATCCGCCGGGTCACGTCCCTCCACAGGGCCATGTGCGCCTCCTCGTCGTCGAGGAGGGCCCACGCCTCATCGCGGATCCGGATCACCGAGAGATCGAACCCGAGCCGTGCCACGGCCTCATCTCCAAGGCGGTCTCCCGAGGCGTACAGGCCGATCGCGGCCCGCACCCTCGCCAGCCCCTCCGCGACGAACTCCGCGGCGAACTCCTCGGTCACCGCGCCCGCCGCAGCCCCGGCTGCCGCACCCGGCACCCCGATCGGCCTCGCACCCGTCAGCCCGCTCGGCGCGGGTCCGGTCGCGGGGCTGGGGGCGGCCTCGGTCATGGCGAGCTTGGCCCGTAGCTCGGCCGCGACCCGCCGGGTGGCCTGCCACATCGCCGCCCCGCCGTACGGCTCGACAGAACGTTTGAGGCTGTGCCGGTCGGGGAGCGCGACGAGCCCGTACACGACCGCCTCGGCGGCCACGGGGCTCGCCACAGGGTCATACGGCGTGCCCTCGGCCGGGCAGCAGTCCGCGATGTGGCACGCATAGGACCAGTAGCGTCCGTCGTCTGCTCGCAGCGACTCGGCTACCCCGATGCCCGCTTCGCCCAGCCGGCGGGTCGCCTCGTCCACGACGGGCGTCACGAGGTGACCCGGGCCGTATCCGGCGAGGATCGTCATGGTGACCTGTTCCCGCCGCAGCACCGACACCAGGCGGTCGAAGTCGCCCGGCTCGGGCGGCAGGTCCCACCGCGTGGTCAGGCGGAGAGACGACCCGGCGAATCCGGTGACGACGAGACTGTCAGCGGGGTGGAACCCCAGGAGGTACGGCACGGCGGCGAGAATGTCCGCCGGGGTGGAGAGAGTGAGTGTCGGGGTGAGGGTCATGCCACGAGAGCCTGGCCCACGGCCCGGCCCCCCAAGGCGCAGAACGCCGCTCTGTGGAGAACGTTAGTTATCCACATGGCGGGGGGTTGAGAACCTCGGCTGTGGAACGGGCACAGCGATCATGGAGTTGCGACACTCTGTGATCACTGGGGGGACCTGTGCCCGCGCTGCCATCATGGCTGGCTGAACCACTCTGGGACCAATTCGCGGCGCTGCTGCCCGAGCGGCCGGTGTACCACCCGGACCATCCGCTCGGCTGCCACCGCCGACGCATCAGCGACCGGATCATCTTCGACAAGATGCTGCAACTGCTGCGCTTCGGCTGTTCTTACGAGGCGATCGCCGACACGACCTGCTCGGCCACCACGATCCGCATCCGCCGCGACGAGTGGATACGACTGGGCGTTTTCGCCCGGCTCAAGCAGCTCGCACTGGAGTCCTACGACCGGATCGTCGGCCTCGCCCTCGACCAGATCGCTGTCGACGGAGCGATCACCAAGGCGCCTGGAGGCGGGGAGGCCGCCGGACGCTCACCGGTCGACCGCGGCAAACAGGGACTGAAGCGCTCGGGCATGACGGATGGATACGGCATTCCGCTGGGCCGTGTCCTGGCCGGTGCCAACCGCCACGACTCTCCGCTGCTCGCCCCGACTCTGGACCGTCTGGAGGGGCTCGGCCCGTTGCCCGACACCATCACCGTGCACCTGGATGCCGGCTACGACTCGGACATCACCCGCGCTCTGCTCAGCGAACGCGGCCTGCACGGACGCATCGCGCACAAGGGGGAGAAGGCGCCCATTCAGGCCAGTCGGCGTTGGCACGTCGAACGCACTCACGCGTTGCAGAACGCCTTTCATCGTCTTGCCCGGTGCTACGAGCGTCACGTCACTGTCATTGATGCCTTCTTCCACCTCGCCGACACAATCATCACCGTGCGCAGCCTGATCCGGCGGTCCTGGACAACTCACCGCTGGGACGAACGCCCGAACCGCCGACCGTGATCCTTCGGCCCCGCTCCGGTCACTTCGGCAGATCGGCAGAGAGGAAGGGAGCAAGGAGCGCGAACAACGCGTCGGGGCGGTCGAGGGGGATGATGTGGCCGCAGTCCTGGAGATGGTGTCCGACCAGGTCATCGGCGATGGGGCGGAGTTGGCGTTCGAGCCCGGTGCCGACGGGGTGAGAGCCGACGGCCATGGTGGGCATGGTCAGCCGAGCCGTCGCGACGGCGTCCTGGATCTGCTGCGCGCTGGTGGGTAGGGCCCGGTAATAGGAGAACGCGCAGCGCAGGGCCTCGCTCCCGGTGTACGCGTGGACGAAGGCCGCACGGATGTCGTCGGGTACTCCTCGCCCGAGCGTCCCCGAGTCGAGGAACCAGTCGATGTACG
Organism: Planotetraspora sp. GP83; assembly: GCF_041262585.1. Classification (NCBI taxonomy): domain Bacteria; kingdom Bacillati; phylum Actinomycetota; class Actinomycetes; order Streptosporangiales; family Streptosporangiaceae; genus Planotetraspora; species Planotetraspora sp. GP83. Next base: position 43,732 of record NZ_JBGCBZ010000032.1, on the reverse strand, counting down.
GGGCCTCGTTGCCGGCCAGGACGGTCTCGGCGAGGCCGGGGACGGCGTGGAAGCCGAACCACCACGGGGCGCCGCCCGCGACGACGTGTTCTGCTCCGGGCAGGCGGCCGAGCAGTGCCTCCATCACGACCAGGCGCCGGACGAGGCCGGGCCGGCGCAGCGCGAGCAGGACGGCGGGGGCGGTGCCCGCGTCGATGCCGACCACCGCTGCGGAGGGCTCGCCGAGTGCGTCGAGCAGCCCTTCGGTGTCGGCGGCGAGGGTGCCTGCGTCGTAACCCTCGACGGCACGTGCACTGGCGCCGAAGCCTCGCAGGTCCGGGGCGATGACCCGGTACTGCCCGGCCAGTCGGCCCATGATGCCGCTCCAGAGTTGCCAGGTGTGCGGGAAGCCGTGCAGCAGGAGAACCGCAGGTCCGTCCCCGGCGATTGCGACGTTGAGGTAAACGCCGTTCGTCGCGATGCGGCGCAGTCGGTGTGCGGTGGTGACGGGCATGACGGCTCCTCCGGCTGACTGGTTACTATTGGTGACCACAGAACGATAGGTAACTTTCCGACCGCTTCCTAGACGGCACTTTCAGGGAAGGTGGTGAGCCACAGGTGACCACCCGAGGAGCCCGGGCCGCCGGTCGCGGGGTACGCGGCGATCTGTTCGATCCCCAGTGCCCGACGCGTCAGTTGCTGGACCGCATCGGTACGAAGTGGACGTCCATGGCCGTCAAGACGCTCGCCGATGCCGCACCGGACGAGGTGCGCTTCGCGGAGCTGAGACGCCGGATGCCCGGCGTCTCGCAGAAGATGCTGTCCGTGACGCTGCGAAGCCTGACCCGCGACGGGCTGGTGTCGCGCCGGGTCGAACCGACCGTGCCGCCGCGGGTCTTCTACCGACTCACCGGACTCGGGCTGTCCCTGGAAGCCGCGCTTGCGGGGCTGCGGACCTGGGCGGAGGAGCACATGGCCGAGGTCGACCGCGCCAACGAAACCGCCGACCAGGAGGTCGATGAGGGATAGGCAGGCCGGTTCCGCGCTCAGTACTGGTGGCTCGGGCACTCGATGTAGTCGGCGTCGCCGCCCTGGTACCACGTAGAAGATGGAGGGGATGTCGCCGGTGGCAATCCCCTGAAACCGTGGAGACGTTTCTATGCGGCGATGGGTTCCTGAGCCCTCGCCCTGGCAGCCGCTCGGGCGGCTGTCATCCGTTGTTCGTAGTCGATCGGGGGTAGCCCCTCGGCGGCGCTGTGCCGACGGCGGGCGTTGTAGAAGTCGGCGATCCAGGTGGCGATTTTCACGCGGGCCTGGTCGCGGGTGGCGAAGCGGTGCCGGTGGACAAACTCGACTTTCAGGGTGGAGTTGAACGACTCGGCCGCGGCGTTGTCCAGCGCGCAGCCGACGCGGCCCATGGACTGCACGACGCCCCAGTGCCTGCAGGCGGCCGCAAAGCGGGCGGCGGTGTACTCGCTGCCGCGGTCGGTGCGGAAGATCACTCCGTCGATGTTCCCACCGCGGGTGACGGCGGCCATCTGCAACGCGGCGATGGTGAGGGCGGCGTCGTGGTGGGCGGACATGGCATAGCCGAGTATCTGGCGGGAGAACAGGTCCTCCACCGTCGCCAGATACAGCTTGCCCTCCCCGGTGACAATCTCGGTGACGTCCCCGCACCACAACACATCCGGCGCGACCGCGGTGAACTGGCGCCGCACCAAGTCAGGCGCGGCAGGCCGCCTCCCCTGCCTGGTCAACGACCGGGGTTTGCGGCGCTCGCGGGCGACCAGGCCGAGTTCGGCCATCCGCGCCGCGACCGTGTTGACCGAGACCCGCCACCCATCCTGGTGCAGATCCCGGGTGATGCGTGGAGACCGTAGGTGCCGGCCGAGGCGGCGAAACTGGCGGCGATCGCCGCGTCCAACCGGTCTTGCCGCTGCCGGCGGGCGGTCGGCGCCCGGTCGCGCCACTTGTAGAACCAGGCCTGTGAGACGCCCAGGGCCCGGCAGGCAAGCGCGTGGGGGACGTCATGATCGGTCTTCTGGGAAGCGATGAAGGCCGCCACGCTCACCGGCCCGTCGCTTCCTTGACCCAGAGGACCACCGAGCGCTTGAGGACATCACGCTCCATCTCCAGCTCAGCGCGTTCCTTGGCCCACTCGGCCTTCTGCCTGCGCAGCCGCGCCAGCTCCTCACGCTCGGACTCGGCAAGCTCCTGGCCCGAACCGGCGTCCTGCTCGCGGGCGAGCCGATCCATCTGCACCCAGTTGGCCAGCGTTCCCGCGTTGATCCCTAGGTCCCTGGAGACCTGAGCGATGGACTTGCCCGTCTCCCGGACGATGCGCACCGCACCAGCCCGGAACTCCGGATCGAATCTGCGTCTGGTCTCTCCCACGCCCAACCCTTCTTAGGTCAGGTCTCCACGGTACGAGGGGAGGGCCAAAGGGCCCTGGCCAGAGCAGACCACGGCGCATTTGGACCGCGGGTACGACAACGGGCCCAGCCGCCGCGTGCTGGACAACCTCGGCTTCGACGGACAGATCGCCCGCAAAGGCATTCCCGCACCGATCCAGGCGGGCAAACGCTGGGTGGTCGAACGCAGCCACGCCTGGATGAACGGGTACGGCAAGCTGCGCCGTTGCACCGAAATCGACGCCACGGTTGTCGACTTCTACCTCTACCTGGCCGCCGCGTTCGTCACCGTCCGTCAGCTCATCCAGCGAGCCAGGAAGCTCTACCGCTGGGATAGCCGCCCGACGACTCGCCGCCTTAAGTGATCCATTTGCCGGTCGCTCTAAGCGCTCAATTGCCGGAAGAAATCAGGAACGATCACCTTCTCATTTATCGAGAACGATCACCTTCCCAATTCCGGCCGTTCCCGTTCGGCCCGCCCTCCGGCGTGGCGATGCCGCCGTGCCACCGCTGAGGCCCATCCCGCGCGGTTCGATGCGAGGGGACGTACCTCCGTCTTCGGACGACGCTAGTGTTCCGGCGGAATGCGGTAGACGGACACGTGGGAACGCGACTCGGCGGTGAAGTCGGCTCCGGCCCAGTCCGCATGCCTGGTCTCCAGCTCGAACCCAGCCAATTGAGCCATGAGGTCAAGCTCGGCCGGCCAGATGTAGCGGTGTGGGCTGCGGAACAGCTGAGCCTGTCTGCTCTCATCGAACGTGAAGTGGTGCGACACGACGTGCTGCCGCAAAACGTCGTAGGTGTCCAAGCCGATGTAGCCGGGCTCAGAATGCCACACCGTGGCCTGCTGACCCGGTGGGAGCTTGCGCAGCTCAGGTACCCAGAGCTCGATCACGAACCGGCCGCCGGGTGTGAGGTGGCGGGCAGCATTGCGGAAGCACGCGACCTGCTCGGCTTGAGTGAGCAGGTTCGAAATCGTGTTGTAGACGAGGTAGACGAGCGTGTATTTCCCCGGGGCGACGGCAGTCGCCATGTCGCCGACGATTACTGGGATCGTCGCTTCGTCCACCTTCGTTCGCAGTCGGCCGATCATCGGAGGTGACAGCTCGATGCCGGTGACGGGCACCCCTCGCTCGGCGAGCGGGACGGCCACGCGGCCGGTTCCGATGGCGAACTCAAGCGCCTGTCCGTCGCCTGCGAATTCAGCGAGGCGGTCCACGGTCGGTCCCAAGACCTCGGGCGCGAACATGCCGCTGCCCGGCGTGTCATAGCGCTGGGCCGCATCGACGTCCCAAATCTCCTCCTGTTGCATACCGCCAACGATCGCCATCGGTACACGCATTGTCCAACGACTTTGCGACCCCCTACGGGTCACGAATGCACTCAAGCCGCTGAGCGCTCGGATCTTGTCAAGCATCTAGTGGGACGCGACCGTCAAACCCGAAGGGTGGGCGACGGCGGACGGGAAGGCAGGCAAGGGAGATCGTTACGGTATCGGCCCCTTCACACCTCCTCAGCCCGTACCGCCGTCACCGGAGACGCTGTGACCTGGGAAATGCCCGTCCAGCTTTGGCCCGTGTATGGCCCACAACCAGTGATCCACAGTGAGACACCGTAAGCCATGGTGAGACAGCCCCAATCGGCCGCCTAATGCATTCTCGCAGGTCAGACATTGATCAGCCCCCCCGACCCGGGCCGAAACGATCTCTGTTGAGCCGTCCACAGGAGGTCTACGTTCTTCTGTGGAAATCAGACTCGCTGTGGATGAGCCAGCCGTACGCGCACGAGCATGGCGGCGCCCGCCACCGCGCCCGGCATGACGATCACGGCCACCAAGGGCAGCAGGAAAAGCAGGAAGATGGGGATTCCGAAGCCGAGCGACGCGGCCATGTTGGAGCGCAGCAGGGTCAGCCGCTCCCTCCGCGGGATGCCCCGCCGCTCCATGGCCAGAGCCGTCAGCTCCACGGTCAGGAAGAACCCGGAGACGATGGCGCCCAGCACGGGCACGACCGTTTGGCCGATCACGGGCACGAAGCCGAGCACGAACAGCGGGAGGGTGAACATCAGCACATAGAGCAGCGTGATGACGCTGTCGCGGATGGACCGGAACAACGACCGCCAGAACGGCACGTCCGGCCCATCGGGAAGCCCGCCGAGATCCTCCTCGACCTTCTCGGACAGCTTCTCGTAGAACGGGTCACCGATCGCGAGCGTCACCGCCGTGAACGTGAACACGGCGAGACCGAGGCCGACCACGAAGATCATGATGCCGACGAGCGTCCGGAACGCGTCGCGCCAGCCCCAGTCGCCGGCGAACGGTGTGACCCAGGCGGCGACGTCGGAGGCGTGAGTGCCCAGCCAGATCAGCGCGACGGCGTAGAGCACCAAGGCGATGAGCGCGGGGATGAGGCCGAACAGCCACCATCTCGGCTTCCTCGCGACCCAGCCGACCCCCTTGAGGAAGAAACCGACCCCCTCGGCGAGACCGCCGATTCCTCGCTTTTCGACCTGCCGTCCGTTGCCGCTCATGCCCGGCAGGCTAGCGCCACAGCCGGGTGACGGACACTCCCAATTCGCCCAGAAGACGGCGGATGAGGGGAAGCGAGATGCCGAGGACGTTACCGTGATCGCCTTCGATGCCTTCGACGAACCAGCCGCCCAGGCCGTCGAGGGTGAAGGCCCCGGCGACCCGCAACGGCTCACCGCTCGCGACATAGGCGTGAATCTCGTCATCCGTCGGCGTCCCGAACCGGACGACCGTGGACGCGACCTCCGACACCATGCGGCCCCCCGCGACGTCGATGACGCAATGGCCGGTCAGCAGCCGTCCCGTCCGTCCCCGCATCGATTGCCACCGGGCGATCGCGTCCTCGGGCGACGACGGCTTGCCGTACGCGACGCCGTCAAGCTCCAGCACCGAGTCGCAGCCGATGACGAGCGCGTTGTTCAAAGAGCGGGCCACGGCGGCGGCCTTGGCCTCGGCGAGGACCAGGCAGAGCGCTTCGGGGGAATCGGCGACAAGAGCGTCCTCGTCCACCCCGCTGACGATGACCTTCGGATCGAGCCCGGCCGCACGCAGCACGCCGAGGCGGGCGGGCGAGGCCGAGGCCAGCACAAGCTCAGTCACATCAGCGAAGCCTAATGCCGATCGCGGACAGCACGACAAGGGATGGCCTCCACGCGCCGGGCCGACGACGGCCAGGACGGCGACCTCGGGCACGCGTCCAGCGCGCTACAGGGCCTTGATCCGGGACATCACGGTGTTGATGTCGCGCCAGTGCTTCTTCTGGGTGTCGGGGATGGTGACGAACACCAGCGCCGGCTTTTCCAGGGGAACGTCCACGAGGGCGATGGCGGCCATCGACGTCCGCTTCTTGCCCTTGAGGGTGTAGTGGACGTGGTATCCCAGCAGCCAGCCGTCCTGCTTGCCCACTCGGATCGGCTGCGACGCGGCCCAGGTGATCGTGGCCCCGGAGGGGTGGTGGTTGAGCGTCCAGCGGGCGGCCAGGAAGGCGGTGTCCCGCAGGCTGTCCTGCACCGGGATCGGCACTGGACAGGAGACCAGCAGGCCGCGGAAGGCCGAGCCCTTGACCTTGGGCAGCACCTGCCGCGAGGCGAACGGGCTGGCCTTGGCGAGCTTCCACACCTTGGCGAACCGGGGGAACGCCACACCGGACCGCCGGTCCTTGATCAGGCCACGGGTGGCGGCGGGCTTGCCCGGCAGCTTGCGCAGCTTCTTGGAGCTCGCGGGCAGCACCGGCACCCGGGGATCGGAGAGGGCCGCGTCCATCGCGGTCGTAGCGGGCGACGGCGAGGGACTCGCCACCGCGCTGGGTTCACTACTAGGTCCACCACTGGGCCCACCACTGACCCCGCCGCTTGGCGCGGCGCTCGGAACAGCGCTCGGAACGACGCCGGCCACCGGGCTCGGCGGCGCGCTCGGCACGGAGCTGGACAGGACGGCCGGCGACGCGGCGGGGGCGGTGCCACCCGCGACCGCGACCGTGTTGCCTGGCACGTTCCCCGGCGTGTGCTGAGAAGCGGAGTTGCGGCTGGCGAGCACCACGGCGGTCCCCGCGACGCCCACTACCGCCACGGCGGCGACAGTGGCCACCACCCGGTAGACCACTCGCATCGGCAGGTCGCCGAGGCCCTTGCCAGAACTCGGCGGCGGCGGAGCCTCCGGGACCGTGATCTTTGGCAGGGGGGTCGTCTCCGCCTCGGCCGCAACGTAAGTGGGAACAGCCTTCGTCCCATAGTCCCCAGGTGACACGATCGGGAGCGTACGGCATATCCCGTTAATTCGGGCGCAATCCCCATCACACTTCGAGAACGCCCTGGGGTAGCCACGGCGCGTCGGCGATGACCGTCGCGGAGCCGGGTTCGATCTCCGTGAAGCCCGCGTCCCGGACCACCGGCAGGCCGCCGCCCCCCAGTTCCGCCCATCTGGCCGGGCCGGCGGTCCGTACGGACACGGCGAGCCCTCGGCCCCTCCAGGCGGCCCTGGCGGTCTCGCCGGAGGCCCACCAGGCGAGCTGGGCGCCGTGGCCGGCCTGGGCCATCGCCTTGCCGGCCGTCATTTCGAGGCTCGGATTGACCCACAGCACCACGCCGCCGAGGTCCGGCTCGGGCGGAGGCGCGGAGTCGGCCAGATCGGTGCCCGACACCTGGAGCCGCGACAGGTCCGTGGGCCAGTCGTCGAGCGGCACCGGAGGGTGCACCCGGACCTCGGCCGTGCGGTGCGTCACGGTGATCCCCGGCAGGGTGAGGACCCGCCGCCACTCCGACCCCCGCGCCCGGCGGACGACCTTCCTGATCCGGTGGTCCTCCCACTCCGCGATCGGCTCGGACCACTCGTCCTGATCGAGCAGGCGCAGTACGGCTGTCGCCGCCGCCTCGAGCGCGTCGGTGCGCTCGGGCGGAGCGGCACGCTCGATGCGGACGACCAGGGGAAGCACGCGTTCCGTCACCCGACCAGGATGGCAGCCTGGCGGTCCTGCCTCACATTCGTGGCGATGCGGGCAGACATCAGGGCGGCGAGCAGGCACAGGACGCCCGCGCCGTACCACGCGAGGTTGTAGTTGCCGAGGTGGTCGCGCGTCACGCCGGCCACGGTGGCGGCGACGGCCGCGCCCACCTGGTGCGAGGCGAACACCCAGCCGAACACCACGGATCCGTCCGGGCCGAAGATCCTGCGGCACAGGGCCACGGTCGGCGGCACGGTCGCCACCCAGTCGAGGCCGTAGAAGATGATGAAGACGAGCATGCTCGGGTGGGCCGTGGCCGCGAAGAGCTGCGGCAGGACGAGCAGCGACAGCCCGCGCAGCGCGTAGTAGACCGTGAGCAGGATGCGCGAGTCCACCCGGTCGCTCAGCCAGCCGGAGGCCACCGTGCCCGCGATGTCGAAGATCCCGATGACGGCGAGCAGCGAGGCCGCGGTGGTCTGGGGCATGCCGTGGTCGTGCGCGGCCGGGATGAAGTGGGTGCCGACCAGGCCGTTCGTGCTCGCGCCGCAGATGGCGAAGCCCGCGACGAGATACCAGAACGACTTCTTCCGCGCCGACCGGCGGAGCACCCTGAGCGCTCGCGCGGCGGCTCCCCCGCTGGGCGTGCGGACGACCGGCTCGGTGGCGCCGAGAGCCGTGAGCCCGAGCTCCTCGGGGGTGTCGCGGAGCAGGAACCACACGAGCGGCACGACCGCCAGGGCCGCCCCCGCGACGGTCAGCGCCGCGGTCCGCCAGCCCTGGGTCTCGGCCATGTGGGCGAGCACGGGGAGGAAGATGAGCTGCCCGGTGGCCCCGCCCGCCGTCAGCACGCCCATGACCACGCCGCGGTGCCGGACGAACCAGCGGTCGGTGAGGGTCGCGGCGAAGACGAGGGCCATCGAGCCGGTGCCCAGCCCGACGAGCACGCCCCAGAGCAGGACGAGCTGCCAGCTCGCGGTCATGAACACGGTGAGGCCGCTGCCCACCGCCACCAGGGCGAGCGCGGCCGAGACCACCCGCCGCATGCCGAGCCGTTCCATCAGGGCGGCGGCGAAGGGCGCGAAGAGGCCGTAGAGCGTCAGGTTGACCGAGACCGCGAGCGAGATCGTCCCCCTCGACCAACCGAACTCGTCCTGCAGTGGAGTGATCAGCACGCCCGGGGTGGCGCGGAACCCGGCCGCCCCCACGATGGCGACGAAAGCGACAATGGCGACGATCCAGGCCCGATGTAGGGTCCGCGACGATTGCATGCCGCTCATACTGTCTTCGCCGGACATCTCCCGACAGTGGCCCGAAAGCCAATGTGTGAAAGAATCCGGCCATGCAGCACCGCGTCGCCGTACTCGCGATGGACGACTTCGCCACGCTCGACCTAGGCGTTCCGGGTCAGGTCTTCTGGGCGACCGGCGGCGACGAGCCGCTCTACGAGGTCGTCACCTGCACGCCGGACGGCAGGCCGGTGTGGAGCCGGGCCGGTTACAGCGTGCTCCCGGACCACGACCTCGGCGTGCTGGCGACCGCCGACACGGTGGTCGTGCCGGGGATCCACAGCGGGACGCCCCTCACCGACGGCACGGTCAGCGCGCCCGTGCGCGCGGCGCTGCGCCGGGCGGCGGAGCGCTCCCGGATCATCTCGATCTGCACGGGGGCGTTCGTCCTGGCCGCCGCCGGGCTGCTCGACGGCCGCCCGGCCACGACCCACTGGCGCAACGCCGACCAGTTCCGCGCGCTCTTCCCTCGCGTACGGCTCGACCCCGACGTGCTGTTCATCGACGACGGCGACATCCTGACCTCGGCCGGGGTGTCCGCCGGGATCGACCTGTGCCTCCACGTCATCCGGCGCGACCACGGCAGCGAGGTGGCCAACCGGACGGCCCGCCGCTGCGTGACCCCGCCGTTCAGGGAGGGCGGTCAGGCGCAGTACATCGAGCGCCCGCTCCCCGACCCGTCCGGGACCACCACGGCGCCCACGCGGGCGTGGATGCTGGAGCACCTGCAGGAGCCGGTGGACCTCGCCGCGCTGGCCGAGCACGCCAGGATGAGCGTGCGCACGTTCACCCGCCGCTTCCGCGAGGAGACCGGGCTCAGCCCGGCCAGGTGGCTCACCCGGCAGCGGGTCGAGCACGCCCGCCACCTGCTGGAGACCACCGGCCTCCCGGTGGACGTCATCGCGCGGCGGGCCGGGTTCGGCACGGCGGTCTCGCTGCGCCAGCACCTCCACGCGGCCGTGGGCGTCTCGCCGCTGGCCTACCGCCAGACGTTCCGTCACGCCGGACGACTCACCGAGGACGCAGCCCCTCGATGACGAAGGTGATCATCCGGTCGGCGATCTCCGGAGACTGCTCCGTGGCGAGCGCGATCGCGTGGATCAGCTTGAGCAGGTCCAGAATCTCGACATCCGGCCGTACGGCCCCGGCCTCCTGGGCCTTGGCGAGCAGCGTGCCCCCCGCGCGTGAGATCACCTCCCGGCAGATGGAGAACAGCTCGGAATCCCGGCCCAGCGTGACCAGGAGGGCGGAGTTGAGGCCGCGCTTGGTGGCGGAATGCGACATCATCGACCGGATCCACTGGACCAGCGCCTCGCCCGGCTCGTCCCGCTCGGCCAGTTTGTACGCCTCCACGGCGAGCGCCTCGATCTGGTCCCGGTAGACCGCCTCCTGGAGCGCCTGCCGCGTGGGGAAGTGCCGGTAGAGCGTCCCGATGCCGACCTCCGCCCGGCGGGCGATGTCCTCCAGCGGCGCGTCGGGACCCTCCTGGCCGAAAAGCTCCCGGGCCTCCGCCAGTAGCCGCTCGTAGTTACGCCGCGCGTCGGCGCGCATGGGCCTGCTCATAGATAACACCCTTACAAACCGGAGGACGCCTCCGTATATTCGCCGTATCGGAGGCTCCCTCCACTTAATCCCTTGGAGGGTCGTTTGTCGACGCTCACCGTATCTCCCCGTGCGGCGCACACCCGCCTGGCCCTCGCGTCGTCGTCACCTGCCGCCCTTGTCACCGTGTTCGGCACCGCCATGCACGGCAGTGCGGCTTCGGGCGGAATCGTCCACGGCATGGCGGCCGCCTTCGCCGGAGGCGCGGTGCTGGCCGCGCTCGCGCTGACCGGCGCGGCGGTCGCCATCCGGTCAGCCGGCACGGCCGGTCAGGGGTGAGCGGCGCAGAACCACGAGGGCGATGTCGTCCTCGTGGTCGGCCGGCATGAGGCCCTCCAGCATCCGGTCGCAGAAGCGCTCCAGGTCGGGCTCGACGACGGTGGCGAGCCGCTGGAGGCGGGCCATGCCCTCCTGGATGCTCATGTCGCGACGCTCGACGAGCCCGTCGGTGACCAGGACGAGCGCGCCGGCCGGCGGGATCCACAGCGCCGACTCCCCCGGTCTCGGCAGGTCGGCCCCGAGCAGGGGGCCCGCCAGGGTGACGTACTCCGATCGTGCCGTGGACACGAGCAGCGGCGGAAGGTGACCGGCGTTGCAGGCGCGGACGTCCCCGGTCGCCGGATCCACCAGCAGCAGGCACACGGTCGCGATCTCGCGGGGGTGGAACCGCAGCAGCAGCCGGTTGATGTTCGCCAGGATGTCGTACGGCGAGTGTCCCTCGGACGCGTACGCCCGCAGCGCGTGCCGCACCTCCGCCATGACCGTCGCCGCGTGCAGCGAGTGGCCCAGCACATCGCCGATCGCCACGAGCAGCCGGTCGCCGAGACTGATGACCTCGTAGAAGTCCCCGCCGATCTCCGCCTGCGCGCTCGCCGGGACGTACCGCGCGGCCAGCTCCATTCCCCGGACCTTCGGCAGGTCACGCGGCAGCAGACTGCGCTGCAGGGTCACGGCGATCCGGCGCTCCTCGTCATAGGAGCGCAGCGCCTCCACGGCCAGGGCGACGGCCTGCGTGAGCTGGCTCAGGACATGCCGGTCCTCCTCGCTCGCGGTCGCCGCCGCGGGCACCAGCACCGCCACCGGCGGCCGGCCCCCGCCCGGCTGGGATGCGGGTGAAGGGGATGCGGATGAAGGGGATGCGCCTGGATGCGCTCTGCCGAGCCGGGCAAGCGCCACCCGGACGTCGGCCATCAGAGCCGAAGGAGCCAGCAGCTCGGCCCACTCCTCTGGTGGGGCGACCGTGAGGGTGAAGCCGGTCGCGATATCGCCGAACGTCCTGTGCGCCGCCGCCCGGACACGTCCGTCGCCGCCCCACGGGTCGGCGACCGCGTACCGCACGCCGCCGCTTCCGCCGCCTGCACTGTCATCGTCACGGGAGACGGCCACCGTCGCCGGGCAGCCGAACATCCGCGCGGCGCCTTCCGCCGCCGCCGTCAGGAGCTCCCCGAGGCTGGTCGCGGTGTTGACGGCGACCGTCGTGTCGGCGAGCCCGGCCAGCCGGCCCGCCAGCCGTTCGGCGCGGTGCCGCGCCCGGGCATACCGGAGTGTGGCGTGCACCGTCGCCAGCAGCACCTCCGGCTCTATCGGCTCGGTCAGATAGCCGTCCGCGCCCCTGGTCAGCCCCATCGTCCGGTCCCGCACGTCGACGGCGGTCGCCGTGAGATGAATGACGGGCACCGCGGCGGTCTCGGGATCGGCCTTGATCCGCTCGCATACCTCGAAGCCGTCCATGTCAGGCATCTGCACGTCGAGCAGCACGAGGTCGGGGCGCTCCCGGCCGACCGCCTCCAGGGCGGCCCCGCCCGTGGCCGCCTCGGTGACCCGATATCCGGCGTGCTGCAGCCACGTGCCGATTACGTAGCGGTTGGCCTCCACGTCGTCGACGACGAGGATCAGCTCGCTCATCTCCGGCACGCCCCGATCACTCGAAGCAACTCCGTCCTGCTCAGCGCCGACTTCTGGAGCACGGCCACCGCTCCGCCGGGCGGCAGCCCGACCTCGGCCGAGGTCACCACCACGACGGGGATCTCCCGGAGGAGGTCGTCGTCGTGCATCGCCTCCAGCACCCGCGCCCCTCCCATCGCCGGCATCCGCATGTCGAGGAACACCACGTCGGGACGGCTCCGGCGCATCGCCTCCAGCCCCTCCTGACCGTCGGCCGCCTGCTCGACGGTGTCCGCCACGCCCTTCACCAGGTCGAGCAGCACGAGACGGAATGCGGCGTCGTCGTCCACGATGAGCGCTCTGCCCACTTTCGGACGCGGCAGCCGTACCTCGAAGGTGGTGCCTCTCCCGGCCGTGCTCCGCACCGACATCGTGCCGCCCAGAATGCGGACAAGCCTCCGGGCGTACGGCAGGCCGAGGCCGGTCCCGGTCACCTCGGCCTGCAGCGGCCCGCGCACCTGGTAGAACTCTTCGAAGATCTTGTCGAGCTGGTCGGCGGCGATGCCGATCCCGGTGTCGGCGACGCTCAGGACCACCTCGCCGTCCTCCTCGCGGGCGCTGAGGCGCACTTCGCCGCGCTCGGTGAACTTCAGGCCGTTGGTGAGCAGGTTGCGCAGCACCCGCGTCAGCATCACCTCGTCGGTGAACAGGTGACCGGCGGCGCCCGGATCTTCGACGGCGAGTTCCACGCCGTCCCTCACCATCGGCCGGAGCAGGCCGGTCAGCCGTCCGAAGACCGCCCGGACGTCCACCTCGGTCAGGTTGGGCTCCATCCGTCCCGACTCGGCCTTGGCGAGATCGAGCAGGTCGTTGACCAGGGTGAGGAGGTCACGACCCGAGGTGCGGATCAGCTCCACCTGGTGGCGTCGCTCCGGATCGAGCGGCTCGCCCAGGGCCGGATGGCCGGTGGGAGGGTCGATGAGCATGCGGCACAGGCCGAGGATCGAGGTCGCGGGAGCCCGGAGCTCGTGGCTGACGTTCGCGAGGAACCGCGTCTTGGCCTCGTTGGCCTCATGGAGCCGGGCCGTCCTGTCCTCCAGCTCGGCGTAGAGCGCGACCACGCCCTGATTGGTCTGCTCCAGCTCCTCGGAGATCTGCTCGTAGAGGGCCGTCATCCGCCTGTTGGCGGCCTCCAGCTCCGCGTTCCGCGCCCTCAGCTCCTCAACCTCGGCCTTCCTCGTGCGCGCCTTCGGGAGACGGATGCGGGTCATCTTCTTCAGAAGCATGCGCGCCTCCACGTCGATACGGCTGTCGATACGGATGCCGGTACGGATTTCGGGCCCGTCATGAGGCCGGCTTCGCGACCAGGACTCCGGCGTCGTCTCTCGGCACCCCCATGTCGCGCAGCAGGGTGGCCGCGATCACCAGGGGGCCCCGGGTGCGCAGCCCCGGATAGCCCTTGAGCTCCCACCGGTCCCTCACCCCGTCAGAATGCATGACGATCAGCGCGCCGGGCGGCAGCGGATATTCGAATTCCCGGATCGCGGGGGCGCGATGGCCCGCGATGCCGGGCAGGGAGACCAGGACCCGGCGCTCGTCGTCCACGATGCCGGCCGACACGTTGCCCAGCGCCGAGTAGCGGAGGATCCCGCCGGAGACGACGCCGACCGCCACGGCCGCGCCCCGGGTGACCCGAAGCTCTCTGTGGATCCGCCCCAGGAGCTCCCCCGGCCCGTCCACCGTCAGCCGCCCGTCACCGGCGACCGCCCCGCTGCCGCCGACCCGCTCCCCGCCGGCCACCGGCGCGCCGCCGGCGACTCGTCCTTCGTTTACCGCGTGCTCGAACGTGCGGATCGCCACGTCGGCGGCGGCCGCCGCCATGGGGCCGTGGCCGAGGCCGTCGCAGAGCATGAGCGCCAGTGTGCCGCCTACCTGCCGTACGGCGAAGCCGTCCCCGCAGAGCTCCTCACCCGCCACCGGCCGGACCAGCCCGTCCACCAGCCAGTCTTCGCCGGCCAGGTCGGGATGGTCCCGGCGAGGGCGGAAGCCGGCGGCGAACACGGTGCCGCGCCCGGGGTGAGAGTAAGCATCCGCCCAGTCGCTCACGCCGGTGATTTCCCCCAGCCGGGCGACGTCGAGGCCACCCCCTTCACCGACCGCGAGGATCTCCAGCTCCGGCCCGGCCTGCCGTACGTGCACGGTTCCGCGTGCGCCGTTCCGGCACAGGAGCGTGGCGATCTCAGCGGCGGCGGCGGCCGCCTCGGCGGCGCGGTGGCCGGGGAAGCCGAGCGCTTCGGCCCGGTCGGCGGCGGCGCGGCGGACGGCGACCACCGCGCTCTCGTCCTCGACGGAGACCCAGGCCGGAGGGGCTACCGCGCCCACTTGATCACCGTCACCGTCGTTCCGCTGCCGGGACTCGACTCCACGGCGAACTCGTCGACCAGCCTTCTGGCGCCTCCGAGGCCGAGACCGAGCCCCCTGCCCGAGGTGTAGCCGTCCGTGAGCGCGAGGTCCAGGTCGGCGATGCCCGGTCCCTTGTCGCGAAATATCGCTCTGACGCCGTTCTTGGTGCCGTTCGAGATCTGCTCGACCGTGGCCGTGCCGCCCCCGCCGTACGTCAGCGTGTTGCGGGCGAGCTCGCTGGCGGCGGTCACGAGCTTGGTCTGCTCGACCAGGGACAGCCGCGCGTCCACCGCCACCGATCGGACGACTTGGCGAACGCGGACCACGTCGCCGTCGTCGTTGATCGGGAGCTCCCGACGGGTCATGCCAGAGCGCCGTCGGCGGACAGCAGCCGCATGCCTCGCTCCAGGTCGAGGGCCGTCTTGATGCCGTCGAGCGACAGCCCCATCTCCACCAGCGTGATCGCCACGGCGGGCCGCATTCCCACGACGACGGTGTCCGCGTCGAGGACCCTTGAGATCGCGGCGACGGTGGCGAGCATCCGGCCGGCGAAGGAGTCCACGATGTCGAGCGCCGAGATGTCGATGATCACGCCGGACGCGCCCGTCGAGGAGATTCTCTCGGCCAGGCTCTCCTGGAGCGCCATGACGGCCTCGTCCTGTAGGTCGGTCTGGATGGAGACCAGCAGCACATCGCCGATCTTCAGGATCGGGACGCTGTCCATCTACCTGCCCCGCTTGGTGAGTTCGCCGCCCACACTCGCCCCGGTGCGGCTGATGGCGAGGACCAGCGCGTCCGCCAGCGTCGCCTTCGTCGCGATGTCGCCGAACTCGATGCCCAGCGCCACGATGGTCTGCGCGATCTGCGGGCGGATGCCGGAGATGATGCACTCCGCGCCCATCAGGCGGGCGGCCATGACAGTCTTCAGCAGATGCTGCGCCACCTGGGTGTCCACCGCGGGAACGCCGGTGATGTCGATGATCGCGTATTCCGACCCGGTGTCCACCAGGGTCTGCAGCAGCTTCTCCATGACGACCTGCGCCCGGGCCGATCCCAGAGTCCCGACGAGCGGGAGCGCCAGGACGCCGTCCCATACCTTCACGACCGGGGTCGCCAGCTCCAGCAACTGCTCGGCCTGGCTGGAGATGACCTCTTCCCTCGCCCTGGCGTACGTCTCGAACGTCAACAGCGCCAGCTCGTCGATCAGCTGCGAGAACGCGACGAACTCGCGGAACGCCTCGGCGTCGGCTTCCTGGTCGAAGACCTCCAGCACGGCCTCCTTGAGCGCGAACACGCTGATCGCGGTCTCGCGTGGGCTGAATCCCTGCCGGGCGCGGCTCCGGGACAGCTCCATGAGCAGCGCCCTCAGCTCGGCGTACGGCTCCGCCTCTATGTCGCGGCCCGCCTCCTGAGCGAGCGCGGTCAGCAGGACGTCAAGGATCTCCCGCTGCTCCTTGTCCACCTGCGTCTCCGGCACCCGGCCGCCCAGGCTCGCCGAGACCAGCGCCCGCCATCGCTCGCCGAGTCGTTCTTCCCGGGCCCGGCAAAGTTGGGCGATTCGCGTAAAAATGCCAGCCTCCATGAACGGCTCGGTCCTCTCATCATGACTGCCCCAACCTTATGGTTGTAGGCCTCATGACTACGATCTACGACAGGGAGCCGGGGATGGACAGCATGCAGGTGTTCACCGAGCTGACCGAGCCGTTCGCCGTGGTGACCGTGGTCGGCGATCTGGACGCCACCACCACGGCCCAGTTGCATGACTCCATCCAGCGCGCCCGCGACCTCTCCCCGCACCTGCTGCTCGACCTGGCGGGCATGACCTTCATGGACAGCGCGGGCATCAGAGTGCTGCTCGACGCCTACAACCACGCCCGCGCCCACGGCGGCAGCTTCACGCTCAGCGGCCCCCGGCCGTCGCCACGGAAGGTGATGGAGCTCGTCGGCCTGGCCCAGTACATCCCCATCCGCGAGTCACTCACCGAGGCCCTCCAGGACGGTCCCCCCGCCTGACGACGCTTCCCTTTCCCCGTCCCGCGGTCAGCGGCGGTTGCGGCTGGACGGCCCGTGCCACACGTAGGGACTGTCCTGCCTCCGGCCGGGCTCACGCAGCTCAGGGCGGTCGCCCTGCTGGTTACGGCGCTTCTTGCGCATGATCCACCAGCCGATGCCGAGGACGACGAGGCCGAACGGCGTCCGCGACAGCCAGCGAGTGACGAAGAGTTGCAGAATCCGTTTCATGCCTCCAGCGCCTACCCGCGTTCACGCCCGTCATGTACAGCCGGCCCTCTGAGCCGCGCCCCGGATCCCAGCAAACCGCTTCCTGACCACCGGCTACGCGCGACGTGACCGATATGGCGGGGGATGGTCCAGCAGCTTTGTGACCTGAGGGCTCAGTGAGTCGAGGAGTTCTTCCGCCAGGGCCACCGCGTCCTCCGCGTCGGCATGATGAACCACACCCGCCCGGTATTCGACGACGAGAACGCGGCACGCTTCCTCGTCCCGAGCGACGGGCTCCACAACCCCCTCGTCCAGCAACTGCTGGAGCGTCACCCGCGCTGGCGACAAGCTGCTTCACTCTCTCTAGTCCCGGACGAAGACCAGGTGCGGCCGGCCCAGGACCTCACGGACGAAACGGCGCGACGCCGTTGGAACCGGAGTCAGCGGGGGGCGTCAGGGTGCTCTGTACGGATAGCCGCGGTACAGGCTGATCATCTGCAGGCCTTCCCCGGTGGGGAATCCCAATTGGACATCCCCGATGGTCTGGATGCTTTCAACGTCAGGCGGCGGGCTGGGGTTCGGCTCCCAGCCGACACCAGCATCGTCGAGAGCGGCCCTCACCTCGGCTATGGGCATGTCCCACCGCAGAACCCACGGATCCAGGCCGATCGCGTCACCGCCCGAGGGAACGTCGAACGAGTCGGTGTAGATCATCCAAACCGTGTCAGTCTCGTCGTAGAAGTGGAACTCGAGATCACCGTAGAGCCAGATGCCTTCAAAGCGGGGGTCTTCAGACGGTGTGATCGCGTAGGCGTCCGGGTTGCCCAGCAGGTGGCGGAGCCTCGTTCGGGAGTCACCCAGCGCTATGGGGCCGAACCGTCCGGACCGCAGGACTTCAAGCAGCGAAACCTCTATCACATCGACTCCCCGGCGTTCTTCTGCCGAGCCCCGTCGAGGCGCGCGCGGAGGGCCGGGCACTCGGGCCAGAAGTCTTCCGGCACGCGCGTGAGCACGGCGTTCATCAGGTCACCGGGTACATGTCGCCTTCGGCCATCGGGTCGTGGTCGAGCCACTCGACGGCGATGGGCACCAGGCAGGGCAGGCCGATTCGCTGGCCGATCAGTAATCGGAGATCTTCGATGGTGAGATCGGCGAGCGGCTTGCCCGGAGTTCGTAGACGGTGACGATCAGGCGCGTCGCGCCGACAGGCGGGTCGCCCCAGCGGGCACCGTCGAGTTACTCCGGCGATCGGCTCATCGACTTCCCCGCTGCAAACCAGGTGGAGCTATGGGGACTCGAACCCCAGACCCCCTCCATGCCATGGAGGTGCGCTACCAGCTGCGCTATAGCCCCTTTGGTGACGCCGCGATCAGCGGCGCCACGCCAGTGTATAGGACTTCACGGACCGGGTCGTACTCGATCAGCCGAGGGACTTCGCCCGCGCGATGAGGTCGGCCAGCTCGCTCACGTCGGGGTCCTCGGTGATGGCGGCGAGGCGGGCGGCGCGCGTGCCGAGGTCGTCCAGGCTGAGACCGAAGCGTCCGACGCCGGGGTTCCAGCGTGAGCGGAGGTGCTCGGCGAAGGCGGCGGCGACCACGTCCACCTGCAGCCCGGGCTTGGTCGAGCTCCACAGATCGCGGGACAGGTCGCCGGTCTCCACCGAGCGGCTGGCCTCGGAGGGCCGGCGGTTGTCGGGGTCGAGCCAGCGCACAGTCGCGGTCGCGACCTGCCCGGACGCCCCCGGCCGCAGCCGCACCCAGTAGAGCGCGGTCACGGAGTGGCCGGGACCGACCTCTCCGCCGTCCCGGGAGTCGTCGCGGAACTCTTCCGGCGCGATCTGCCGGTCCTCGTACCCGAGAAGGCTGTACGACTCGACCGCGCCCGGGTTGAATACGACCTGGGCCTTGGCGTCGCGGGCCCGCACATCGAGTGTGGCGGGCAGTTGCTCGACGAAGACCTTGCGCGCCTGCTCCAGGGAGCTGACGTAGACGGCCGAGCCGTCGCCGTTGTCGGCGAGCTGCTCCATGAGCTGGTCGCCGTACTCGCGGCCGACGCCGGCGCACAGCAGCGTGATCTGCTTGCCCGCGTAATCGCGGACGCGGTTGAGGATGCCCTGCCAGTCGGTCTCGCCCGTGTTGGCGAGGCCGTCCGAGAGGAGGATGACCCGGTTGGTCGCGACGAGCCGGAAGGCACGGGACGCCTCCTGGTAGCCGGTGACCAGGCCCTGCTCCAGGTTGGTCGACCCGTCGACGGCCAGCTCGTTGATCGCCGCGTGCAGCCGGGAGCGCTCGGAGACCGGGACCATCGGGATGATCAGCCGGGCGGAGTCGCTGAAGGACACGATGGAGACCTCGTCCCCCGGCATCAGCTGGTCGACCAGCGTGTGCAGGGCGTCGCGGACCAGGTCGAGGCGGCTGGGCTCGGCCATCGACCCCGACACGTCGACGACGAACGTGAGGTTGGCCGGCTTGCGGGCCGCCGCCTCCGTCCGGCGTGTCTGCAGGCCCACCCGGACCAGCGCCCCGCCGTCGGTCCGGGCCCCGTCGACGTTTACGGCGAAGCCGTTGTCGCCGGGCTCGGGGTAGTCCTGGCGGAAGGCGTTCACGAACTCCTCGGTCCGCACCTGGCCGGGCTCGGGCCACCTGCCCTCCTGGATGGCCCGGCGGGCGTAGCCGTACGACGCGGTGTCGACGTCGAGGGCGAACGTCGAAATCTGCTGGGCGGTGGCATCCCGCTCGGAGGAGCCGGGTGGAAGGCCGGAGGAGTCGGCCGGGAGGCCCGCGGTCGGCGCGGCGGGCGCCTGGGTGGGCCGGTAGTCCGGAGCTCGTTCGCTGCCCCCGCCTCCACAGGCGGCGGCGAGCATCAGCAGGGCGATGACCAGGATGAGAACACGCGGCTTCATGAGCGCCTCCATTCGGTTCACCCCCTTACGACTGCGCGCCGTACGGCCTGGCCGGGCCCTTCACCTAAGCGACTGCAAACCGTTCCCACGGCGTGACCTCGGAGCGGGGGCGTCCGCCCATCTCACGCGGCCGCCTCCTCGTGGCACGCGTGCCTGAGGAGCAGGAAGGCGACGAGTGGTTCCAATTCGGCCTGGAGGCCTACCGCGAATAGCCGAGCAGCTCCGACAGCCTGACGAGCCGGAGCCCGCGCTTGCGCAGGCCCTTGACGATCGCCGGGACCGCGTCGTCGGTGAGGCCCGACGGCTTGCCGCCGCCGAGGTGGAGGACGACGATCGAGCCGTCCCGCGCGTTCGCGAGGGTCTGGCGCACGATCGCCTCCCTGGAGGTGGCGAAGGCGTCCCCGCCGATCACGTCCCACTGCACGGGGGTCACCCCCTGCTTCGCCACGGCCTTCAGCGCGGCCTTGTTGAAGCAGCCCCCGGGGAAGCGGAAGAACTTCGGATGGCCCGGGGCGAGGCGGTCGAGGAGCCGTTCCGTACGGCTGACGCTCGCGGCCATGTCATCGGTCTTGTCCAGGCCGTAACACGGGGTCGCGAAGGCCCGGTGGTCGTAGGAGTGGTCGCCGAGCTCGAAGAGCGGGTCATGGGCGAGGCCGGCGGCCACGCGCGGATAGCGCTTGATCCACAGGCCGGTCAGGAAGATCGTCGCGGGGACCTTCAAGCGGCGCAGCTCGGCGAGAAGCCTCGGGTTGGCGTAGCTGCCGACCTCGCCACTGTCGAGCTGCCGCTCCATGAACGTCGTCATGTCGGCGTCGAAGGTCAGCGCGACCATTCCCGAGCCCCGCCGGCCGTGCCGTACGAGCGAGTGCGGCTGGGGAGCGGCGGTCGCCGGCGTGACCGGCGGCGAGGCCGCGGGAGCGGGCGTCACCCGTACGGCCGGCGTGCTCCGGGGGACGGTCGGACCGGACGCGGCACAGCCCGCGGTTCCGATCAGGGCGATGACGACGAGCACCCGGATGATCACGCGTTGATGCTATCGGCCGGGGCCACGCCCCCGCCCCAGGTCGGCGAGGCTCACCGTGAGAGCGACTCCACGAAGCGCGACATGCCGCTGAGCCAGCGGTCCGGGTCGTCGACCTTCATCCGGACGAAGTCGGCCACCTCGGGATGCGGGAAGATGTAGAACCGCTCCGCGTCCAGGCCGTCGATGACGTGCCGCGCCACGTCCTCCGGGTCGAGGACGGCCCCCGACGCCTCGACCGCCCTGGCGGTGATGTGGTCCTCCTCAAGGCCCTGACGCATCATCGCGGTCCGGACGCCTTGCGGGCAGAGCACGCTGACCCGGATGCCCTTGGCCTTGTAGTGGATGGCCAGCCATTCGGCGAAGGAGATCGCGGCCGCCTTGCTCACGGCGTACGGCGCGTCCCCGGGGCAGTTGACCAGTCCGGCGGCCGAGCAGGTGTTCAGCAGGTAGCCGCCGCCGCGCTCGACCATGCGCGGCACCACGGCCCGAGCGGCGTACACGTGGGCCATCGTGTTGACCGCGAGGGTCCGGCTCCACTCCAGGTCGGACGCCTCCTCCAGGCCGTGGCCGGTGATGATCCCGGCGTTGGAGCAGAACAGGTCCACCGGCCCGAGCGCCCGCTCGGCGGTGTCGACGAGCGACCTGACGTCGTCCTCCACGGTCACATCGGCCCGTACGGCGATCGCCCGGTCGCCGATCTCCTTGGCGACGGCGGTCGCTCCCACCTCGTCCAGGTCGGCGACCAGCACCCCGGCCGCCCCCTCGGCGGCGAACCGGAGCGCCATGGCCCGGCCGATGCCGTTCGCGGCGCCGGTCACGACGGCGACCCTGTCCCGAACTCGCATGAACCCCTCCAAACCGACCAGTCGGTATCCCCGAACCTATGCTCCCGCTCCGCCGTCCGTCAACGCGACCGCGTCGCCTGCGCCTTGATCACCGGCGATGACCGGCGCGACGCGATCACGCGATGTGTCCCTCAACGGGCGGCGCCGACCTCATATGGACGTCATCTGGACTACATCGTGGATGACATCTGGACGACATCGTGGACCGCATCGAGGACGAGCTCGGGCTGCGCGTGCTGCACGTAGTGCTCCGCGGTGGTCGCGACCACCAGTCGACCGCGGGTCGAGAGCGCGGCGAGGCGCCCGGCCTGCTCGGTGACGGCCGCCGGCTGGCCTCCCGCGGAGATGACCACGACCGGCAGGTCGCCCCACGCTCGCGGGCGGACCGTCGCGCGGACCTGGGCGGCGCTCTCCACCGACTCCCAGGCTTCGGCGCGGGCCGCCGCCATGCTTCTGGAGCCGTAGACGACCGTGGCGTGGGCGCGGGCGGCCGCGGTGGCCTCGGACGGTATGAGGGCGTCGCCCAGCAGCCTCAGGAGGCCGAGGCGGGCGATGAGCCGGCCGGCGGTGAACTGGACGGCGAGCAGTGGCCGGGAGATCCGGAGCGCCGAGACGGCCGTCTCGTCCGTGACGTCGATCAGCACCAGTCCGGCGGTCAGATTCCACCATCGGTCGGCGAAGACACGCACGGTGTTCCCGCCGTAGGAGTGGCCGACGAGGACGTACGGGCCCGGCTCCCGCGCGGCGGCGAGCAGCGCGTGCAAATCCTCGGCGGCATGCTCGGCCGTGGGCGGCAG
Organism: Planotetraspora sp. GP83; assembly: GCF_041262585.1. Classification (NCBI taxonomy): domain Bacteria; kingdom Bacillati; phylum Actinomycetota; class Actinomycetes; order Streptosporangiales; family Streptosporangiaceae; genus Planotetraspora; species Planotetraspora sp. GP83. Next base: position 21,412 of record NZ_JBGCBZ010000032.1, on the reverse strand, counting down.
CGGGCTGTCCTCGCTCCAGGCGTATCCGGCCCGGTCGTAGGCGCACACCCGGTTGCCGGCGGAAAGCCGTCGCTGGATCACCTCCCAGCTCGCGCTCGACTCGGCCAGCCCCGCCTCCAGCACCACGGTGGGAGCGCCTGTCCCGGTGCAGTACAGGTGCAGGCGATGGCCGCCCACGTCGACCAGCCGTCCCGGTGGCCTGTGGCGCGCGGCGTCCCCCCGCCGGGCGTTCGTCTCATAGACGAATCCCACGCTCGCCGCCAGCGCAAGCAAGGCCGCGCCCCAAAGGGTGATCCGCGACAGCACACGCCGAAGCCGCCGCGTTCCGCGGGGCCGCTCCACCTCTGCGCCTTCGCGCCGTCCGTCCGTCACGCCTTGAATCTAGGGACGCGGCCCGCCCGTTTCCTCCTCCGATCAGCGGAACCGCCGTGCTACTGGCACCTCAGCCACAGCGGCTCCCTCCTCCGCCAGGAGGAGGGAGGCTCACAAGCGGACGGACGGCACTGCGGGCGGGATGGGCATGGAGAACCAGACCGTCTTCCCTCCGGCCACCCGGCTCGTCCCCCAGCGCCCGGCGAGCTGGCTGACGAGGTAGAGCCCCCGGCCGTCCTCGTCGAGCACGCCGGGGTCGCGCAGGATCGGCGTCCGGTGGTCGTCGTCGCTGACCTCGCACAACAGGGCGTCGGTCCGCATCAGCCTGATGGTGATCGGCCGGGAGGTCTGCCGTACGGCGTTGGTGACGAGCTCGGAGGCCAGCAGCTGGGCGACCGGGATCATCTGTTCGAGGCCCCAGGAGGTCAGGGTCCTGCGGACCAGGCCGCGCACCCGGCCCGCCGTCATCGGCTGCGGCTCCATCAGCCACTGGGCGACGTTGTGGCTCGGGATGCCCTTGAAGCGGATGGCGAGAAGCGTCACGTCGTCCGCCTGGGCCGAGGGCACCACGCCGTCGCACACCTCCTCGACGGACATGCCGCGAGACAGCTTCTCGCACAGCGCCTCGACGCTCTGGCCGATGTCCTGGCCCCGCTGCTCCACGAGCCCGTCGGTGTAGAGGACGAGCATGCTCCCGTCCTCCGCGGCGATCTCCATGGTCTCGAACGGCGTGCGCCCGAGGCCGATGGGCGGGCAGCGCGGCGGGCAGAGCACCTCCGCCTTGCCGTCCGCCCCGACGAGGATGGGCGGCAGGTGCCCCGCGCTCGCGATCGTGCAGCGGCGGAGCACCGGGTCGTACACGCAGTAGACGCAGGTCGTCAGGGTCTGAGCGGCGAGCCGCTGGGCCATCTCGTCCAGGGAGTGGAGCACCTGCTCGGCCGGCAGGTCGAGCGAGGCCAGGGTCTGCACGGCCGTGCGGAGCTGGCCCATCACGGCCGCCGCCGGCAGACCGTGGCCCATCACGTCGCCCACGACGAGGGCGACCCGGCTGCCGGGCAGCGGGATGACGTCGAACCAGTCGCCGCCCACCCGTTCGGCGGCGGGCTGGTAGCGGAAGGAGATCTCCAGCCCGGGGAGCTCCGGCGGGCTGCCGGGGCGGATGCCGCGCTGCAGGGTCTCGACCGTCTCCAGCTGCTGCCGGTGCAGGCGGCCGTGGAAGATGGTCAGCGCGGCCGGCACGCCGAGTTGCTCGGCGGCGAGGAGGTCGGCCTTGCCGAAGGCCACCCGCTCCCGGTCTCTCGCGAGTACGGCACAGCCGACGGGTGTGCCGTACGCGCGGAGCGGGACCGCGAGGAGGTGCTCGTCGAGCACGGCGGGTCCGCACGGGCGGTCGCCGCCCCACCGCGGCGGCAGCCGTCCCTCGGGATCCAGCCGGTGCTGCGGGCCGCCGTCCACGTAGACCGCCGCGGCGTCGGCGAGCCGCGGCACCGCCGCCTCGCAGAGCATCTTGGTCGCCTGCTCCGGAGTCGGGCTGTCGCCGATGGCCTGGACGGCTTCACTCATGAAGGTGAGGAACGCGAGCGATTCCCCGTCCCACGACACGGGTGACGCCTGCCCCTCAGAATTGGTTGCGACGGCAATTGAAGAAGAGCTGAATTTCCGGTGGCGCCTGGGTCGTCGCCGGGGCGTAGGAGATATGGTTCTCCGTCAGAACGCTGAACCCGGCGTCCTCGACGACCTCGCGCAACTCGTCGCGCAGATATCCGGTCACCCTCACCGGCGCGCCGAGGAATTGGAAAGGCACGTCGTCGAGGTCGATTTCCACCATGCTCAGCGAGAGCAGGCCGCCCGGGGCGAGCACGGAGTGGATCCTGCCGAGCGCGGCGACGATGTCGGCGCGCGGCAGCATCAGCAGCGCGAAGAACGCGGTGGCGGCGTCGAAGGTGCCGAGCGAGCCGTCGAGCTCCAGGACGTCGAGCTCCAGGAAGGTCCCCTCCGGGACGTTTGTCCTGGCCAGGTCGAGCATCACGGGCGAGATGTCGACGCCGGTCACCTCACAGCCCGCCGCGGCGAACTGCTGGGCGGTGGGCGACCCGGTGCCGCAGCCGACGTCGAGGACGCGGGCACCGGGCTGGAGCTGCTTGATCAGCCACTCACCTGCGGCGATCTGTCCGTCCTTGTGTGGGAACGCCTCGTCGTATCGGCCGCCGATGCGATTGAACGCCTCGGCCTGCAGTGCACGGTACTCTTGGCGGGCATTACCTGAACCGGATTCGATTGTCATCTCGCCACCATTGGTGATCAGCCGACTTTACCTTCTCTTAAATAGAGGTCTGGGCCCATTCAAGTCAAGGCATATCACCGTAAATTCGACATTTCGCCTGGCCAGAGTCAAGGCCGCTTGTCAAATCGCCGTCACTCCGGTGAGACCATGCCGGCGTACTGATGAGGCGCGGTCTTCCTTAGAGCCCGGCTGGGCGGGCGCTTTCCGTAGTGCTCCGGATCACCAGACGGGCCGCGAGCTCCTGCGCCGCCGGGCGCGGCGGGCCGTTGCCGCCGAGCAGGGCGAGGAGCATCGAGGCGGACGCCCTGGCCACGGCGGTGATGGGCATCATCACCGTGGTCAGGGGAGGGTTCATCATCGACGCCATCGGGATGTCGTCGAATCCGAGCACGCTCATCTCGCCGGGGACCCGGATCCCCCGGTCGTTCAGCCGCGACATGACGCCGAGGGCGACGAGGTCGTTGTACGCGAATATCGCGGTGACGCCCGCGGCGACGGCTTCGTCCGCTCCCCGATAGCCGCCGCCGAAGACGGGTTCGAAGGGCCCGAGGACGATCAGCTCGACGCCCTGCGCCTGGCAGGCGGCCGTGAAGAAGCGCAGCCGCTGCTGGTTGGACCACGAGCCCCGAGGCCCTGAAAGAAAGGCGCACCGGCGGTGGCCGAGCGCGTGGACGTGGGCGACCGCCTGCCGGACGCCCGGCCCGATGTCCATGGTGACCGCCGGAGCCGTACGGCTCTGCCGGTTCGCGATGACGACGGGCGTGTGGACGGCGATGGACCTGAGCCGGTTGCCCGGCATGCGCGGCGCGCACAGGATCATGCCGTCCACCTGCTTGGCCATGGCCCTGGCGGCCTCGACCTCGACCTCGACGTCCTCGTCGGTGTCCGCGAGGAAGAGCGAGTAGCTGGCCTGCCGCACCTGGGCCTGGACCGCCTTGATGAAGGGCGTGAAGAACGGGTTGGCGATGTCGGGAACGATCAGGCCGAGATTCGAGGTCCGGCCCAGGACGAGCGACCGAGCAGCCCGGTTGGGTTGATACCCGAGCTGCTCGGCGCTCTCGAGCACGCGCTGCCGGGTGACGGCATTGACGAGCCCTGGAGAGTTGAGCGCACGAGAGACGGTGGATGGCGAAACACCGGCGAGTGCGGCCACGGCGTGGATCGTGGCCGCCCGTGCTACCTCTCGTGCACCTTCCATAGTGGCCCTATGTTGGAAACGTTTGCGGAACATGTCAATAGGTCAAGATGGCGGCGTACTGATATACCAGATATCGACACAGGTCAGAGCCCGAGGAGATTCCCGATGATCGATGATGTCCGGCAGGCGCTGCGCTCCGTCGTCGCGGTGGCGGTCACGCCGTTCGGCCCAGACGACCGGATCGACGAGCCGGCCTACCAGGCCGCGATCGACCGCCTCGTGCGCGGCGGTGTCTCGGCCCTCACCCCCAACGGCAACACCGGCGAGTTCTACTCACTGAGCGACGAGGAGCTCGCCCGGGCCGTGACACTGACCCGCGAGGCCGCCCCGGACGCCGTCGTGATCGCCGGCGTGGGCCACGACGTGCACCGCGCCGTACGGCTCGCCCGCGAGGCGCGGGATCTCGGCTGCCAGGGTGTCATGATCCACCAGCCGGTCCATCCGTACCAGTCCGAGGAGGGCTGGACGGACTACCACCGCGCGATCGCGGAGGCCGTGCCGGACCTTGGGCTGGTCTGCTACGTCCGCTCCCCCGTCGTCACCACCCGGGCTCTCCAGGACCTCGTACGGCACTGCCCGAACGTCGTCGGCATCAAGTACGCCGTGCCGGATCCCGTGGCGTTCGCCGTCCACGCCGCGGCGCTCAGCGAGCTGGTGTGGGTCTGCGGCCTCGCCGAGAGCTGGGCCCCGTTCTTCTGGGCCGGCGGCGCCGAGGGGTTCACCTCGGGCCTGGCCGTCATCGTCCCCGAGATGTCCGTGGAGCTGCTCGAACTGCTGCGGGCGGGCGACCAGGCCAAGGCGCTGGAGCTGTGGCGGCGCCTCAAGCCCATCGAGGACCTGCGGGCCAGGAACGCCAGCGAGCACAACGTCTCCGTCATCAAGGAGGCGCTTGCCCAGCTCGGCGTCTGCAGCCGCGCCGTACGCCCGCCGATCTCCGAGCTGTCCCCCGCCGACCGCGAAGAGGTCGCCGCCATCCTGAGAACCCTCATCTAGCCCGTGAAAGGTGGAGCACCGAGCGCTTGATGTGCTTGCGCGTCAGGCGCTCGGCCAGCGTGCCGTCGCCCGCTTCCACGGCGGCGAGGATGGCCTCGTGCTCCTCGTACTCCTCCCGCCAGGTGGGCCAGTGCTTCCACAGCACGGTGACGGTGCCGAGCGCGGCGAGGTCCTGGAGGTTGTCGAGCTGGGTGACGACCAGCTCGTTGCCGCAGCCCGAGTAGAGCTCGCGGTGGAACCGCCGGTTGGCGAGGCTCATCGCGGTCATGTCGGCCCCGGCCAGCAGCTCCCTGGCCTCGTCGAGGGCCTTCCTCGCGTCCGCGACGACGGCCGGGTCGCCCGCCCTGGCCGTGCGGCCGATCGCCCATGGTTCGCTGAGGAGCCGCACCTCGTACGCCTTCCGGACGTCGTCGGGCCCGACCACCCGGACGGTCACGCCGCGGTTGGGGCTGATGACGACGAGGCCGGTGGAGGCCAGGCCGATGAGCGCCTCTCGGACGGGAGTCTTCGAGACCCCGAGCTGGTCGGCGAGACGGCGCTCGACCAGCGTCTCCCCCTGATTGATCCGGCCGGAGAGGATGGCGGCGCGGATGGAGTCGGCGACGAGGTCGGTGCGCGTGGTCGAACGCGCCACCGGCTGCAGGACGTGCTCAGCGGTCATGTATATGGATATACCAATACTCTGCCGTGCTCAGTCCATGGCGGTACCGCGCCGCGGCCCTCGGGCGCCCGGCGCAGGTCCTGACACGCGTTCTCAGTCGACCTCGGGTTCCGGCACTCCCTTCGCGCCCGCCAGGAAGTCGAAGTCGCATCCCTCGTCGGCCTGGAGGACGTGGCTGTCGTAGATCGCGCCGTACCCGCGGGAATAGTACGGCTCGGGCGGCGTCCACTCGGCGCGTCTCCTGGCCAGCTCCTCCTCCGGGACCTCCAGCGTGAGCCTGCGCGCCTCGACGTCGAGCGTGATGAGGTCGCCGTCCCTGACCAGCGCGAGCGGGCCTCCGACGTGCGACTCCGGGGCCACGTGCAGCACGCACGCGCCGTAGCTGGTGCCGCTCATCCGGGCGTCCGAGATCCGGACCATGTCGCGGACGCCCTGCTTGAGCAGGTGGTCGGGGATGGGCAGCATGCCGTGCTCCGGCATGCCGGGGCCGCCCCTCGGGCCCGAGCCACGCAGTACGAGCACGCTGTCGGGGGTGGCCGGCACCTCGTTGATCCGGCGCAAGAGGTCGCGGTGGCTCTCGAACACCACCGCCGGGCCGGTGTGCTTGAACAGCCGGGGGTCCGCCGCGATGTGCTTGATCACCGCGCCGTCGGGCGCGAGGTTCCCCCGCAGGACGGCGAGGCCGCCCTCGGGCGACAGCGGATCGTCCCGGCGCCTGATGACCTTCTCGTCGTACGGCTCCCGCGTGGCGATGCCCTGGCCGTTGACCGTGGGCCGGTCGAGGTGGAGGAGGTCCGCGACACGGTGGAGCAACGCGGGCAGGCCGCCCGCCCGGTAGAAGTCCTCCATCAGGAACGCCCCGCTGGGCCGTACGTCGGCGAGGACCGGCACCTCGCGGGCGGCGGCGTCGAAGTCGTCGAGCGTCAGGTCCACGCCGCTGCGGCGGGCCATCGCGATGAGGTGGATCACCGAATTCGTCGATCCGCCCAGGGCGAGGACGGTGGTCAGCGCGTCGCGGTAGGCCCGCTCGTCGAGCAGGGTGGAGGGCCGCACGTCGTCCCAGGCAAGCTTGACGGCCAGGCGCCCGCTCGCGGCCGCCATGCGGGTGTGCGCGGAGAGCACCGCGGGGATGGACGCCGCGCCCGGCAGGGTCAGCCCGAGCACCTCGGCCACCGAAGTCATCGTCGAGGCCGTGCCCATCGTCATGCAGTGGCCGGGCGAGCGGGCGATGCCCTCCTCGATCTCCGCCCACTGCTCGTCCGTGATGAGCCCGGCGCGCTTGTCGGCCCAGTACTTCCACATGTCGCTGCCGCTGCCGAGCCTGCGGCCCTGCCAGTCTCCCGGCACCATCGGACCGCAGGGCACGAAGATCACCGGCAGGTCCATGCTGATCGCGCCCATGAGCAGGGCCGGGGTCGTCTTGTCGCATCCGCCCATCAGCACGGCCGCGTCCAGCGGGTAGGAGCGCAGCACCTCCTCGGTCTCCATCGCGAGAAGGTTCCGGTACAGCATGGCCGTCGGCTTCTGGAAGGTCTCCCCCACCGCCATGACCGGCAGCTCCACCGGGTAGCCGCCCGCCTGCCACACGCCGCGCTTGACGTCCTGCGCGCGGTCGCGCAGATGCATGTGGCAGGGGTTGAGCTCGCTCCAGGTGTTCAGGATGCCGATGACCGGTTTGCCCAGATGCTCCTCGGCCGACAGGCCGAGCTGCCGTGTTCGTGCCCGGTGGCTGAACGATCTGAGGCTTTCGGTCCCGTACCAGCGATGGCTGCGCAGCTCTTCCGGTGTCACTTGCTCGAAGTTAGCCAGCTCGCATTGATATATCAAGATATCTCCGGCTGTTATGAGGAGATCATGCAAACGTTTCCACGATCGCCCTCATCGCGGCGGGTGACCTCATCACGGCGGGTGACCACGCGGCCTTCCGCGCGTCCTCGTTGACGAGCCCGAAACATCCCCGTGATCATGCCGGGGCTCGGGCGGCCGGCCGGGCCGGGTGGCGCACAGGCCTGGCCAGGACTTTCCCCACCCGGCCACCGCATAGCCGTACATGTCCTGACGGGAAAGTCTTTTCCTGTCTTTATCAGCTCTTGACCTGGTTCTGACTCGGGCCTAGCGTAGCGGCCAATTGTTAGGAAGGCTTCCTAATTTTCAGGAGGTGAGCGATGCGAAGAGCCCCCCGCTTCGCATCAGCGCTGCTGACGCTGAGCGTCGTAGCCGCAGGTCTGTTCGTCACAGGCTCCGCGAGCGCGGCGACAACCCGTTTGGAGGCGGAGAACGCCACCATCTCCCAGGGAGTGGTGGAGTCCAACCATCTCAACTTCTCCGGCACCGGCTTCGTCAACGGCGACAACGTGACGGGCAGCTACACCGAGTGGACCGTGAACTCCTCGGTCGCCGGGAGCGCCACGCTGGCGCTCCGATACGCCAACGGCACCACCGTCAACCGGTCCGCGGACATCGCGGTCAACGGCACGGTCGTCGCCGCCAACCAGGCGTTCAACGGCACCGGCAACTGGGACACGTGGGCCACCTACACCGTCACGGCGAACCTCAACGCCGGGACGAACAAGGTCCGGATCACGTCCACGAGCGTGAACGGCAACCCCAACCTCGACTATCTGGACGCCACCACCGCCGACACCCCGGCGACGGCGTACCAGGCCGAGGACGCGACCCTGTCGCAGGCAGGCGTGTTCAGCAACCACCTCGGCTTCACCGGCACCGGTTTCGTGGACTACACGAACGTGACCGGCAGCTACGTGGAATGGACGGTCAACGCCGCGGCCGCCGGAAGCTCCACCATCACGTTCCGGTACGCCAACGGCACCACGATCAACCGGCCGATGGACATCGTCGTGAACGGCACGGTCGTCTCCGCGAACAAGGCGTTCAACGGCACGACCAACTGGGACACCTGGGCCACCAGCTCGGTCACCGCGAACCTCAACGCGGGCGCCAACACCATCCGGGCCACCGCCACCACCGCTAACGGCGGCCCGAACGTCGACAAGATCGACGTCACCGGCGGCGGCGGAGGCGGCGGGGACACCCAGGCGCCGACCGTGCCCGGCGGCCTCCAGGTCACCGGCACCACGTCGTCGAGCATCTCGCTCTCCTGGAGCGCGTCCACCGACAACGTCGGCGTGACGGGCTACCGGGTCTACGAGGGCGGCACGGTCGTGGCGTCGCCCAGCGGCACCACGGCGACGATCTCGGGCCTGTCGGCCTCGACGTCGCACACCTACAACGTCACCGCCGTCGACGCGGCCGGCAACGAGTCGGGTCACAGCTCCAGCGTGACCGGCACCACCACCAGCGGAGGCGGGGGCGGCACCGTGACCGCCGACCAGCTGCTCGCCAAGATCACGACTTGCCAGCAGATCTCCAACGGCAAGTACAAGACCGACAGCGACTCCGGCAGCGCCACCGTTCCGGTGTGCAACAAGACCGGCGCGGTGTACTGGCAGGCCGACATGGACATCGACTGTGACGGCGTCCGCACCACCCAGTGCAACGAGAACACCGACTGCTGCTACCAGAACGACACCGCCTGCCACACCAGCGGCGGCTCCCCGCTCAACGCCGCTCAGCTGCCGTACGTCGTGGTCCCGAGCTCCAGCAGCATCTGGAACTACACGACCAAGGGCATCGGCTGCGGCACCGTCATCGCGGTGATCTACAACGGCAAGATCGAATACGCGGTGATGGGCGACACCGGCCCGACCGGAATCATCGGTGAGGCGTCCTACAAGACGGCCTCCGACCTCGGTATCAACCCCGACCCGAGCAACGGCGGCACCGACTCCGGCGTGACGTACATCGTCTTCACCGGATCCGGCACCAAGATTTCTCAGGAAGAGAACCACCAGCAGGCCGTGACCCTCGGCAACCAGCTGGCCCAGCAGTTCATCAACAACAACTAGGCAGGTCCCCCGTCCGGCGGGATCAGCCGTAGTGGAAATCGTGCCCGCTCCGCGCGCCGGGGCGGGCACGATGCGTTCCGGACCTGACGCCGGCTTCCGGAAGCACCGTCACGCAGGAAGCACCGTCAGGCCGGGAGGGTGAGCAGACCGGCGTCGACCACCGCCCGGCCGAACCCTCTCGCCAGTACGGCGAGGCGCTCGCAGCCCTCCTCGCCAAGCGCGGCGTAGGCGGGCAGCGCGAGCTCGTCGGTCCGCTCCTCGATCCTCCGGCGGAGCGCCTGGCCCCGCTCGCTGACCGTGAGCCCGTCTCCGAGGAGCCCGCGCGACCGCAGCGCGTCCTCTCCGGCGGCCCATTCCTCCCTGCTCCATCCCCGGGTCTTCTTGAGAAAGGAGACGGGCATGTCCCCGGCGGCGGCGGCGTGGAGGATGAGCGCGTCCAGGCCGCTCAGCTCCTCGGCCGCCAGGACCGCGATGTGGCCGTCGCCGCGATACTCGCGCAGCAGGGTCTGGGCGTGCCACAGGGCGAGAACCGGGTCCTCGGGCCACGGCAGCGCCGCATGGGCGGCGAACAGCGGGCGTCCGGGGAGCCGCTCGCACGCGGCGAGGGCCGCGCGGCGTGCCAGCGCCAGTGTCTCCTCCAGATCGGGACGGGCGTGGATGTCCGCCCGGCGCAGGGCCGCGCCCGCCGCGTCGAGCCGGGCGGCCAGCAGTTTGTCCGGGCTCACCACGCCCCAGGCCGCCGGGAGCGCCCTCCGGATGAGACGGGGCGAGAAGTTGTAGAAGGTCGCGATGACCAGTTCCGGGGAGGCGGGCCCGAAGGCCGCGGCCCGCGAGGCGAAGTAACCGCTCCGCCAGTCGGTGAGGCCCAGCGCGGCGTACTGCTCCGTGGCCTCGGGCACGAAGTAGACCATGGCGTGCACGGGTTCGAGACGGCGCCATCCCTGACGAGCGACATGAGGATCGACCATGGCCCGATCCTGCCATACGGACCGACCAGTCGGTATGCCCGCGTGTATGCCCGCGTCCCACCTGGCCGGCAGGGATGTCATTGGGACGGACATGGCAACTAACACGGATCCATGCCGTCTCAGCGCATGTTCCTCTTTTTCGGCTCAAATGACGCGATCCGTATTGGCCTGATCCCAGCCATGATGGTTATGAGGAACAACTTGGTCTCAAATCGCCCTGGCACCCCAGTACGTCGTGAACCTGACGAACAATGACGGCGTCCGATCCGTACTGAATGGACTCGCGGGTGAGAGACCCGGAGAAAGGTGCGCCTGAATGGCCGAGCGCGTCGACGGGCAATCGGACGGGAAACGCAAACGTCCGAGGGCCCGCCGTCTACTCCACCGTCCTGGTCGCGGGCGTCCTCGCGCTGTTCATCGTCTACTGGGCGCTCCTCGGTCCCCAGCGGTCCCAGCCCAGCGCCGTCCTCGTCTGCGCGACCGTGCTCATGGCGCTGTCCGTCGGCATCTCGCTGGCGGCCCTGCTGCAGCGGCTGGGGACTGTGGCCCGGCCGCACACGGCCGAAGCGAGCGGTCCCCGAAGCGTCCGAGACCCCCGAGGCCTTCGCCGAACGGCTCCGCCGCCGTGTCGCGACCGTCAACGACGCCTTCGTCGAAGCGGCCACCCTGCTGGACGAGCTCCGGCGCGACCTCGCCGCGCAGGAGGCCGCCTACCATGAGCTCGTGCGTCATGCCGAAGAGCAGCAAGGCGTCATCACCAGGGACCACAGGACGGTCGCGGCGGCCAGGGCACTGCTCCTCGCCGGCCGCCCGAAAGGCGAAAGCCGCCAGAAGCCCGATCAGTGGCTGCTCTTCTTCCTCGGCGTCATCGCCTCGATCCCGACAGGCGTCCTCGTCAATTTCATCACCCCGAAATAGCCGGCCGCCGGCCGGCCACGAAAACAAAAGGCGGCCGCGCGAAACGCGGCCGCCTTTTTCGTGGTGACAGGCGACGGGTTCAGAACTCGCAGTTCTCCTCGATCTCACCGGCGCAGGTGTCGCTGCCGGCGCCGCCGTCGGTAGTGTCATTGCCGCCGTTGCCGACGAGTGTGTCGTCGCCGCTGCCGCCGACGAGGATGTCCCGGCCCGAGCCGCCCGAGAGATTGTCGGCGCCGGCGGAGCCGAAGATCTCCGAGAAGAGGCCGGTCCGGTTGACCACGGTGTCGTTGCCCGACCGCACGTTGACCGTGATGGTCTTGACGTTTCCGCAGGACACGGACTTGCTGCCCTGCTGGACGCAGCCCGCGGAGGCGGTCACCGCGTGCGCGGCGGAGCTCACGGTGACCGTGCTGCCGGACGAGGTGAGCTTGATGCTGTCGCCCGCCGTCGTCCCCACGACGGACAGGCCCCCCAGCGACACCGAGGCGGTGGCGCCGCCCGCGGCCTGGGCCGGCGCGGCGAGGGCGGCGGTGGCCACGAGGCCCACGCAGGCGAGGGCGAGAGTCAGGATGTTGCGCCGCATAAGCGACATGAGAGAAATCCTTAGCTGTACGAGAACTGCGGACACCTTCATGAAAACGGCGACGGGAATCGCGGTCCGCGTCGTAATGCACACAGGCGGGTAGTCGTAATGCACACACGGGAAGTCGTGCCGCCCACGGGGAAAGGAAAACGCCGGGAAACGAAGAAGGCCACCCCGGAGGGTGGCCCTTGAATCGCCCATCTGTGTGGAGCTATGGGGACTCGAACCCCAGACCCCCTCCATGCCATGGAGGTGCGCTACCAGCTGCGCTATAGCCCCTTGCGACGCCAGCCAGTGTATAGGACACCGCCCGCAGGCGGGTAACCGGCGAGAGGATGCCCCGCCCCGCGCCGAGATCGCGGAGGACCCGGCCCGCGCCGGGCCCGCCGTACGGCCGCTCGATCAGGTCCATGGCGAGCAGGTCCACGGCGAGCAGGCCGTACGGCAGCGCGGTCAGCCGGCGGCGGTCAGCCGTCGGCGTTCATCTCCGACCGCGCGAGGCAGGCTACGGCGGCCAGCAGGGTGATCCCTCCCGCGAGCTGGGCCGGGGCGAGGTGCTCGCGCAGCAGGAATACCCCGATGGCGGCGGCGACCAGCGGCTCCAGCAGCGCGATGACGGCTGCGGTCGTGCCGCTCACCGTCCTGAGGCCCGCGAAGAACAGGCCGTACGCCAGCGCCGTCGGGACGGCCCCCAGATAGACGAGCAACAGCACAGCGGCCCCCGCGTCACCGGGCGCCGGAAGCAGGCCGTGAGCCGCCGCCAGGGGCAGCAGGCAGACGGCTCCGGCCGCGAACCCCCACAGAGCGCGACCCCGGCCGTCCCCCGCCGATCGGGCGAACAGCGTGACGGTGGAATACCCCGCCGCCGACAGCAGGGCGTAACCCACGCCCGCCGGCGTGAACCGGCCGGCTCCACCGGCGAGCATGGCGAGGCCCGCGACGGCCAGCCCGACGCAGGCCAGGCGAGTGCGACTCAGGGGCTCACGCAGGAAGATTCGCCCGCCGACCGCGACGAGCACGGGGTTGGCGCCCATCGTCACCATCGTGGCGACGGCCACGCCCGACTCGGCGATCGCGGCGAAGTACGCGGCCTGGCACACCGCCATGGCAGGGCCGATGACCGCGGTCGTCCTCCACGACGGACGGCCCGCGGGGCGGCGGCCGACGCGGGCGGCGGCCAGCAGGAACGCCGCTCCGCAGGCGAACCGCCAGAAGGACACGGCGACGGGGCTGAGGTCGCCCGTACGGTGGAGCACCGCACCCGCGGCGCCACCGGTCCCCCAGGCGACCGCGGCGATGGACAGGTGGACGAGGCCCCGCCGTACAGGCAGGGCGGAAGCATGCGTCATCGACGCCTCTCATCGGTTGATGGCCGGCCCAGGTCCCCCTAATGCGGGCAGCGGCCATCAACCGGGCCGGTCAGGCCCGGTTCACCGGAGAGCGCGCCCGCTATCGGGCGGGCGGCGGAGAGACGATCAATCGCATGCGGGCACGGTAGCGCGGGGCGCGGACTCCCCGCACCCCCGTTTCCAGGCGCCGGGAGGCGACCCCCTACTCTTGGGTTGAGGCAGCCCGGGACGAGGTCAGGTCGCCCCGGGCTGCCTCATGTCGCATGCCTGGAGAGCCGGGACGGGCCCCGCCGGCCCCAGGAGTGAGCGCGGCGCGACAGGCCGCCCCGTACGGCTTGCGCCGCCCCCGTGGAGGTGCAAGCCGTATTCATGGGATGACCCGATGTGTGAACATACCAGAAAGGAGCCCATCCTCCCTTTTGGGGGGATGGGCTCCATTTCACACAGGCCGGCGGGTGCGCCGGTCCCCACGGACCCGGCTAGATGACCGGTCCGGGAGTCTCACGCGGCGGCACGGGTCCGGCGCCGGGCGGAACCGGGCCGGTGCCGGGAGCCGGGGGGATCGGGCCGGTGCCGGGCGGAGGCAGCGGCGTCTCACGCGGATACTCCGCGTTCACCGGCTGAGGCGGCATCGGCTCGCCGATGTCGTAGCCCGTGCCGGAGCCCCCTCCCGCGCCGCGGCCGGTTCCGGTGTCCGAGCCGCCGCCGGGGCCCCGCTGGTGCGGCCCGGGGACCTCACCGCGCCAGGCGCCGGTCTCGGCGCCCCGCGACTCCATGAAGTCCTTGAACCTCTCCAGGTCGCCCCTGACCCGCAGGCGCACGATCTGCAGCGCGTCGGCGGCCCTCTCGGCGAAGCCCTCCGGGTCGTACTCCATCTGGAGCGTCACCCGCGTCGAGTCGTCGCTCAGCCGGTGGAACGTCACCACACCGGCCTGCCGCGGCCTGTCCAGGGAGCGCCATGCCACCCTCTCGTCCGGGTGCTGTTCGGTGATCTCGGCTTCGAACTCCCGGCGGACCCCGGCGATCTCGACGACCCAGTCGGTACGCGTGTCATCGAGTTGCTTGACCGACTCCACGCCTTCCATGAACTCCGGGAAGCTCTCGAACTGGGTCCACTGGTTGTACGCCGTTCGGATCGGGACATTCACGTCGACGGAGTGTTCGATCGAGCTCATGCCTCCTCCTTCCGTTGTGGGTTTGCACCCCAAGCCCTGCCCGCACGCCGGGGCCTAAACCCGGCGCGCCATGTCCCCTCACGTCCCCTTCACGTCCCCTTCACGTCCCCTTCACGTCCCCCTCACGTATGAGGAGCGGGCCTGCGACGGTTCCCGCGCCGGGCGGCGTGCCGCGCCGGCTGCGGCCGGGGCGACGGAACCGGGTCGGCCTTGCCGTCACGCCGCGCTCTCGCGCCGACGGCACGCGCGCGAGGACGCCCAGTGACGGGCCCGGTGATGGGCCCGGTGATGGGCCCGGTGATGGGCCCGGTGATGGGCGCGGTGATGTTCTGGTCGCGGACCCCGCGGGACGCGTGGCCCCGGTGCAGGCCCCAGCGCAGGCCCCAGTGCAGGTCCCGCAGGCCCAGCAGGTTCAGCCCCCGATCGGCCCGCCCGTCGTCCTGTACGGCCCGCCGGTGGCCGCCGCCCCGGCGGCGGCCGTGATCCTCGTCCTCCAGGGCTCGCGGGGCTCCCACGTACCAGCCGGTGAGGGCCTGCGCGGCCACCGCGGCGAACAGCAGGCCGAACGGCAGCGCCCAGCCGCCGCTCACCTGGTACAGCAGGCCGAAGACGAGCGGGCCCGCGCCCGCGATGAGATATCCGGTGCTCTGCCCGAAGGCCGACAGGGCCGCGGTGGCTTCCGAGGTCCGGGTGCGCAGCGCCAGCAGTGACAGCGCGAGCGGGAAGGAGCCCATCCCGAGGGCGACGGCGACCGACCACACCCACAGCCCGTGGCCGGTGAGCAGCCCGGCGAACCCTGCCGCGTAGAGGGCGACGAAGCCCAGCACCAGCGGCCGCTGGTCGGACATGCGGGCCGACAGCGCCGGCACCACCAACGAGGTCGGGACGCCCAGGCCGGTGAACACGGCGAGCACGAGACCGGCCTGCCCCGAGGTGTATCCGTGGTCCCGGAGCACCTCGGGCAGCCAGCCGAACATCACGTACGCGATGATCGACTGGGAGCCGAAGTATCCGGCCATGGCCCAGGCCAGTCTGCTCCGCATCAGTCCGCCGCGGCCCGTGTGCGCGAGGGTGTTACGCCGCTCCGGCTCACTGCGCGACAGCGCAAGCCACGGAATGGCGGCAACGGCGGCGAGAGCCGCCCACACTCCTAGTGCCACGTGCCAGTTCCCATCGGCCGCCCGCTCTATGGGCACCGTCGCGGCCGCCGCGGCCATGGTCCCGAGGGCGAGAGCCGTCGAGTAGACGGTCGTCATCGTCCCCGCCCGGCGGGGGAAATGCCGCTTGATCAGCGTCGGGATCACCACGTTGCCGATCGCCCCGCCGGCCAGCGCCACCACGCTGGCCGCGAGGAACACCTCCGCGGTCCCCACGAGGGACCGCAGTGCCAGACCGGCGCCGAGCAGGATGAGCGCGCCCAGCAGCAGCCGGTGCTCCCCCATCCTCCGGGCGAGCGCGGGCGTCACAGCCCCGAAGACCGCGAAGCAGAGCACCGGCAGCGTCGTCAGCAGTCCGGTCGCCGCGCCCGACATGCCGAGACCCGTCGTGACCTGGTCGAGGACGGGCCCCACACTCGTCACGGCGGTGCGCAGGTTGAGCGCCGCCAGGGTGATCCCGGCGGCGATCAGCCACGCGACGGACGGGCTGCCTTTACTGCGTGCGACGGCGCTCATTGCCGGCCTCAACTCCATAGATCGTCCAGTCATCCCACGATTCGACAACCATATCAATGGAGTTATTCCGAGCCGGGACCGGGACGGCTTCCCTAGGAGGCGGACTTACGGTGGCGGAGCAGCCAGAACAGCCCGACGACCGGCAGCACGAGTGGCACGAAGCCGTAGCCGCTGCCGTACCCGGACCAGACGGTGGCGTGCGGGAACGCGGCGGGGTCCGCCAGGCTGAGGGTGCCGACGATCAGCACGCCGGCCAGCTCGATCGCGCAGGCGGCCAGCGCGACACGGCGGCTGCCCCGGGCCAGCGCCACGGTCAACACGATGTAGACGACCGCGGCGAAGGCCGACAGCAGGTACGCCAGCGGCGCCTCGCCGAATTTCGTGGCGATCTGGACGCCGGCGCGTGAGATGGCCGCGAGGGCGAACACGCCGTAGACCGCCACGAGGACGCGTCCCGGCCCCGACCTGACCGCGGCGTCGCCGCGCGCCGGGCCTCCGTCCGTCATGGGGTCGCCCCGTTCCAGATCTGCAGGAGCCGCCCTGTCATGACGGCCACGGTGAAGGCGGCGACGGCGATGACGCCGGGGCCCCAGCGGGTCCGTTCCGCCCGCCCCCACCAGACGGCGGCCGGGGGGATCACGATCGTGCCCGCCAGGTAGCCGATGAAGGTGGCCTTCTCCTCCACGTGCCCGATCCCGGCGACGGCCATGCCCGCCTGGACGAGCAGCGCCACCTCCAGCAGCGCGAGCGCGGTCAACAGCACGGGCCCCATGGGCCGGTCGCGGATGGCGCTGACCACGCCGACGAGGGCGACGAGCAGGGCGCCGCCGATCAGCCAGCTCGAATACGCGCTGGTCATCGCGGGCCGCACACAGGGGACACCGGGACCTTCGGGAACGCCGGGAGCATGGCCAGTAGGCTATCGGCCCCACCGGGCCGTCCATGACGGAGGTGACGGCCCGGAACCCGGCGGTGGATATCGGCGTCTACGCCAAGCGGGTCTCCCGGAGCAGGAGATCGACGGCGTCCTGCGGGCGGCCGTGCTGGGCGAGCGCGCCGCGCTGGCGCGACGCGGCGCTGCCCCGGCGCAGCGCCGCGTCGGCCAGCTCGGACACGAGCTCCCAGTCGCCGATCTCCTCCAGCGTCGGCCGTAGGTCGTCGAGCATCCACGTGACCACCTGAGGCGCCGACGCCGGCCTGCTCGTGATCGGTGACAGAAGGTCGTCTTCGAGGCCCGAGCGCGCGGCCCGCCAGTTGGCGGCGCGCAGGAGCGCGAGCCGTCCCTCGCCCTTCGGGGGCTCGCCGTTCAGCACGGCCTCGCTCTCCCGGGTGATCAGCGCCCGGAAGAGCCCGGCGAGCAGCACCACGTCGTCCGCCAGAGGGCAGGAGTCGCAGACGCGCAGCTCCACCGTGGGCACGTGGGCGCTCAGCCGCATGTCGAAGTAGACCATGCCCCTGTCCTCGATGACGCCGGAGGCGACCAGGTCGTCGGCGGTCTGGTCATACTCCTCAGCGTTCTCGAACGGCCCGACGGGCCCGGCGGTCGGCCAGCGCTGCCAGGCCAGGGCCCGGCTGCTGGCATACCCCGTGTCCGCGTCCTGCCAGTACGGCGAGCTCGCGCTGAGCGCCAGCAGCACCGGGAGCCACGGCTCGACGCGCTGGGCCGCCAGGACGGCCACGTCGCGGTCGTCGATCTCCACATGCACCTGAGCCCCGCAGATGAGCTGCTCCTGCGCGAGGAACTGGTAGGAGTCCGACAAGTACTGATACCGCTCCCCTGGCGAGATGGTGAAGCCCTCGACCCCCGCCAGCGGGGTCGTCCCCGAGGCGATCACGCCGACGCCCAGCGGCTCCCCCGCGGCCACGAGCGCCTGGCGCAGCCGTACGATCTCGGCCCGCACATCGGCGAGGTCCTCAAGCGGCGTGCTGTTGGTCTCCACGACGGAGCGCTGCAACTCCGCGGCGAAGCCCTCCTCCGGCAGCCGATCCAGCATCGCCCGCGCCAGCGGCGTCAGCCGCCGGGTCTGCAGGTCGACGACCAGGAACTCTTCCTCGACACCCAGGGATGTCTTCTTTGTCATGTGCCCGTCACTACCCACGGGACGGGGATTACCCTTGACCAGACATGACGGGCGTCCTACTATCTGGGCAATTTGTTAATAACCCTTATTAACAAAAGCTCAGGAGGACCCTGTGCGCTCCCGGACCCTGATCCGATTACTCGCCACACTTGCCCTGACGCTGACCGGCGTGACCGTGCTTCCCGCCGCCGGATCTCAGGCCGCCACGCAGCCCATCGTGCTGCCCGGCTACAAGATCCAGTCATCGTCCAAGACCTCTGACGGCGGAGGGGCGATCTCCTCGCCCGGCTACTCCGCGTCCGGCTGGTACGCCGCCGGACCTCGCTCCACCGTCCTGGCCGCTCTGCTGAAGAACGGCGTCTACCCCGACCCGTTCTTCTCGACCAACATGAAGAACATTCCGACCGCGGACTTCACCGTCCCCTGGTGGTACCGGTCGGACTTCACCCTCGGCTCGGAGACCGGGCTGAACACGTTCCTGGACTTCAGCGGCCTGATGTCAGGCGGCACCGACGTCTGGGTGAACGGCACCCAGGTCGCGACCGGCATCCAGGGCGCCTACACCCACAGCGAGATCAACGTGACCTCGCTGGTCCACTCCGGCGTCAACTCGGTCGCTTTCAGGATCAGCCCCAACGATCCGAACAAGCATCTGACGACCGGCTGGATCGACTGGACGCAGAACCCGCCGGACAAGAACATGGGCATCTTCCGTGATGTCCTCGTCAAGCGCACCGGCTCGGTCGCCCTCCGGAACACCCACGTCGTGACGACCCTGACCTCCGCGCTGGACCGGGCCGACCTCACCGTCAAGGTGGACGCCCGCAACGACTCGTCGTCCTCGGTCACCGCGACCATCTCCGGGACGGTCGGCTCGCAGAGCTTCAGCCAGGACGTCGCGCTCACCGCGCACCAGACGAAGACGGTCTCCTTCCCGGTGACCATCAACAACCCCCAGGTCTGGTGGCCGTACGGCATGGGCGGCCAGCCGCTCTACGACCTGAGCGTGACCTCGACCGTCGCCGGCAACGTGACCGACAGCGCGGCCGAGAAGATCGGCATCCGCAACACCACGTCGTCCCTCGACGGCAGCGGTCACCGGCTCTACAAGATCAACGGCAAGAACGTCCTGATCCGGGGTGGCGGCTGGTCCCCCGACCTCTTCCTGCGGTGGGACCCGACCTACGTCCAGGACAAGCTGAAGTACGTCCGCGACATGGGGCTTAACACCGTCCGCCTGGAGGGCCACCTGGAGCCGGACGAGTTCTTCGACTGGGCCGACCAGATGGGCATCCTCGTCATGGCCGGCTGGGAGTGCTGCAACAAGTGGGAGGGCCAGACGAACGGCGGCGAGGCGGGCGACACCTGGAGCTCCGCCGACTACCCGGTCGCCAAGGCGGCGATGGCGGCCGAGGCCGCGCGGCTGCGCGACCACCCGAGCGTCTTCACCTTCCTGATCGGCAGCGACTTCGCCCCCAACGGGACGCAGGAGACGAACTACCTCGACGCGATCAACGCGGCCGAATGGAAGGTCCCGGTCGTCGCGGCGGCGTCCGCCAAGTCGTCGCCCCAGCTCGGCGGCTCCGGCATGAAGATGGACGGGCCGTACGACTGGATCCCGCCGAACTACTGGTACAACAAGCAGCTCGGCGGCGCCAACGGCTTCGCGTCCGAGGTCAGCGCCGGGCCGGACGTGCCGACGCTCGACTCGGTCAAGCGGATGCTGTCCAGCAGCGAGCAGAACACGCTGTGGCAGAACCTGAGCGCCACGCAGTACCACCGCTCGCCGTCCAGCACGTTCAACAACCTCACGCTCTTCAACAACGCGCTCGTGGGCCGGTACGGCTCGCCGGCCAGCCTGGACGACTACGTCCGCAAGGCGCAGCTCGCCCAGTACGAGAACGTGCGCGCCCAGTTCGAGTCGTTCGGGCGTAACTTCAAGGACTCGTCCAACCCCGCGACCGGCGTCATCTACTGGATGCTCAACAGCGGCTGGAGCTCCCTGCACTGGCAGCTCTTCGACACGTACCTGGACCAGGGCGGGTCGTACTGGGGCACCAAGGAGGCCATGAAGCCGCTGCACGTGCAGTACTCCTACGACAACAAGTCCGTGGTCGTCGTCAACTCGACTCCCACGGCCGCCTCGGGGCTGACCGTCAAGACCGACGTCTTCAACCTCGACGGCACGAACAAGTACACCAACACCTCCACGGTGTCCGTCGCCGCCGACGGCGGCCGGACCACCGCGGTGACGATCCCATCGATCTCGGGCCTCAACACCACCTACCTGGTGCGGCTGACGCTCAGCAACGGCAGCGGCGAGATCGACCGGAACGTGTACTGGCTGTCGACCTCGAACGACACCCTGAACTACGGCGGCAGCGACTGGTACTTCACCCCCACCACGTCGTACGCCAACCTCAAGGGTCTGACGAGCCTGGCGCAGGCGCCGATCTCGGTCACCGCGACCTCGGCATCCGCGGGCACGGCCACCGTCACGATCAAGAACACGGGCTCGGGCGCGATCCCCGCGTTCTACCTCGACGCCCACGTGCTCGACGCGGCGGGCAAGCCGATCCTGCCGGCCCTCTGGTCGGACAACGCGATCAGCCTCTGGCCCGGTGAGTCCAAGACGCTCACGGTCACCTACCGGGGCACCGCGGCGTCCGTCCGGGTCACCGGCTGGAACTCGGCCACCTCGACCGTGGCGATCGGCGGCGGCGGGCCGGACACCCAGGCGCCGTCGGTTCCGGCGAACCCGCGGGTGACCGGGACCACGGCCAGTAGCATCAGCCTGGCCTGGGACGCCTCCACCGACAACGTCGGCGTTACCGGCTACAAGGTCTACGAGGGCACAACCGTGGTGGCCAGCCCGACCGGGACCACCGCCACCATCAGCGGGCTCGCCGCCTCCTCCTCCCACACCTACACGGTGACCGCGGTCGACGCCGCCGGGAACGAGTCGGCCAAGAGCTCTCCCGTCACCGGCACCACGTCGTCGGGGACCGACACCGAGGCGCCGTCGGTTCCGGCGAACCTCCGGGTCACCTCGACGACCTCGAGCAGCGTCAGCCTGGCCTGGGACGCCTCCACCGACAACGTCGGCGTTACCGGCTACAAGGTCTACGAGGGCACCACCGTGGTGGCCAGCCCGACCGGGACCACCGCCACCATCAGCGGGCTCGCCGCCTCCTCCTCCCACACCTACACGGTGACCGCGGTCGACGCCGC
>NZ_JBGCBZ010000031.1:0-75547 GCF_041262585.1 Planotetraspora sp. GP83 | reverse complement strand
CGCGGCCTCACCAGACCGCAACTATCACGGCCGGCCGGAACACCCGCCCGACACCGCGCCTACGGACAGCACCCTGCCGGCATCACGCCAATGCCACATTCACGGAATGGCCGGTGCCACCACCGCGCTCGCCCCCACACCGACGGACAGCACCCTGCCGGCTCACGCCCGCCCCCACGCCGACGGACAGCCCCGGGGCGGCGTCACGCGCGTCCTATCGCGACGGACAGCATCGTGCGGTCTATGGACGATCACTTCCTCAACCGGACACTCCCACCGCCCTTGGCGTCGCTGTGCTCCCGGACTGTGGGTCCGTGCGCACTTCCTTCCCCTGCTTAAGGGATGATGGCCGCCTCGAGGAGGGGGTCCACCCGGAAGGGGATCTGGGTGGACAGGGCGATCGTGGTGTCGCTGCGCTGGACGGCAGGCGAGGTGAGGATTCTCGCGATGATCTCCTGAAGATGCGGCGTGCTTCGCGCGACGACCCGGCAGAGCAGGTCGGCCTGGCCGCTCGTGCCGTACACCTCGAGGATCTCCGGTATGCCCGCCAGCGTCTGGACGGCCTCGGTCAGCTTGCCCTGGGCGATCTGGAGGGACGCGAACGCGAGGATCGGGTAGCCGATCTCCTCGGCCAAAATGGTCGGTCCGAAATCGCTGATGACTCCGCGCATCATCAGCTTCTCCAGGCGGGCCTGGACGGTTCCGCGGGCGACGCTGAGCATGCGCGCGAGCTCGGTCAGACCGATACGCGGATTGGCGCGCATAGTGATCAGTAGCCGGCTGTCGAGGGAATCGAGCATGCGCCTGAGGCTACGCCGGACTAGGCGAAACGACTAGCCGATTCTCCATCCAGACCACAATGCTGAGCGTTTCGTCCACTGGAACTGGTCACTCTTGCCAGCTGATGGGTGACTTGCTGTCAAATGGGAGTATGTTCGATGAAGCGCAGTACTTCGCCCCGGTCGCTACGCGGGATGACGGGTCGGTTGTCGTCGAGCTGGCCAAGACTCATCCCGGTTTCGCCGACGAGGTCTATCGGAAGCGGCGGAACGCGATCGCCGCGCTGGCCCTCGGCTACCAGCCGGGTGCGCCCATTCCTCATGCCGAGTACACCGACGAAGAGCACCGCGTGTGGGCTCTCGTCACGAAGGAACTGGCGGTCAAGCACGGCAAGTACGCGGTGCGCGAGTTCCTCGACGCGGCTCGACGGCTCGGCCTGCCGAAGGACCGCATCCCGCAACTCCAGGAGGTCAGCGACCTGCTCCAGCCGCTCACCGGGTTCCGTTATGTGCCGGCGGCCGGGCTGGTCCCGCTAAGAGAGTTCTACAGCGTGCTGGCGGACGGCCTGTTCCACGCCACGCAGTACATTCGGCACCACTCGGTGCCCTTCTACACTCCGGAGCCCGACGTCATCCACGAGGTGATCGGGCATGCGAACACGCTCGCCTCGCCGCGGTTCGCGGAGCTGTACCGGCTCGCGGGCCGGGCGGCGCGAAGGGTCGAGACGGGTGAGGCGCTGGAGTTCGTCTCGAAGGTGTTCTGGTTCACGCTGGAGTTCGGTGTCATGCGGGAGAGCGGGGAGCTCAAGGCGTACGGCGCGGGCATTCTGAGCTCGTACGGCGAGATCGAGGAGTTCAGGGGGATGGACATCCGTCCCCTCGATCTCGCCGCCATGGGCACTACGTCGTACGACATCACGAAATATCAGGAAGTGCTCTTCGAGGCGGCCTCGCTTGACCACCTCGAAGACCTGATCGGCACGTTCTGGGACACCTGTGACGACGACATGATCGCCCGCCTCAGGTCATCCCGCTGAACGCCCGCTCGCATCTGAACGGCGTGTGCGCTCGCATCTGAACGGCGAGCGCCCGCGCGGCGTCACGCCTCCGTGCGCATGGCGTCGACGTCACCGGGCGCCCCGATCAGGGCTGGCCGACGATCAGGAGCGCGTCGCCGACGCCTCGTTCGACGCCGTCGGACGGGTGGTTCACGACCTTCTTGCCGATCACCATCGCGCTCGAACCGCCGCCGTCCAGGTTGACCGCGTCGCGGGCCCCGAGCCAGCGCATGATCTGCGCCGCCTCGAAGAAGGAGGCGCCCACGGTGGTTCCGGGGGCCCGGCCGTCGACGACCGCGATGATGAGCTTGCCCGACTTCGTGACGCCCGCCAGCGTGCGGGGGTGACGGCGCAGGATCATGTTGACGTTCGCCATGCCGTCCCTAAACGCGGTGATCGATATCTGACCGCCGCGCACCAGCCCGATCGCTCCGCCGATGATGTTCGTCTCCGGGGTGAGCGGGATGGCCTTGTGGGTGCGCAGGTCGGTGACCTGAGTGGTGACCTTGATGGTCGCGGTCTCGCCGGCGTGCTCCCAGAGCCAGTCCGAGGCCGCGCCGACTCCATGGAGGACCCGCGTGCCGCGCGCGACCGGGGCGCCGGGGTCGCGGACCCCTGTCACCTTGCCGGACGCGTCCAGCACAACCTCCACTCCGTCGTCCACGGGAGTGGCCCTGCCGAGCTCCTCGGTGTACATCACGAGCTCGTCCGGCTTCGGGACGCGGTTGAGGCCCGTGACCGCCACGGCGGCCCCGTCGTTCGCCCGCGCCACCACGAGCGACGAGAGCTCGGTGACGCGTGCCGTCCGGCCCTTGAGGACCAGGCCGGCGCGGCCGGACACGGCCTCGCTGAGCAGCTTGCCCCCGACGACGGAGATCCCGGTGGGGTCGCCGCGGAACTCCGTCAGCGTGTGGATGTCGAAGAACCCGCCGTTGACTCCGGCGATTGCCTTGACCGAGGCGGCCATCGCGGAGACCTTCTCACGCTTGGCGACGCCGGTGCCGATCGACGACCGGAGGGAGCCGTGGAAGGTCCGGGGATCGATCGTGATGATCCGCACACTCCACGGGCCCGTCGTCTGAAAGCCATCGTCGCCCAGGAAGTCGACTTTGGCGCCGATGCCCGCGTCCTTGAGCTGCTTGACGACCTCGCCCGCCTCGGCCTTCTTCTCCAGCGGCCAGTTTCCCAGCCGCACCATGAAGTAGTCGGCGGCCGGGAAGTCCGCCACGGCGGGCCGGGTGAACTTCACAATCGTCGGGCTGAACCCGGCCTCCTGTACGGCCTGCGCCTGGCTCTGAGCGGTCGCCTCGGAGAAGGCGTCATTGCCGCCGACCACGACGCTCACCGTGTAGCCGTCCTTGGACTGGCCGTGCCTCAGTGTGAAGTAGTCGACGCCGGGCGCGAGGCTCTTGGCGACGGTCTTCGAAATCCCCGGCTCGCCGAGCGGGAAGCTCGACGAGGGTAAACCGGTGACGGGGTCGGCGAGCGCCGGAGCTGTGAGGGTGGTCATCGTAAGAGCCAGGGTGGCGACTCCGACGATCAGGCGGCGGCTCATGCGGTTTCTCCCCATTCGTGATCCTCAAAGGGACCATCGTGGCGAGAATGGCCGTTGCAGTGGGGCGAAACGCGCCAAACAGCATGAGAAATCCGCCGCCTCGTTACCCAGGACGACCGACAAATTCAGCTAACAGGGACAAAAACCAGATAATCGAATAAATGGGTCATAAGGTGGCAAATGTCGCATCATGGACTCCCAGCGTCGATCTCGCGGGCCCGCCGTACGAACTCCTGGGCGGATCGGGCCTCCACGTGGATCAGGATCCCGTTGTGGCGCGACACCCCCCAGTAGTGCGTCGTCGCCTGGCCCCACCAGATCGTCCAGCGGGGGAAACGGGCGGACAGCGCACGGACCACGATGGCGGGGCTGATTTGAGGTTCGCTCGTCGTCTGCACCCTTTGAGACAAGCACGAACACCCCGTACGCGCGAGTACACGCAGAGTGGCGACGTGACATAGGTCTTACACCTGGAGAGGCAGAGCTACCTCCGCGTATTCGCATATTCGCGAGGATCCCGCCGTCGCCGCCCGGGGCCGCCCCCGAGCAGGCTTACGGGGTCTCGCGGCGGAACGTCTCCAGGGCCAGCAGCGCGACGTGGAGGGACAGGCACGACTCGACGTCGTCCAGGTCGGTGTCCAGGATGCGCTCGAGCCGCCGGAGCCGGTCATAGAAGGCCGGCCGGGACAGATGGGCCTTCTGCGCGGCCACGGCCTTGTTCCGCCCGGCGTCCAGATAGATGCGCAGGATCCGGGTGAGATCACCGTGCCGCTGGGCGTCGTGCGCCAGCAGCGCGCCGAGCTCCCGCTCCGCGAACGTCTGCAGCCGCGCGTCATCTCGCAGGAGGTGCAGCAGGCCGCGCAACCGCAGGTCCGGTAGGCGGTAGAACGCCCGGCCGTCGGGCTGGCGCACCGCCACCTCGGCGACCTGCTCGGCCTCCAGGAAGCTGCGCCGTACGTCCTTGATCGACTCGACGACGGACCCGGCCGCCAGCACGAACGCCGTGGGGAACGTCGCCCGCAGACGGTCGGCGAGCGCGCTCAGCGCGGTCTCGGCGAGCGAGCGGGGCGGGAGGGGCAGGAGCACCCCGACCCGGCTCTGGTCGAGCGCGCCGACGAGCGCGGGCAGCCGGGCGTCGCGGCACGCGGCCGCCGTCGCCTCGGCCAGCTCGCCGAGCTTGGCCTGCTCTCCCAAGGCGGTGCCGCTGGACGAGGTGAGCCGGATGACGGCGCTGATGAGCTTCCGGCCGGTCAGCGGAACGCCGACGGCGCGGGCGCGGGCGGCGGCCTCGTCGGGATCGGAGTAGGTGTGCGTGAGGATGCCGGCGATGATCGTGCCGTGTGCCTGCCGTTCGAGGGACTCCTGGTGGCGCTCCAGCAGCCGGCTCAGGGCGAGCGTGGTGGCCGCGCGCTCCGCGAGGACGATGTCGCGCGGGGTGGGGGAGGAGTCGGAGAGCAGGATCAGCCGCCCCCAGTCCTGCCCGCGGGCGCCGACCATGGTGACCAGCCAGCCGGCGGCGGCGTCGTAGGCCGTCCGCTCCACGGGCGAGACGGCGCGGGAGCGGGTCTCCCAGTTGGCCAGCAGGGTGCCGGTGTCGCCTCCGGCGGCGTCGCAGGCGAGCACCTGGTGGGCCAGGTTCTCCAGCAGTACGGGACGCCCGGAGAAGCGTGCCACCTGAGCCAGGACCTCGGCCGGAGAGGCGCCCTCGACCGACAGCTCGGTGAAGACCTCGTGAAGCTGCTCGGAGGCACGCAGCTCCTGAAGCTGGATGTCGATGATCCGCGCGTGGACCGACTCGGTGATCTGCACGAACGGGGTCTCGCGCGCCAGCGTGATCAGCGGCAGGCCGTGCTCCTCGGCGGCCTTGACGACGGCCCGGGGCAGCTCGCGGACGAACCGGCGGCCCAGCTCGACGATCAGGCCGGAGGCGCCGACGGCGGCCAGGTCGGAGATGTAGTCAGCGAGCTTGTCGGGTTCGGCGGGGAGGGCGACGCCCGTCGTCAGCACCAACTCGCCGCCGCGCAGGAGATGCGCGATGTCGCTGATCTCTCCGACGTGAACCCAGCGGACCTTGGTGTCGAGCCGGTCGCCGCCCGCGACGACGCGCGGGTTGCCGCGACGGACGGCGTCCAATGCGAGCACGTCGGCGACGGTGGGCAGCATGCACAGAGGCTACCTGATCATAATGTAAAGACGATGGTTCACTAGCTGACAGAGTGAGGGCTCCTATGTGCTGTGCGGGAGCCGGGTCTCCAGGCCGTCGAGGAGCGCCAGCAGGCCGAAGTCGAACGCGAGCCGGCGGGCCGTCGTGGGGTCGAAGTCCGTCCCGGTATAGGACTTGTAGCGTTCCCCCAGCGAGGGATAGTCGCTCGCCAGCCTCTCTATCGTGGGGCCGATGGCGGCCTGCATGCCGGCGATGTCCGTGCCCGCCGATTTGATGGCGTTGAGCCACGAGACCTCGGGAATGGTCGCGCCGAGTGTGTACGCGATGACCGCGTTCACGGCGTAGTCGACGCCGGTCCCGGCGAAACCGCCCCCGGCGAAGCTCCCCACGAGCCGGTCGGAGGCCGTCAGCGCGTTGGGGCCGAGGCCGGGCACGACGCCGATCAGGCCGACGCTCCACGGGTGTTCCAGGATGGCGCCGCGCAGGCCGTACGCGAAGGCGCTGGCGGCGTGGCGCCAGTCGGCTCCTTCGGGCACCGTCACCTTGCCGTAGACCTCGTCCATGACGAGCTCCAGCAGCTCGTCCTTGTTCGCCACGTGCCAGTAGAGGCTCGTCGCCCCCGCCCCGAGCTTCGCGCCGAGCTTGCGCATGCTCAGCGCGTCGAGCCCCTCGGCGTCGAGCAGCTCCATCGCCGCGCGGACGATCTGGTCGCGGCTCAGCCCCTGCTCGCGCGGACCCTTGCGTTCCCGGGTCCAGACCGAGGTGAACGGCTTCACTGACGCCCTTTCTGGCACTGCTTCAGGATATTCGCTCGCACACTGTACGAGAGTGTCGTACAGTGTCTGAGGTTACTCGCACACTGTGCGAGACCGCACTGTCCCAGACATGCCGTTCGAGACATGCCGTTCGAGGTGAATTGAATGTCCCATCCCCGCCGTTGGTGGATCCTCGGCGTCCTGTGCCTGAGCCTGCTGACTCTGGTCGTGGACAACACCGTGCTCAACCTGGCGATCCCGTCGCTCATGCGGGATCTCGGCGCCACGCCGTCGGACGTCCAGTGGATCATCGACGCGTACATCCTGGTCTTCGCGGGCCTGCTGCTCACCGCTGGAAGCCTGTCCGACCGGTACGGCAGGCGCCGCTTCCTCGTCATCGGCCTGGCGTTCTTCGGCGGGGCCTCCGTGGCGGCGATGCTCGCGACCGAGCCGTGGCAGCTCATCGGCGCCCGGGCGCTGATGGGCGTGGGCGGCTCGTTCGTCATGCCGTCGACCCTGTCCATCCTGATCACCGTCTTCGACGAGAGCGAGCGGCGCAAGGCGTTCGCCGCGTGGAGCTCCGTGGCCATGGTCGGGGTCATCGCCGGGCCGACGCTGGGCGGATTCCTGCTCCAGCACTACTACTGGGGCTCGGTCTTCCTGCTCAACGTGCCGATCGCCGTCCTGGCGATCATCGCGGCGCTCGTGCTGATGCCCGAGACGAAGGGCTCTCCGCGCGGCGTCGACCCGGTCGGCGTCGTGCTGTCGATCATCGGCATGAGCGCGCTCGTGTGGGCCGTCATCTCCGCGCCCACCGGTGAATGGAACCCGGTGGTCGTCGTGACGGCCGTCGTGGCCCTGCTCGGCTTCGTGCTGTGGGAGCGCCGGACCGAGCACCCGATGCTGCCGCTCGGCCTGTTCAAGGACCGGTCGTTCAGCGGCGCGTCCTTCTCGATCGTGCTGCTGTCCTTCGGCTCCGGCGCGCTGATGCTGGCGCTCACGCAGTATCTCCAGTTCGTCCTCGGCTACCAGCCGCTGAAGGCCGGGCTGGGGCTCCTGCCGTACGTCCTGGCCGCGATGGTCTTCAACGGCGTGGGCGCGGGGCTCGGCAAGAAGGTCAGCAACCGGACGCTCATCGTCGCCGGCCTCCTGGTTCTGGCGGTCGGCTTCGGCGTGCTCGCCACCCTCACCGAGGGGTACGGCACGCTCATCGCGAGCCTGCTCATCATGGGAGTGGGCGGCGGCCTGGCCGGTCCAGCGGCGTACGCCACGCTGATGGGAGCGGTGCCGCCCGACCACGCGGGCGTCGGCTCGGCGCTGAACGACACGGTCCAGCAGGTCGGCATGGCGCTCAGCGTGGCCGTCCTCGGGAGCGTCCTGGCGGGGGTGTACACGGCCGCCATGCCCGAGTCCGCGCCGGAGGCCGCGCGCCGGTCGGTCAGCGTCGCGGTGAACTCGGGCGATCCCACGCTGGCCAGAGCCGGCCGCGACGCCTTCGTCTCCGCGATGTCGGTGGGCTCGCTCGTCGGCCTGGGCTTCTCCCTCGCGGCCGCGGTGGTCGCCCTCCTGGTCCTCCGCCAGGCCGTCCCCGCCGAAACGCCGGCTCCCCAGCCGGTCGCGTGACCTGCCGGTACGGCTGCCGGCCGCCCGGCGGCAGCCGTACCACTATGTAAGGGAGAATCGAACTATCCCGACACGGTGCTGGTAGGAGACACGTCCTGCAGCCGGGATACTCGATATATGTCCGCTTCCTCCCATAATCCTGCTGAGACCGCCGGCCTTCTCGCGCGGCATCGCGCCGTCATGCCGAACTGGATGGCCCTCTACTACGACGAGCCCATCGAGATCGTCAGCGGTAAGGGCAACCGTGTCGTCGACGCGTCGGGGAAGAGCTACCTCGACTTCTTCGCCGGGATCCTGACCAACATGATCGGGTATGACGTGCCCGAGGTGCGGGAGGCCGTCGAGCGGCAACTGGCCACCGGGATCGTCCACACCTCCACGCTCTATCTGCTGCGCGGCCAGATCGAGCTGGCGGAGAAGATCGCCCGCCTCTCCGGCATCCCGGACGCCAAGGTCTTCTTCACCAACTCCGGCACCGAGGCCAACGAGACGGCGCTGCTGCTCGCGACCTACGCCCGCAAATCGGACCAGGTGCTCGCCATGCGGCAGAGCTACCACGGCCGGTCGTTCGGCGCCGTCGGCGTGACGTCGAACCGCTCATGGAAGAACAACTCCCTGTCGCCGCTGAACGTGCACTTCCTGCACGGCGCGGACCGGCACCTCACCCAGTTCCGCGGGCTGTCGGACGCCGACTACATCGCGGCCTGCGTCGACGACCTGCGCCACGTCCTGTCCACCGCGGTCTCCAAGGACGTCGCCGCGCTGATCGCCGAGCCGATCCAGGGCGTCGGCGGCTTCACCATGGCCCCCGAGGGCCTGTTCGCCGCCTACAAGGAGGTCCTCGACGAAGAGGGCATCCTGTTCATCTCGGACGAGGTCCAGACCGGCTGGGGCCGTACGGGCTCGGCGTTCTTCGGCATCCACAACCACGGCGTGACGCCGGACATGCTGACCTTCGCCAAGGGCCTCGGGAACGGCTTCGCCGTCGGCGGCATCGTGGCACGCGGCGACCTGATGGACCAGCTGCACGCCACCGGTCTGAGCACGTTCGGCGGCAACCCGATCTCGATGGCGGCCGCGAACGCGACCCTCGACTACGTGCTCGACCACGATCTGCAGGCCAACGCCGCGCGGACCGGCGAGATCATCATCGGCGGGCTGCGCGAGGCCGCGCCGCGGCTGCCCATCGTCGGCGACGTCCGGGGCAAGGGCCTCATGTTCGCCGTCGAGCTGGTGGACCCCGCCACCGGACAGCCGGCCCCCGCCCTCGCCGTGCGCTTCATGGAGGAGACCAAGAAGCTCGGCCTGCTCGCCGGCAAGGGGGGCCTCTACGGCAACACCCTCCGCATGGCCCCCCCGCTCACGCTCACCGAGGACGAGGCCCGCGAGGGCCTGGGCATCCTTGTCACCGCTCTGGAGACCGTAAACGATGAAGCACGTTAACCACTGGATCAACGGAGCCCGCACCGGCGGCGAGGACCGCACAGCCGAGATCTTCAATCCGGCCGCGGGCGAGGTAAGCGGCAGGGTGACCCTGGCCACCGTGGAGGAGGTCGACGCGGCGGTGGAGGCCGCGGCCCGCGCGTTCCCCGGGTGGCGCGACGCGTCGCTGATGAAGCGGTCGCGGATCCTGTTCCGTTTCCGGGAGCTGATGGAGGCCCACCGCGACGAGCTGGCCGCGCTGATCACGGCCGAGCACGGCAAGGTCCACTCCGACGCCCTGGGCGAGGTGGCCCGCGGCCTGGAGGTCGTCGAGTTCGCCTGCGGCATCCCGCACCTGCTCAAGGGCGGCTTCTCCGAGAACGTCTCGACCCGGGTCGACTCGTACTCGATCCGCCAGCCGCTCGGCGTCGTCGCGGGGATCACGCCGTTCAACTTCCCGGCCATGGTGCCGATGTGGATGTTCCCCGTCGCCATCGCCACGGGCAACACGTTCATCCTCAAGCCGTCGGAGAAGGACCCCTCCGCGTCGCTCCTGATGGCCGAGCTGTGGCAGGAGGCCGGCCTGCCGGACGGGGTGTTCAACGTCGTCCAGGGTGACAAGGTGGCGGTCGACCGGCTGCTTGAGCACCCCTCCGTGAAGGCCGTGTCGTTCGTCGGCTCCACGCCGATCGCCCGGTACGTCTACGAGACCGGCACCGCCCACGGCAAGCGGGTCCAGGCTCTCGGCGGCGCGAAGAACCACATGCTGGTGCTCCCCGACGCAGACCTCGACCTGGTCGCCGACTCGGCCGTCAACGCGGGCTTCGGGTCCGCCGGTGAGCGCTGCATGGCGATCTCCGTCGTCCTCGCCGTCGACCCGATCGGCGACGAGCTGGTCGAGAAGATCGTCTCCCGCGTGGAGCGGCTCACGATCGGCCCCGGCGACGACCCGGCGTCGCAGATGGGCCCGCTGGTCACCGAGGTCCACCGCGACAAGGTCGCGTCCTACCTCGACCTCGGGGTGGAGGAGGGCGCCAAGCTGGTCCTGGACGGCCGCGAGACCCCCGTCGCCGGTGCCGGCCCGGCTTCCGAGGCACAGGGCTTCTGGCTCGGCCCCACGGTCCTCGACCACGTGCCGGCCAACTCCCGCGTCCACCGCGAGGAGATCTTCGGCCCCCTCCTGTCCATCGTGCGCGTGAAGTCGTACGAGGAGGGGCTGGAGCTCATCAACACCGGCGAGTACGGCAACGGCACCGCGATCTTCACCAACGACGGCGGCGCGGCCCGGCGTTTCCAGAACGAGGTCGAGGTCGGCATGGTCGGCATCAACGTGCCGATCCCCGTGCCGATGGCGTTCTACAGCTTCGGCGGCTGGAAGGCGTCCCTCTTCGGTGACACGCACGTCCACGGCACCGAGGGCGTCCACTTCTACACCCGCGGCAAGGTCGTCACCTCGCGCTGGCTCGACCCGTCGCACGGCGGCGTGAACCTCGGGTTCCCGACCAACGCCTGACGCGGGGGGTTGTCGTCCCCGCACGATGACGGGCGCCACGGGCCAGTAGGCTCGTGGCGTCCGTCTTGTGAGGGGGTCGTCCGAGTGGCGCTTCGCCGTACACGCCTGGTGGCCGCGGTCGCGGCGGCCGGGTTCCTGGCCTCGGCGTGCGGCGGGACGGGCCAAACCAGTACGGCACAGATCAGTACGGCACGGGCCGGCACGGCGGGAGCCGCACCGGACGTTAAGGCCGCCGCGGCCCTCCCGGTCACTCCGGGTGCCCTGGGCAGCCCCGGCACCGGAGGCGGCCCGCTCGCCACGCCCGCGACCCCCACGCCCCCCACGCCCGTCTCCTCGGCGACGGCCACGGCGGGTCGCGGTGAGGGGATGGTCACTGTGATGGCGCTCAACGGCTACGTCGAGTGGGGCGGCACCGACCCTACGGTCAACTGGGTCAGGGGGTTCGAGGACCGGACCGGCTGCAAGGTCGGCCTCAAGTACTACGACCCCGGCCAGGCGGCCCCGCCGGACGACTTCGCCCCAGCCTCGTTCGACGTGATCTCCGCGACCCCCGAGCTCGCCGGCAAGCTGATCGGCGAGCGAAAGGTCGCGCCCCTCGACACAACGCTCATCGACGGCTACGACAAGATCCCCAAACGGCTCCGCGGGCTCGGGGCCTTCACCCAGGACGACCGCGTGTACGGCGTGCCGTACCTGTGGGGCCTCAACGAGGTGCTCTACGACACCACCAAGGTGGACCCGGAGGACCCCGGGGCCATCTTCAAGGACAAGGGCCCCGTCCTCTTCAGGGACAGCCCGCTGTCGATCGCGGACGCCGCGCTGGTCCTCAAGAGCCGGGGCATGGACATCAAGGACCCCTTCGAGCTCACGCCCGCGCAGCTCGACGCGGCGCTGGCCCTCTTCTCCGCCGGGAAACCCTCCGCCTCCGCGGCCGGGAGTCCATCCGCCGGCCCTTCAGCGAGCTCGTCCGCCGGTTCTTCCGCCGGGCTTTCCGGCAGGGCGGGTGAGCGGGCCTACTGGCGTGACCCCATCGAGGTGGTGCAGGGCTTCGCCACCGGTTCCGTACGGCTTGCCCAGGGCACGCCGTACCATCTGGACGTGCTCAAGCGCGGGCACAAGCCCGTGAAGGCAGTCGACGAACGCCCGGTGACCGGGTGGGTGGACTCCTGGATGGTGTCCTCCGCCGCCGCGCATCCGGCGTGCGCCGCCCAGTGGCTCAGCTGGACGGCCTCGGCGGACGTCCAGAGGAAGGCGTCCGCCTGGGTGGGGCTCGCCCCTGCCAATCCCGGCGCCTGCACCGGCCGCACACGCCGGATCTGCGCCGACTACCACGTGGGCGATCCCCATGAGTTCAAGGGCGTCTACTTCGCCGCCCGCCCGGCCGACTACCCCCAGTGGGTCGAGCGCTGGCGGCGGCTCGTCGGCTGACCGCCGCTTGTCTCATGTCCCTGCTTGCCTCGCGCCCCTTCCGCCCCGCCCTTGCCGCGTGATCATGCACGTGTTCCCGCGGGCACCGTCCCACCTGGCGCTTTTGTACGGCGTGATCATGCACGGTTCCGCGGGCACCGCCCTACCTGACGCTTTGTGTGGCGTGATCATGCATGACGAGGGTGCGCCCGACGGATGGACACCGCATGATCACAAACGGTGTCGGCACTGATCAGACCGCGTACGGCGGAATCCATGCATGATCACGATCCGGGGAGCCGCACGTCCCCGCGCTTCCCGGGAAACTATGCATGATCACGGCGACGGGTGACCGGTTCTCTAGCCGGCGGGGAGTTTGGCGACGGCGGTTCGCAGGGCCGGTCCGGCGGCGTCGGCGAACGAGCCGCCCGGATACTCGACCAGCCACACATGCAGCATTTCGGTCTCTCCGGCCACGTCCGTCTGATCGGTCTGGCACAAGCCCGCCAGGCACGGGTTCGGGTGCGAGTGCCAGGGCGTGAGCGGCCCGCCGATCGCCGGTCCTCGCCGGCCCGGCGGCATGATGAAGATCGCCCCCAGCAGGACGGAAGGGCCGCTCGGTTTGCGGTAGTAGACCAGCGCCTCGGGCCGCGTGGCGTCGAGGACCACGCCGTCGTCGATCAGCGCCGGCTTGACGAGTTGCCGGACGCCGTCCGCGTCGGTCCAGACCCTGTAGCCGTCCTTCTCGGCGGCGGCGTCCGTGGGCCAGCGCGCGATCGTCTCCCGCCTGGCCGCCTGGACCAGGGAGTCGGCCGCGGTGATCTGCGCGTCGGTCGGCGCTCCGGGCGTCGCGGGAGCGCCTCCGTGGTGATGCCCGCCGTGCGGGTCCACGGCGGCGGACTGACCGGTGGAGGCGCGGGCGAAGGACGCGGCCACCGAGCCGGCGAAGGACGGCTGAAAGGAGACCCCGACCGCGACGACGACGAGGGCGGAGACGACCACCACGACGGCCCCCTTGACCTTCGCCGCCCTGCCGGACCTCTCGCCGGACCCGCCGCTGGAGGTTTCGCTGGACCTCCCGCGTTCGGCGAGCACGAGGGATCCCACGATGACGACGGCCTCCAGGAGCGCGCACAGCAGATCGGGAGCGCCGACCGGCTCGGGAGTCCACGCGCCGGGGCCGATCGGGAACCCGGCCGTCCTGCTGACCAGCCAGATCACGGCCAGTGCCAGGTTGCCGAACGCGCCGGCCAGGAAGAGAAGCTGGCCGGGCCGTACAAGGACGGCCGCCGCCCAGGCGAGTTGTGCCCAACCGGCGGCGGCGAAGAAGACGCCGTGGACCCACGACGCCCCGAAGTGGCCCGGCACGACGCCGAAATGCACCGCGGCCGCCCCGGCCGAGCAGACGGCCAGGATCAGCGGCAGGGCGCCGGGCATGCGCGTGTCGTCCATCGGCCAATTATTGAGCGCGGCGATCACCAAAAGGGAGGCCCAAGCTCAATGCCGGTAAATGATGGTAAATGTCGGAAAATCAGGACATCTGCGCACTAGCGGCAGGGCTGGTCAGGACAGGGCGGCGCGGGATCGGCGGGGGAGGGGGACGTTGTCCGGCATGGGCATGACCGCTTCGGCGCAGTCGTCGCAGGCGTGGACGGGGGCGTTGTCGGGAAGCACGCCGACCTTGATCCGGGGGCGCGGCCACTTCTTGTGGCACACTACGCAGGCGTCGCCGTCGCGCTGGGTGATGGTGAGGCCGGCAGGGTCGAAGGTCAGCATGATCGGCTCGGCGCCGTTCGGGTTCCAGCCCATCCACGTCCCCCCTCGATCGCGTATCGGAACCGTTATAACGTGGTTACCCGGCGTGATCGGGTCGTGTCAGGCCAAGTGGTGGTTAAATCGCGGCATGGCGCACGCCGTACAACAACAAAAGGGACACCGCGCATCAAGCCGGGTGCCCCTTTTGGACTGGTATAAACGCTCTAGTCCCCGCTGAGGGCCTTCTCCAAGATGGACAAGCCTTCCTCAAGAAGGTTGTCGGGCATGACGAGCGGCGGGAGGAAGCGGAGCACGTTGCCGTAGGTGCCCGCGGTCAGCACCAGCAGCCCCTCGGCGTGGCACTTCGCCGCGATCTCTCCGGCCGGGAGCGGGTCCTTGGTGCCGGGGACCACGAGCTCGATCGCGATCATGGCGCCACGCCCGCGCACGTCGCCGATGATGTCGACGCGCTCCCGCAGCGCGCGCAGGCGCGAGAGCATGACCTCGCCGATGTGCGCGGCGCGCTCCACGAGCTTCTCCTGCTCGATCGTCTCCAGGACGCCGAGGGCCGCCTCGCAGGCGAGCGGGTTGCCGCCGTAGGTGCCGCCGAGCCCGCCGACGTGGACGGAGTCGAGCAGTTCCGCGCGACCGGTCACCGCGGCGAGCGGCAGGCCGCCCGCGATGCCCTTGGCGGTGCAGATGATGTCGGGGACGATGCCCTCGTCCTCGCAGGCGAACAGGTCGCCGGTCCGGGCGAAGCCGGTCTGGACCTCGTCGGCGATGAAGACGATGCCGTTCGCCCGGCAGAACTCAAGGATCTTGGGGAGGAACCCGCGCGCCGGCTCGATGAAGCCGCCCTCGCCCGCGATCGGCTCGATGACCACGGCCGCGACGTTCTCCGCCCCGACCTGCTTGTTGATCATGTCGATGGCCTGGGCCGCCGCCTCGTCGGCGCAGTTCTCCGGCCCGGTCGGCCAGCGGAAGGGGTAGGCCAGCGGCACCCGGTGGACCTCGGGGGCGAACGGGCCGAACCCCTGCTTGTACGGCATGTTCTTGGCGGTCAGCGTCATCGTGAGCAGCGTCCGGCCGTGGTAACCGTGGTCGAACACGACGACGGCCTGCCGTCCGGTGGCGTGCCTGGCCACCTTGACCGCGTTCTCGACGGCCTCGGCGCCGCTGTTGACGAGGAAGGTCCGCTTCTCGTGGTCGCCCGGAGTGAGCCCGTTGAGCTTCTCGCAAACCTCGACGTACGACTCGTACGGCGTGACCATGAAACAGGTGTGCGTGAAGTCGGCGACCTGCTTCTGGACGCGCTCGACCACACGCGGAGCGGCGTTTCCGACGCTCGTCACGGCGATGCCCGAGCCGAAGTCGATCAGCGAGTTGCCGTCCGCGTCGACGACGACACCGCCACCGGCGTGGGTCACGAAGACGGGAAGCGTGGTGCCGATGCCGGGCGGCACGGCCGACTGCTTGCGCGCGAACAGCTCCCGGGACCGGGGGCCGGGGATCTCGGTGACGAGGCGGCGCTCCTGCGGAAGCTGCGGGCCGCCGTGTGTGGTGGCAGTGGTCATGGTGTCGACGCTACGGCCGCCGCCTTCACCTGCCGATATGTCGTCATGGCAGAATAACGTGACGTGTTTGGCCAACTCGGACAAACTCGGACTTAGGGGGAGGGGCGTGGCGCCGACTCTGCGCCGGGTGGTGGCGATCGTACCGCTCCACCTGGACGTCCTGGCCGGTCGTGAGGCGCTGGACCGGCCGGTCCGCTGGGTCGCGGTCAGCGAGCTGGAGGATCCCACTCCGTTCCTGGAGGGTGGGGAGCTCGTCCTGACCACCGGCATGCGGCTCACGTCCGAGGAGGCCCCGCCGTACGTCTCCCGGCTCGTCGCGCGTGGCGTCGCGGGGCTTGGCCTCGGCGTGGGCCTCAGCCACGACGTGGTGCCGCCCGCGTTGGTCGAGGCCGCGGCCTCGGCCGGGCTGCCGCTCGTCGAGGTGCACAGGGACACCCCGTTCATCGCGATCGGCAAGGCCGTCAGCGAGCTGCTCGCCGCCGAGCAGTACGAGGAGATCAGCCGCGCGTTCGCCGCCCAGGGCCGCCTCACCCGGGCCGCCCTTCAGCCGGCGGGCACCGGAGCCGTCATCGAGCGCCTCGCCCGCGAGATCCACGGCTGGGCCCTTCTGTTCGACGACGCGGGAGCCGTACGGCAGGCCGCCGACGCCGCCGCGGCCCCGGAAGCGGCAGCGCGATCCTCGGACGCCGGAGTAGCCGCAGGAGCAGGGGGAGCGAGCGGGGGAGCGGGCCACTGGGCTGAGGTGAAGGCCAAGTCGCTGCAGCCCGAGTTGGCCCGGCTGCGCAGGACGCCCTCCCTGGCGAGCCTCGCCCTCTCCACGCCGGGCGAGCAGGTGATCGTGCAGCCGCTCGGCCGCCGGGGCTTCTTCGCGGTCGGGTCGGAGCGGGCGTTCTCCCCGATCGGGCACACCGTCGTCAACGCCGCCGGATCCCTGCTCACGCTCGCTCTCGAACAGGGTCGTGACCAGCGGACCGCCGCGACCCGCGTACGGGCGGCCGTGCTCCGCCTGCTGCTGGCCGGCGAGACCAAGGCCGCCGTGGACACCATGGCCGCGATGGGCGGGACGCTGCCGGACGGGCCGGTGACCGTGCTCGCGTGCG
This sequence comes from Planotetraspora sp. GP83, assembly GCF_041262585.1. Taxonomy (NCBI): domain Bacteria; kingdom Bacillati; phylum Actinomycetota; class Actinomycetes; order Streptosporangiales; family Streptosporangiaceae; genus Planotetraspora; species Planotetraspora sp. GP83. Next base: position 58,842 of record NZ_JBGCBZ010000031.1, on the reverse strand, counting down.
AGATGGCCGACGCGGACTCGCTCGCTGAGGCCCTGCCCTGCTTCACCGCCCCCTGGGAAGGGCGCGGGACGGAAATGGTCGTGGCGCTTGTCCCGGCGGAGCGGACGGACGAGATCACCGCCCGCGCCGCCGAGCACGGCCGCGTCGGCGTGAGCGCGCCCGGCGTGGACCTGACCACCGCGCCACACGTGCCGGCCGGCCCACGCCTGCCGAGCGCCGCGGAACCGCCGGCCGTCCCGGGCCGGGCCGCCGTGCCGGGTGCCGCCACCGCCCTGGATCTGGCCACTGCGCTCGACCAGGCGGAGCGGGCGCTGGCGTCGGCCAATCCGGTGGCGAGGTTCGCCGAGATGGCCGGAAGGGGTCTGCTCTCCCTGATCGACCCGGCCGCCGCCGCGTCGTTCGCGGCCGCGCTGCTCGCGCCGCTGAGGGAGTACGGCTCGCGCGCCGACCTGGTCGAGTCGCTTCGCGCGTACCTCGCCAGCAACGGCCACTGGGACGCGGCGGCGCAGCGGCTCGGCGTGCACCGGCACACGTTGCGCTATCGCATGAAGAGGGTGAGCGAGCTACTCGGCCGCGACCTCGACGACCCCGCCGTCCGGGCCGAGCTGTGGATCGCCCTGTGCCACTGAATCCCTGTACGGCCAATCCCTGTACGGCTAGTCGCCCTTTGCCAGGAAGCAGCAGATCGTGGCGGTGGTGACGGTGTCGTAGGTCGTGCTGTCCTGGAGGTGACCGGCACGTTCCAGGTTCAGCGCGCCCTGGGCCGCCGCCCACAGCGCGTCGGCGATCTTCCTCGGCTGGGTGGGCACGAGGTAGCCCGTGGAGATGCAGTCGGCGATCACCCGGTCGAGGATGTTGAGCGCGGCCCGGGCGAGGGTGCGGGCCCGCTCACTCGGCACGAAGCCGGGGATCGCCCGCTCGAACATGAGGCTGTAGTAGCCGGGCTCCGACAGCGCCGCCTCGCGGTAGGCGGGGCCGAGGGTGGTGAGGTACTCGAAGGGGTCGCTGCGATGCGGCACGGCCTCCAGACGGCGGCGGATCCGCTCGAAGCCCTCCAGGTAGAGCGCCTCGGCCAGGCCCTCCTTGCTGCCGAACATCGTGTAGATGACCTGGGTCGAGCAGCCGCCCTCCGCGGCGATCCGCCTGACGGTGAGGCTCTCCGGCCCGGCGGAGGTCAGCAGACGGCTGGCGACGTCAAGGAGGCGGGTGCGGAGCTCGTCGTAGTTGCTCCTGTGGCCGCGCGCGTAGGCACCCTGAAGACCGAGCGGCGCCGGCGTACCCATCAGCGACGAGCCCTTCTCATCTATTGGGCCCGCGACGGGCCACGGAGATGACTTAACCACGCCACTCAACTTTCAAACCGGTCTGAAACGGAAAACATCCCGAAATTGCGGCGCATCCGTGACATGCAAAACTTGTCCACATCGGAGCGGCACCGGTAGGTGATTGTGCTTGGCGGAGTAGCGCCCCCTCCGACCTGGTGACATACGGTCAAAACATGGACGTGCGCCGCAGTTCCGATACCCGCCCCTTCTGGCTCGCCGGGCGTCCCGCGACGGGAGACGCCGAGCTCACCGTGACCAACTCCCACGACGGCCGCGCCGTCGGCGTCTACTCGGTGCCGACCGCCGAGCAGGTCGAGCAGGCCGTGGCAGCGGCCGACGCCGTGCGCAAGCAGGCCGCGGCGCTGCCCATCCACGTCCGCGCGGAGGCGCTGGCCCACGTCGCCCGCCGCCTGGGCGAGCGTTCCGAGGAGATCGCCCAGCTCATCAGCGGCGAGAACGGCAAGCCCATCTTCTGGGCCCGTGGAGAGGTCACCCGGGCCATCTCGACATTCCGGTTCGCCGCCGAGGAGGCCCGCCGGTTCAGCGGCGAGGTGCAGCGCCTCGACACCGAGCCCGCCGCCCAGGGCCGCCTCGCGTATGTCACGCGCGTGCCGCACGGGCCGGTGCTGGCGATCACCCCGTTCAACTTCCCGCTGAACCTGGTCGCCCACAAGGTCGCTCCGGCGATCGCCGTCGGCGCGCCCATCATCGTGAAGCCCGCCCCCGCGACCCCGCTGTCCGCGCTGGTGCTGGGCGAGATCCTCGCGGAGACCGACCTGCCCGAGGGCATGTTCTCGGTGCTCCCCATCCCGAACGACCGCGCCGGATCCCTCGTGGAGGACCTGCGCCTTCCGGTGGTCTCCTTCACCGGCTCGGGCCCGGTCGGGTTCGCGATCATGGACAGGGTGCCTCGCAAGCACGTCACGCTGGAACTCGGCGGCAACGCCGCGGCCGTCGTGCTGGCGGACGCGAACCTCGACTGGGCCGCCGGCCGGATCGCCCTGTTCTCCAACTACCAGGCCGGCCAGAGCTGCATCGCCGTACAGCGCGTGATCGTGGAGGAGCCGGTCGCCGACGAGTTCACCGAGAAGCTGATCGTCGCGGTCGGCGCACTGGTCACCGGTGACCCGTCTGACGAGAAGACCCAGGTCGGGCCGCTCGTGAGCGAGGACGCCGCCGTACGGGTCGAGAGCTGGGTCAACGAGGCCGTCGACGCCGGAGCCCGCGTGCTGACCGGCGGGACCCGTGACGGCGCCACGATCACCCCGACCGTTCTCGCCGAGGTGCCCTCCGGCGCCAAGGTCGCGGCCGAGGAGGTCTTCGGCCCCGTCATGCTGGTGCAGCGGGTCGCGTCCATCGACGAGGCGTTCGCCGCCGTCAACGACTCCAAGTACGGCCTGCAGGCCGGTGTCTTCACCCGGAGCCTGGACGCCGCCTTCCGGGCGAACCGGGAGCTGGAGGTCGGCGGCGTGATCATCGGCGACGTCCCGTCCTACCGGGCCGACCAGATGCCCTACGGAGGCGTCAAGGAGTCGGGCGTCGGCCGCGAGGGCCTCCGGTCCGCGATGGCGGACATGACCTTCGAGAAGGTCATGGTCCTCACCGGCCTGTCGCTCTGAAACTCCTCGGGGGTTTTCGGAGCCCTGCTCGCGCCGCCGGATGAACTCTGGGGAAACTGTGTCGCCCGGGGGATTAATCTCCCCCGATCGGCGCAGTTGACCAGGCATGGAGGCCAATACCCTTCTGCTGGGCGTCGTCGTCGCGACGGCGCTGACCTTCGACTTCACGAACGGATTCCACGACACCGCCAACGCCATGGCGACGTCGATCGCGACCCGGGCGCTTCCGCCGCGGGTGGCCGTCGCGCTGTCGGCGGTGCTGAACTTCGTCGGCGCGTTCCTCTCGCTGGAGGTGGCGGCCACGATCGCGAAGGGCATCGTGGACAGCGGCGCGATCACGCTGACCGTCGTCTTCGCCGGCCTGGTCGGCGGCCTGGCGTGGAATCTCCTGACCTGGTACTTCGGCATACCGTCGAGCTCGTCCCACGCGCTGATCGGCGGCGTCGTGGGCGCGACCCTGATCGCGGCGGGCGCGTCCGCGGTCAAGGGCGCGGGCATCGTGTCGAAGATCCTCGTCCCCGCGATCCTCGCGCCGGTCTTCGCCATCGTCGTGGCCACGATCGGCACCTACCTGGTGTACCGGATCACCGCGAACGTGCCCGACCGGGTGCGGACGCGCGGGTTCCGGCTCGGTCAGATCGGCTCCGCCTCGCTGGTCTCGCTGGCCCACGGCACCAACGACGCCCAGAAGACCATGGGCGTCATCACGCTGGCACTGATCGCCAACCACTCCATCACCCAGAACGACGGCACGCCGTTCTGGGTGATCGTCGCCTGCGCGCTCGCCATCGCGCTCGGCACCTACATCGGCGGCTGGCGGGTGATCAGAACACTCGGCAAGGGGCTGACCGAGATCGAGAGCCCGCAGGGGTTCGCGGCCGAGGCATCGTCGGCCGCGATCATCTTCGCGGCCACGCACTTCGGGTTCCCGCTCTCCACGACCCACGTGTGCAGCGGCTCCATCATGGGCGCCGGGGTCGGCAAACGGCTCGCCGAGGTCCGGTGGGGGCTCGCGGGCCGCATGGTGACGGCCTGGTTGTGCACCCTCCCCGCCGCCGCCCTGGTCGGCGCGGGCGCCTGGAAGGGCGCCGACCTCATCGGCGGAACGGGAGGGGTGACCGCCGTCTTCGTCGTCGCGCTGATCTTCGCCGTCGGGCTCTACCTGGCCGCGCGCAGGCAGCCCGTCAACCACGCCAACGTCAACTCCGAATGGACGGGGAAGCTCCCACCCACGAAGGAGCCCGTGGCATGAGCGGAGGAGGGGCATGAGCCAGTTCATCGATGTGGAATCCCTCTGGAAAGTGCTGGTCGCCGGGCTGCTCGGAGGCGCCGGGCTGGCCGCCGTGTACGCCCTGGGGCTGGCCGGCCTGTCCGCCTACACCGCCGAGGACACCAACTCGGGGGCCCGGCCCGCCGGTCTGGCCGTGGCGGTGGGGTGCTTACTCATCGTCCTCGCCGGGGCCGGGCTTGGGATTTATGTGATGCTGGCCAAATGATTGGAGATATGTCAAAGATGTCCAACGGTGCCGAACTGCTGCGGCGAACACCAGGTCTGAAGGTGGTGGACGACGATGACGACGATCCCATCCTCCTCCGGGCCGACGGGCGGCCCGTGGACACCTGGCGCGAGCATTACCCCTACGACGAGCGCCTGTCCCGCCACGAGTACGACTACAACAAGCGGCTGCTCCAGATCGAACTGCTCAAGCTGCAGTATTGGCTGAAGGCCACCGGCGGCCGTTTGGTGATCCTCTTCGAGGGGCGGGACGCGGCCGGCAAGGGCGGCACGATCAAGCGCTTCATGGAGCATCTCAACCCCCGGGGCGCCACGGTCGTGGCCCTGGAGAAGCCCACCGAGCGTGAGAAGACCCAGTGGTACTTCCAGCGCTACACCGCCCATCTCCCGTCGGCGGGCGAGATCGTGCTGTTCGACAGGTCGTGGTATAACCGGGCCGGCGTCGAGCGGGTCATGGGGTTCTGCACCCATGAGGAGTACGTCGAGTTCATGTACCAGACGCCGATGTTCGAGCGGATGCTCGTGCGCGACGGCGTCCACCTGGTCAAGCTGTGGTTCTCGGTGTCGCGGGCCGAGCAGCGCACCCGCTTCGTGATCCGGCAGGTCGACCCGGTCAGGCAGTGGAAGCTCTCCCCGATGGACATCGCGTCGCTCGACCTCTGGGACGACTACACCAGGGCCAAGGAGGACGTCTTTCTCAACACGGACACCGAGGAAGCCCCCTGGACGGTCATCAAGAGCAACGACAAGAAACGCGGACGCCTTGAGGCCATGCGGTATGTCCTGTCGCTGTTCGACTACCAGGACAAGGAAGCCTCCATAGTCGGCACGCCGGACCCGCTGATCGTGCGGTCCGCCGCCGACATCGTCGACGAGGACAACGCCGAGCCGCTCAGTCCCCTCGGTTAGGCGCGCTCGGCCAGCCGGAAGAGGTCTCGGGTCGCGGCGCCGAAGTAGGGGCCGTACATCGTGCCGTGGTCGTTGCTGTACTTGAAACTGCTCACCGAGGTCAGCGTGCCGCGCCCGGTGGCCGGGTCGAAGTCGCTGAGCCACGGGCCGCCGCTGGCGCCCGCCGTGAGGTCGCAGCGCAGGCCCTGGTCGCGGGTCTGGCCCTGCGGGTCGCCGTGGACGACGCCCGCGCAGTACAGCAGGTGCTCCCCGTCGTACGGCGCGTCGGCGGGGAAGCCGAACCCGTAGGTCCGCAGCCCCCGCCTGGGGGCGAAGCCGATCTGCTGCCCGCCCACCGCGTCGGCCAGGTGACTGCCGCCCTGGCTCGTCACCGCCACCATGCCCACGTCGTGGTCGTCGTCGCCGCTTCGCGACCACGGTCCGGGCACGAACATCCGCCGGGCCGAGAAGGTGCCGTACGGCTGCCGCCCGTCCTGGTAGCCGGGGATGAAGGTCCAGTTCTCCGCCCAGGGGCCCGAGCCGTCCTTCACACAGTGCCCGGCGGTGACCACCACGTCCCTGTTCGCGCTCCTCACGGCGCTCGCCGAGCAGACGAAGTCGACGCCGTTCATGCTGAGGAACACCCGGCCGGTCGTCCTCGTCACCGAGCCTCCGGCGTCCCACTGCGACCCACTCGTGGTGGCCGCCGGAGCCGTCCTCGGCCGCGCCGCCGATGCCGCGCGGCGTACCTGCGCGGCCTGCCGTACGGGCCTGGCGTGGCTCAGCGCACGGGCGGTCAGGGCGGTCCAGGGCTGGGCGGGCGGGGGCAGGACGCCGGTTGTGAGCGCCCCCACCTGCTTGACCGTGGAGAGCAGGTCGATGGGGATCGCCCGCGCCATCCGCTCCGGCGTCCAGTACGTCTTGGGCGCCGGCGCGGCCACGTGCTCGACGACATCCGCCACCGGGGCGACCCGGGGAGCCGGGCCCGACATGAGCCCGGCGGCAAGCGTGGCAACGGCAAGCAGGGGGAGGCTCGGAGTCATGGCACCCGAGTCTGGACCACGTCACGTGTTCTTGTGGCTACTTTCGGTAAATCAGGTCAGCGACGTGCTCTGGGCGGCGTTGTAGACCGCCTGGGCCTCGGGGCCGAAGTAGGGCCCGAACATCCAGAAGCTCGCGAAGTTGTACTTGAAGCTGTTCACCGAGTTCAGCAGGCCCGCGCCGGTGCTCTCGTTGAAGCTGAGGAACCAGGGGCCGCCGCTGGAGCCGCCGGTCATGTTGCAGTTGAGCCCCTGGTCCTCCGACTGCAGGAAGTCGTCGAACGTCCGGCCGCCGCAGTAGACCAGCTTCGACCCGTCGTACGGCGAGGCCGCCGGGTAGCCGAAGGAGTACATCTGCCGCCCGCGGGGCTGGTTGAAGGCGATGCCCTGGCCGCCCACGACGTCGGTGAGGCTCTGGCCGCCCTGGGGGGCGACGACGGCCGCCGCGACGTCGTAGTTCATGTCCTCGCTGGAGCTCCACTGCGGAGTCGTCAGCAGGTTGGTCGCGGGCCAGGTGCCGTTCGGGCGGTTGCCCTGGTCGTAGCCGGGGACGAAGACCCAGTTGCTGTGGAAGCCGCCGTTGATCTTGACGCAGTGCCCGGCCGTGATGACGACGCTCTTGTTGACGCTGGTCACGGCGTTGCCCGAACACGAGGCGTTCCGCCCCGCGTCCGAGCCCGCCGTGATGGTGAAGAACACGCGCCCGGCGGTCTTCACGATCGCGCCGCCGCCCGTCCACGCCGCGCCTGAGCTGCGTGACGAGGCGTAGGACATGCCGTAGGTCGTGTCGGCGGTCAGCGTGGGCGCGACGGTCGCGGGCTTCGCGGCAGGGGCGTCGAGGAGCGCCGACGTGCTGGCGAAGCTCATGTCGTCTGAGTCGGGGGCGTCAAGGGGCTTGGCCGTCTCCATCTTGGCCTCTGTCCAGTAGCTCTTGACGCTGCGCTGCTCCGCCTTGGTGTCCGCCGCCTCGTGGATCACAGGGTGCGGGTTCGGGGCTGTGACGCGGGTGGCGCCGTGAGCGCTCGCTACGGGAAGCAGGGCCCCGGCCACGGCCAGGACGGGGACTGTGAGAGTGGCGAAACGTCGTGCCGTGGGGTGCATGCGTACCTCCGTGTCGGATGTCCCGGCGAAGGTAGCGAGCCCGCAATCCGGATTTCTCACGATTCGCATATACGGTTATGGGCAGATTCGGGCATTTATGTACTGGTTTCTCGGCTGCCCCGGTGTTCCCGTGATGACAGGCTCGGGTCCGCGCGAATGCCCGGGCTGACGGCTCTCGCTCGTCGGGGAGAATGGGGGAGTGACTTCCCAACCCCGGTCGATCGTCGTGCTGGGCTCCACCGGCTCCATCGGCACCCAGGCACTCGAAGTCGTCGCCCAGGCCCCCGGCAGGTTCCGCGTGGTGGCCCTGGCGGCCGGAGGCGGGCGGGTGGACCTGCTCGCCCGGCAGGCGGCCGAGTGCGGGGCCGAGGCCGTCGCCGTCGCCGACGCGGCAGCCGTACCGGCACTCGAAGAGGCGCTCGCCGCGAACGGCGCGCGGCCGAGGATCCTGGCGGGCCCCGAAGGCGTCGCCGAGCTGGCCGCCTGGCCCTGTGACGTCGTGCTGAACGGGATCACCGGCGCGCTCGGGCTGACCTCCACGCTGGCGGCGCTGGAGGCCGGGCGCGTGCTCGCGCTGGCCAACAAGGAGTCCCTGATCATCGGCGGTCCGCTGGTGAAGCGCCTGGCGGCTCCCGGTCAGTTGCTCCCGGTCGACTCGGAGCATTCCGCGCTGGCCCAGTGCCTCTGGGCGGTGGGCCCGGGGGGATACGGCGGGGGCGCCGACGCGAAAGCCGTACGCCGCCTGGTCGTGACCGCGAGCGGCGGCCCGTTCCGGGGGAGATCCCGGGCCGAGCTGGGGGACGTCACGCCGGAGATGGCGCTCAACCACCCGACCTGGAACATGGGTCCCGTGATCACGGTGAACTCCGCGACCCTGGTCAACAAGGGTCTGGAGGTCATCGAGGCGCATCTGCTCTTCGACATCGGGTTCGACCGCATCGAAGTCGTGGTGCATCCGCAGTCCGTGATCCACTCGATGGTGGAGTTCACCGACGGCTCGACGATCGCGCAGGCGAGCCCGCCGGACATGCGCCTGCCGATCTCCCTGGCCCTTGGCCACCCCGAGCGCGTTCCGGACGCGGCGTCGGCCGTCGACTGGACCGCCGCCCACACCTGGACCTTCGAACCGCTCGACGACGAGGCCTTCCCGTCCGTGGCGCTCGCCCGCCACGTCGGAGCCCTCGGCGGTACGGCTCCCGCCGTGTACAACGCCGCCAACGAGGTGTGCGTCGAGGCGTTCCTCAAGGGCGGCCTGCCGTTCCTCGGCATCGTGGACACGATCGAGCGAGTGGTCGCCGAGCATTCCGCCGGCCCCGCCTCCTCGGTGGAGGAGGTCCTGGCCGCCGACTCCTGGGCACGCGCCCGCGCCGCCGAACTCGTCCGCTGAACTCGCGGGGCAGACGGAGCGAGGCGGGGATATGCCCAGTGATGTGCGGGTTTGGTGTGCGAGTTTGGTTTGCTGGGCGAACCCAGGGCAGGTGCGGCTGGCGGACTGCCTAAACTGATGGAGTCGCTTCACGCCACCGCACAAGGGACTGAAATGTCTGTTGATCTCGGGATTCCGTCCGTACGATCCCAGCCGATCGCCAAGCGGCGGGTCTCGCGGCAGATCATGGTCGGCTCGGTTCCGGTCGGTGGTGACGCGCCGGTCTCGGTGCAGTCGATGACCACCACGCTGACCGCCGACGTCAACTCGACCCTCCAGCAGATCGCCGAGCTCACCGCCGCCGGCTGCCAGATCGTCCGGGTCGCGGTCCCTTCTCAGGACGACGCCGACGCGCTCCCGATGATCGCCAGGAAGTCGCAGATCCCGGTGATCGCCGACATCCACTTCCAGCCGAAGTACGTCTTCGCGGCCATCGACGCCGGATGCGCCGCCGTCCGGGTCAACCCCGGCAACATCAAGAAGTTCGACGACAAGGTCGGTGAGATCGCCCGCGCCGCCGCCGACGCGGGCACCCCGATCCGCATCGGCGTCAACGCCGGCTCGCTCGACCCGCGACTGCTCCAGAAGTACGGCAAGGCCACCCCTGAGGCCCTGGTCGAGTCGGCGCTGTGGGAGTGCTCGCTGTTCGAGGAGCACGGCTTCCGCGACATCAAGATCTCGGTGAAGCACAACGACCCGGTCGTGATGATCCAGGCCTACCGCCTGCTGGCCGAGCGGTGCGACTACCCGCTGCACCTCGGCGTCACGGAGGCGGGCCCCGCCTTCCAGGGCACGATCAAGTCCGCCGTAGCGTTCGGCGCCCTGCTGGCCGAGGGCATCGGCGACACCATCCGCGTCTCGCTCTCCGCGCCCCCGGTCGAGGAGGTCAAGGTCGGCACCCAGATCCTGGAGTCGCTCAACCTGCGCGAGCGCGGCCTGGAGATCGTCTCCTGCCCGTCGTGCGGCCGGGCCCAGGTCGACGTCTACACCCTCGCCGAGCAGGTGCAGGCCGGTCTCACGGGGCTCAAGGTGCCGCTTCGGGTGGCCGTCATGGGCTGTGTCGTCAACGGCCCCGGCGAGGCCAGGGAGGCCGACCTCGGCGTCGCCTCCGGCAACGGCAAGGGCCAGATCTTCGTGAAGGGCGAGGTCATCAAGACCGTCCCGGAGTCGCAGATCGTGGAGACCCTCATCGAGGAGGCCCTGCGCCTGGCCGAGGAGATGGGCGTCGACGTGGACCTCGACGACGACGCCGCGGGCCCCGAGGTCGTCGTCCGCTAGGAAAGGGGTGTCCCGCCGACCCCGTTTTGGTGATCACACACAAAGTGTTGCGAGCCGCTGGGCGAACGCGGACATCTCGTCGCGTTGCTGGTCTGGTTCGATGGTGGTGGGACTCACCACGATGCGGGTCACGCCCAGCGCGGCGAACGCCTCGACCCGTTCGACGGTCATGTCGATCGACCCCCACCGCGTGTATTCGAGCGTTTCCGGGCTACGCCCCGCTTCGATGGCGGTCGATCGGGCGAGTTCCATCTGGATGGCGCGCTCCTGGGGATCAAGCGCGCCACCGGGAAAGTAGCCGTCGCCGCGCCGCCCGGCTCGGCGTGCGGCCGCCCGGCTCGATCCGCCGATGTGGATCGGCAGTTGAGCGACCCCGTAGGGCTTGGGAAAGCTGGACAGGTTGTCGAAGGCGAAGAATTCCCCGTCGAAGCTGACGCCGTCTTCGCCGCCGGTCCAGAGCAGTCGCAGCACGTCGATCGCCTCGTCGGCACGACGGCCGCGGGTGCTGAAGTCGACCCCCACCGCCCTGGCCTCACCCGGCAGGGTGCCGAGCCCCACGGTCAGCAGCCGCATCCGCCCCTTGGACAGCACGTCGATGGTCGCCAGACGTTTGGCGAGGATGACCGGGTGGTGGTACGGCAACAGCAGCACACCCGTTCCGAGCAGGATCCGCTGGGTGGCCGCGGCGACGAAACTCAGGCAATCGAGCGGATCGGCGTACGGCAGCGACGGCGGCATCTCATAGGGCCCCACCATCGCACCGGGATACAGCACGATGTGCTCCGGCAGGTACAGCGACTCGAAGCCGCAATCCTCGGCATGCCGGGCATAGGACATGATCCTGTCGGGATCGGCACCGTAGTAGGCCGTGTTATAGCTGATCGCGAACTTCATCGTTGTTCCTCCGGTTGGCTATGCGGATCGATTCGTGTACGACCCGCAGCTCTGCCTTGTCGTAGGCGTGGTAGAGGCTGGCGGAGCGCAGTGGCCGTACCATCCCCGTCGATCCCGTGTGCCTCGTAGTCCCGCCGCAACGCTAGGACCTTGTCACCAATGTCAAGGCAAGCTCCACCGCCCGGTCACGCCGCCGGCGCGGCCGCGGATCCGCGATCTTTGATGATGATTACAGGTAGCAAATGATTGACTACACACTGTCATTCATCGGAGTATGCGGGCGTAGCCGCGCGATCACGTCCGGGAAGCTGGCCTCTGCCGTGTGAGCAGAGGGAGCGTGCTGGTGAAGCGGGTTGTCGGATTGGTCGCGGGTGTCGCGATGCTGAGTGCCGGACTGGTCACCGGGCCGGATGGGGCGCGGGCCGTACCGGTGCCGGGCCCGATGCGGGGCCCCATGCGAGGCATCGCCTGGGGACCCTGCGCCCAGCCGGGTCAGGCTGGGGCGCTGGGCGGGGTCCTGCGTCCGCTGGGTTCCCAGCCCGCCAGGTCACGCACGTTCACCGCGGCCACGGCGGGCATGGCGCCGGTCGCGGCTCCGGGCAGGGCCCCGGTGGGGAATCCGGTGGAGTGTGCGACCGTCCGGGTTCCGCTCGACTACCGGGAGCCGCTCGGGCAGCAGATCACTCTGGCGCTGAACCGGATCAGGGGCACCGCCAACCCGGACGGCAACCATCTCGGCGCGCTGCTGGTCAATCCCGGCGGGCCGGGCGGGTCGGGCCGCGGGCTGGCGCAGTACGTGGCGGCCGCGCTGCCCAGGGACGTCGCGGCCAGGTTCGACGTGATCGGCTTCGACCCTCGCGGAGTCGGGGCGAGCGAGCCCTCGATCAGCTGCGTGGACCCGAAGCGCTTCTACGCCCCGCCCCGGCTCGACAACGTGCCGCGCGGAAAGGCGGATGAGGACGCGCTGATCGACCGGGCCCGGCAGTACGCGGAGAGCTGCGGCAACCGGTGGGCCTGGTTCCTGCCCTACCTCACCACGGAGAACGCCGCTCGTGACATGGACGCCATCCGCGCGGCCCTGGGCGAGGAGAAGATCAGCTACCTTGGCTACTCGTACGGCACCTACCTGGGGGCCGTCTACGCGACGCTGTTCCCGCAGCGGGTGCGGCGGCTCGTGCTGGACAGCGTGGTCGATCCCGAGGGGGTCTGGTACGACGCGAACATCGCCCAGGACTACGCCTTCGACCGGCGTCACAAGGACTTCCTCGCCTGGGTCTCCCGATACGACCGCGTCTTCCACCTCGGGCAGACCCCGGCGGCCGCGAGCTTCGCGTGGTACAGCATGCGCTCCCGGCTCCGGGAGAAGCCCGCGGGGGGCATCGTGGGCCCGAGCGAGCTGGACGACATCTACACGACGGGCGGATACTCCGACCGGGTGTGGCCGCGGCTGGCTCAGGCGTTCTCCGACTACGTGCTCAAGGGCGACACCGCGGGCCTGGTCGCGCTCTTCCACGGCCAAGCCGAGATCGACGCCAAGGAGGAGAACAACTACGCGGTCTATCTCGGCGTCCAGTGCCGCGACGCGGCCTGGCCGCGCTCCTGGGCGCGCTGGCACGCGGACACGGAGAGGGTGCAGGCCGAGGCTCCGTTCATGGCCTGGCCCAACGCCGTCTACAACGCGCCCTGCGCCTTCTGGCCAGAAAGGGGCGGCACCCCGGTCAAGGTCGGGACCGCCCAGCTTCCGCCCATTCTGCTGATCCAGTCGCAGCACGACGCCGCCACGCCGTACCCGGGGGCGCTGCACATGCGCCGCCTGTTCCCGACCGCGCGGATGATCAGCGAGGACGGTGGCAACCACGGCGTCTCGCTCGCGGGTAACCCGTGCGTCGACCGCCACCTCGCCGCCTACCTGCGGGACGCGACCCTGCTGCCGCAGCGCCGGGCCATGCGACGAGCGGACGCGACCTGCCCGGCCCAGCCGGAGCCTCGCCCCCTGGTGTCCAGGAAGGCGCGAATGTCCGGCCCCGGCTCCGCCGGCCCATTGCTCGGTGGGCCGCTGTTCGCCGGGGTGCTGCTGGTGGGTCAGTTGTCGCGGGGGCCGCTGTCCGTTGTCCGCTAGACCGGTGTTGGCCGGGTTTGTCGGCGTGTCGCGTCCGTAACTTTCAAAGTTCACGTCGTCGCGTAGGCTTGGCCCGTGATGCTGCGTACATCGGCGTCGCGCGTGCTCGACGACAATGATCGCGACGAGGTGCTGGCGCTTCTCGACACCGATCCGGTCGCCAACGTCTTCGTCGCCTCCCGGGTCAGGACCGTGGGCCTGAATCCCTCCCGGTTGGGCGGCCAGATGTGGGGGTTCGGCCCGCGCGGCGGGCTCGTGTCCCTCTGTTACTCGGGAGCCAACCTGGTCCCGGTCAACGCCACCAGTGAGGCCGTCCACGCCTTCGCCGACCGTGCCCGCAGGCAGGGACGGCGGTGCTCCTCGATCGTCGGCCCGGCGGGCGCCGTCGAGCGGATGTGGGAGCGGCTGGAGCCGCACTGGGGGAGCGCGCGGGCGATCCGCTGGGCGCAGCCCGTCATGGCGACCGGCTCCGCGCCCCCCGTCGAGCCCGACCCGCTCGTACGGAGGGTCCGGCCCGAGGAGTTCGGCACTCTGCTGCCGGCCTGCGTGGCGATGTTCACCGAGGAGGTCGGCATCTCCCCGGACAACGGCGACGGCGGCGCGCTCTACCGATCGAGGGTAGCCGAGCTGATCCGCATCGGCCGGTCCTACGCCCGGATCGAGGACGGCAAGGTGGTCTTCAAGGCCGAGATCGGCGCGGTGACTCCACAGGCGTGCCAGATCCAGGGCGTCTGGGTGCACCCCGACCACCGGGGGCGCGGTCACGCCGTCGCGGGGATGGCCGCCGTGGTGGAGCAGGCGCTGAAATACTTCGCGCCCCTCGTGACCCTGTACGTCAACGACTTCAACGTGTCGGCGCGGGCCACTTACCGCAGGGTGGGCTTCCGTGAGGTCGACACGTTCATGTCCGTACTGTTCTGACCAGCCTCGCCATCAGGTGGTCGAGCTCGGCCGCCGGGTCGCCGGTCAGCCCCGCGTGGACCGGGCCGGTCTGCACGATCGTGCTCCTCGGCGCGGTGAGCCAGCGGAAGCGGCTGCCGAGCGACTCCCCGCTCAGGGGCCCCGCCTCCTCGCCGCAGGCCACCTCGTAGGCCGCGAGCGCGTGCCGTACCCCGGGAAGGTCGATCTGTCCACCCAGCGCGAGCAGCCGCCGCTCGTCGAGCTCGACGCGGGCGCACAGGTAGCCCTGAGGCTGGCAGTAGACGATCACACCGGCGTTGATCAGCTCTCCGCGCTCCACGCTGGGCATGACGCGGATCACGGCGTACTCGTAGACGTCCCGGCTCATCGGCTCTCACCTCGGGTGGCGCGCCAGAAGCCGCCGATGGTGCTCCGCTCACGCCGCGGCCCGGGTCTCGCGCCCCGCGACGCGGCCGGGTCGGGAAGCCACTCCCTCGGCCCCCGCGCGCGGGTGAGAAGGTGCTCGACATAGGCCTGCCGTACGGCATCGGCGCTGTCGAAGCCGGGCTCGCCGTCGAGCCACTCGTCGGGAACCAGGGCGGTGACCGTGTCGAGCAGCTCGCGCGTGATCTGCCCGCTGAGGTCGGCGTCGGCCTCGGTCAGCTTCGTCGCGAACGGCGCGAGCACGTGGTCGCCCGCGTCGTAGCGGCGCCGGGGATCGGCGGTGGGCCAGTTGTGGTGGAACCACAGGGCGGCGCCGTGGTCGATCAGCCACACACCTCCATGCCAGACGAGGAGGTTGGGGTTGCGCCAGCTCCGGTCTACGTTGTGGATCAACGCGTCGAACCAGAGCACCCGCGACGCGAAGCCGGCGTCCGGCTCCCACACCAGCGGGTCGAAGCCGAGCGCGCCGGGCAGGAAGTCGATCGCGAGGTTGTGGCCCGCGCTGGCGGTGAGCAGATCCTGGATCTCCTCGTCGGGCTCGCGGGCGCCGATCTGGGGGTCGAGGTCGATCACCTTGAGCTCGGGGGTGGCGAAGCCGAGCCGCCGGGCCAGCTCGGCACAGATGATCTCGGCGACGAGCACACGGCGGCCCTGCCCGGCGCCCCTGAATTTCACGACATAGGTGCCGAGATCATCGGCTTCGAGGACGCCGGGAAGTGACCCGCCCTCCCGGAGGGGCGTGACGTATCTCGTCGCCGTGATCTGTTCCAGCACGACAGGAAGGCTACCGGCGTTCCCGCGGCGTGCTCACACCCGGGAGATGATCTCCTCGGCGAAGCGCTCCATGGTGGCGATCTTGAACTCCACGGAGTTGCCGTGCTTGGCGGTCTCCTCGAAGGTGGCGAGCCACCAGGGGGCGGCCATGGTGGCGGTGAGGCCCTTGTCCTCCAGCCTCCGGCAGATCGCCGGGTCGGGAACGAGCGCCACAGCGGCGACGATCTCGATGGCGTCCTCGGCCCTGCCGTACTCCTTGAGGTAACGACGGAGGTCGGCGATCACCGCGTCGAGTTGCTCCTCGCTGTAGACGCGGTTGCCGATCCAGCCGTCACCGATCCGCGCCGCCCGGCGCAGCGCGGCCTCGCTGTCGCCGCCGATGTAGAACGGCACCGGCCGCGCCGGGGTGGGGGCGATCGACAGCGGGCCGAAGTCGAAGAACTCCCCGTGATGCTCGACCGTGCCGCCCTTCCATAGCTCGCGGAGCACGGGGATCATCTCGTCCAGCCGCCTGCCCCGGGTGTGGAAGTCCTGGCCGGTCTGCAGGAACTCGTCCTTGCACCACCCGACTCCGACGCCGAAGGAGACCCGGTCGTGGGAGAGCACGGCGGCCGTGGACACCTGCTTGGCGACCGTGAACAGGTCGCGGGCCGGGGCGATGTAGACGTTGGGGGCGAAGCGGAGCCGTTCGGTGACGGCGGCCATGGCCCCGATGGTGACCCACACGTCCGGCCAGTGGGTCCCGGCGTCGTACGGCGGGGCGCCCGTCGGCGAGTAGGGATACCGCGACTGGTAGTCGGCGAAGAAGATGTGGTCGGACAGGGTGAGGGTGTCGAAGCCGCAGCGATCGGACGCCTTGGCCAGCTCGACGAACTGGTCGGTCTCCGTGAAGGACGCGCCTAGCCAGAAACGCATGCCCGCTCCCTTAGGTCGGCTCAGTCGGCTCAGTCGGCGAATTCGGGGATGACCTTGGTGGCGAACAGTTCGAGGTTGCGCTTGACCGTGTCGAGCGGCAGCACGCCCTGCTGGCCCTGCATGAACAGGCCGAACCACTCCAGGTCGGGCATCCGGTCGAGCATGCGCTGAATGCCGCGCTTCACATCGTCCGGACCGCCCAGAAGGGCCATCTCGACCTCGTTCATCCGGGCGAAGTCGCCCTTCTCTGGCGAGATCGGCTGATGCCTGTCGTCCTCCTTCTTCCGCAGCACCTCCAGATATCCGAAGGGGCCGAAGAAGGCGGCGAAGTCCTTCTGCATGCTCGTGCCGTACGTCGCGATGGCCTCTTCCCGGGTGTCCGCCATGCCGACGATCTTCAGGATGCCGGTGTGCTCCCCGAGCTTGTAGTCCCGCCCGCACTTGGCGGACTCCTCCTGGTAGAGCCGGGCCTTCGCGGCGTGCTCGTCCGGGTTGGGAGTGAACATCCACGGCAGAATGTCCTCCTGCGCGGCCCGGATGACCGACCTGTCGGAGATCGTGAACGGCTGCCACAGCTCGGGATAGGGCTGCTGGTACGGCTTGGGGCAGACCGAGACGGCCTGGATCCTGCCGTCCTCGGACACCTCGCCGGGCGCGCCGAACTTCCGCGTCCACTCCAGCGCGGGCCAGCCCTCGATCCCGTCGTACGGCGAGGGCACCTCGTAGTCGAGGACGTCGGACTTGTAGCGGAGCGTGTCCTGCGTCCAGGCCATCTTCATGATCTTCAGCACTTCGCCGAACACGTCGAAGTTGCGTGTGTCGGAGGCGGACCCGTCCGAACGGGCGGCCGCGGCCTTCCAGCGCTGGCCGAGCACGTTCATCCAGCGGTTCTGGTAGCCCCGGGCCACGCCGAGGCGCAGCCGTCCCTTGCAGAACTGGTCGAGCAGCGCCACGTCCTCGGCCGCCCGGATCGGGTCCCAGGCGGGCAGCACGATGCCGAGCGGGGCGAGCAGGATGCGCTCGGTCCTGGCGGCGAGGTCGGTGAGGAACATCAGCGGGTTGACCGAGAACTCGAATCCCTCCGAGTGGAAGTGGTGCTCGGTCATCATGAGCGCGTCGAAGCCGATCTGGTCGGCGTGGACGGCGATCTCGCGGACCTCGTGGAGGAGGTCCTGGTACGACTCGGTGTCCCGGCCGATGGGCCGTCTGGCGACCGCGTTCTCCTCGCTCCCGTAACCGGAGCCCGGGATCTGCGGGTTCAGAAAGATCGAGAACTTCACCGCGTGACCTCTTTCACCCATGTGTTGACGACGAGGAGGAACTCCCCTGGCCGTTCCTCGTGCAGTCGGTGGCCGCTGCCTTCCCAGACGACCGTCTTGGAGCGGGGGTCCTTGAAGACGGTCTGCTCCCAGGCCGCCTGGGCCGGGTCGAACCAGAACGAGAGCACCGGGCACTCGCGCCGCGCCAGGTACTCCTCGGAGGCGGGCCGTACGCCGATCGAGCCCGGCTCGCCGAACATCGCGGCGAAGGACTCGGCCAGCACGTGCGCGGGCATCGCGAGGAGCCGCCGCCGGTGCCACTCCTTCAGCCAGCCCGGCGACGCCGGAGTGAAGGTCCACTGATCCATCTGTACGGCTGTCGCGTTGGCGTCGCCGTCCCGGAGCGCGGCCACCATGGCGGGGAAGCCGTCCGCGACGGCCCCGGTGAAGCCGTAGCCGGGGTCGACGGTGACCAGGGCCCGCACGAGCGAGGGATGCTCGACGGCGAGGTGCGAGACCACCTGGGCGCCCATCGAGTGCCCGATCGGGATCACGGACTCGACGCCCAACCGGCCGCAGAGCCGTACGAGATCGTCGGCCATGCGGCGCGGGGTGTTGCCTGACTCGGCCGCCGACGAGTAGCCGTGCCCGCGCAGGTCGACGGCGATGACCCGGTGCCTTTCGCGCAGCGCCGGGATGTGGTGCGTCCACTCGTGCGAGTCGGAGCCCCAGCCGTGCACGAGCAGCAGGACCGGGCGCGCGGAGCCGTCGTCGGTGTAGAACAGACGCACGTCTCCGAGATCGGCGAACGGCATTCGGCCTCCCTCCGCCTGGCAAGCTACCTCAGGAGAGGGCAACCGAGCAATCGCTTGTTCGAAGAAGGCTGTTGAGCAGGCTCATCCCTGGGTGACCCGGCGGGCGCCTCCCCTCCGCGCGCCCGCCGGGTCAGGTTTCCCGGGTAGAGCTCGGAATCCACCACATGTGGCCGCCGGCGACCTCGTGGTAGACGTCGAGAAGGTCCATTCCGGTGATCTTGCTGCGCGACTCGGCGGCCGCCCAGGCGAACACACCTCTGGCCATCGCGCCGGTCTCCTGCTGGACGCGCAGCGCGTAGACGCGGGCTCTGATCTCGTGGACCTTGTGGTCGTCGGGCTCGGCCTGCGCGGCCAGCTCGGCGAGCTGGCAGGCGAGCCGCAGGTCGCCGTCCGCCGCGGCCGTGACGGCCCGCCCGGCGACCGAGGCCGCGCCCGATGACAGCTCCGCGACGGCCCTCGCGAAGACGGCGTCCGGCGCGGGCTTGAGATGGGCCGGGTTGCCGTCGTGCCAGCCGCCGTGCAGCCGCCAGATGTTGCGCACGATGAACTCGGGCTCGTCGTAGAACGGCTGGAGGTAGACCCGGCCGGCCAGCTCGGGTGGCGGCTCGACGCTGTGCAGGATCTCGTCCAGGCGGGCGCCCGCGTTCATCAGGTCGAGGGTCTGCTCCACCAGGCTGTCGAGGTAGTCGGCGGTGTCCACGAGCGCCCGCCGCACCCGGTCGGCCCCCGCGATGGGCAGCCCGTGGCCGGGGAGCAGCATCTCCGCGTCGAGCGTGGCCATAGTGCGCAGCGCGACCGCCCACTCGTCGGGGTAGCGCTGCACCTTCTGCGGGTTCCCGGCGTTGGGGGTCACCCAGACGAACAGGTCGCCGGTCAGCAGCACGCCCCGCTCGGGCAGGAAGGCCCAGGTGGCGTCGTCGGTCTCGCCGCGGGCGTGCCGCAACTGGAACGTGACGTCCCCCAGCGACAGGTTCAGCCTGCTCTGGTACGTCATGTCCGGCAGCCGGTAGCTGGTGGGCCAGACCATCCGGACGAAGCCGAACTGCCGCTGGTCGACCACGGTGTTGTATCCGGCCGTCCGGGCGTACCGGCCGAACCTCCGCGCGATGCCCTCGTGGGCGACGACGATCGGCCGGGCGCCGCTCTCCTCGTCGAACGCCTCCATGCCGGCCACGTGGTCGAGGTGGCCGTGCGAGAAGATCGCATACTTGACGGGCTGCTCCGACCATTTCCTGATCGCCCGATACATGGCCGGGGCGTCCACGGCGTTGCCCGTGTCGAACAGCGCCAGCCCTTCCTGTCCCCGGACTGCGTAGACATTGCCGAACGCCGGCCACATCGCCACGCCGTGGGCGATCTCCTGGGCGCCGCCCAGCCGCAGCTCCGCGAGGGGGACCTCGTTGGCGGGCACCGAACCACGCCACACTTTGTCAGCGTATTCCAGGATCGGTGAAGTCATGTCCCAGAGCTTCGCCGTCTCCCGGTGCCCGCGCCCAGTAGGGAGGTCCCTAGAGCAGGGCGCGGGCCTCAGAAGTCCTCCCGCCCCGCGAAGCCGGGGCCGGGGTCGACGCCGTCATGTCCGGAGTCGTACCCGGAGTCGTATCCGGACGGCTGCTGGGGCGCGCATCCGCTGCCGCAGCCGCCGAAGCGGGCGCCGTCGACCGGACGGAACGGCGTCGCCTCGGTGTCCCTCAGGGCTTTGAGCATGGTGCTCTTCCAGATCCGGCCTGAGATGTCCGCCCCGAAGACCACGCTGTAGTACCGGCCGCCGATGGTCACGCCGCTCAGCTTGTGGCCGGTGGCTCCCCGGGGGTCGCCGAGACTCACCGCGCCGGCGAGGTCCGGGGTGAACCCGGCGAACCACGCGGTGGAGTAGCCGTCAGTGGTGCCGGTCTTGCCCGCCGCGTCGCGGCCGATGCCTCCGACGGCGCTCATGGTGCCCTGGGGGCCGAAGACACCCTTCATGATGTGCGCGGCCGCGTCGGCGACCCCGGGGTCCAGGACCTGGCGGCACCGCGGCTCGTACGTGGTGGTCCTGCCGTCGCGGTCGGTGATCTTCGTGATGGCCTGGGGCGGGCAGTACTCGCCCCGCGCGGCGATGGCGGCGTAGGCGGTGGCGACGGTCACGGGGTCCATCTCGTTGATGCCGAGTGTGAAGGTCTCGAACTCCTGCAGCGGCCGGCCGTCGGCACGCTTGATGCCCAGCGACTTGGCGGTCTTGACCACGTCGCACAGGCCGACCTTCTGCTCCAGCTCAACGAAGAAGGTGTTGACCGACTGCCAGGTGCCCGTCGCCAGGGTCTTGAACCCGCCCGACCCCTCGTCGTTGGTGACGGTGTGGGCCGGGTCTCCGATGTTCTGGCCCCTGCAGTTCTTGAACGCCGAGGAGCCGGGGGCGGTGTAACCGGCGGGGGCGCTGAGGCCGTCGTCGATCTTCCATCCCTTTTCGAGGGCGGTGAGGAGCGTGAACACCTTGAAGGTCGAGCCGGCCTGGAAGCCCGTGCCGCCGCCGTGCGCGGCGTCGGCCACCAGGTTGTAGGAGACCTCCTTCTTGCGTGCGTCGGTGCCGTACTTCCGGCTGGCCGCCATCGCCTTGATCTCGCCCGTCCCCGGCTCGACCAGGGCTTCCGCGGCGACCGGGTTGTCCGTGGCGTAGACCCGGTCCCTGATGGCCTTGTCGGCCGCGGCCTGCGTCTTCGGTTCGAGCGTGGTCTTGATGGTCAGGCCGCCGCGCTTGAGGAAGACGTTGCGCTCCTCCGCCGTCTTTCCGAACGCGCTGAAGACCGGGTTGGTGAGGATGTCGGCGCGCACGTACATGCAGAAGTAGGGATAGGGGCTGGCCTCGCACCCACCGGGCAGGGGGGTGCCCTTGTATCCCAGCGGCTTGCTCATGGCCTCTTCGGCCTGCTGCGGCGTGATCTTCTTGAGCTCCGCCATCCGGTCGAGCACGGTGTTGCGCCGTGCCACCAGCCGTTGCCGGCTCTTCTTCCCCGCCGAGGGGTCGGTGTTGTTCGGCTGCTGTACGGCTCCCGCCAGGGTCGCCGCCTGGGCCAGGTTCAGGTGGGCCGCCGACACCCCGAAGAACCGCTCGGCCGCGGCCTCCACCCCGTTGGCCCCCGCCCCGAAGTAGGCGATGTCCAGGTATTTCTCCAGGATCTCGTCCTTGGAGTATTTCCGCTCCAGACCCATGGCGTACCGCAGTTCGTTGAGCTTGCGCCCGTAGCTGGGGGCGAGCGCCTCGTTCTGCTCCTGCTTGGTGGACGCCTTGTTCAGCATCACCTGCTTGACGTACTGCTGGGTGATGCTGGAGCCGCCCTGGCTCACCCCGCCGGAGATCAGGTTCTTGGCCAGGGCGCGGACCGTGCCCTCGATGTCGATCGGCCCGTGCTGGTAGAAGCGGTAGTCCTCGATCGAGATGATCGCGGTCTTCATCACGTCGGCCACCTGGGTGAGCGGGACGCTCGCCCGGTACTGGTCGTAGAACTGGGCGATTTGTTGGCCGTCCGCGTCGAGCACGATCGTCTTCTCGGGCAGCGGCGGCTCGTGGAGGTCCTCCGGTTTGATGTCCAGGTCGTTCGACGCGGTCACGATCCCGACGCCCACGCCGCCCACCGCCGGCAGCGTGATCCCCGCCACCAGAACGCCCGCGGCGACCCCGAGCGCCAGAAGCAGGGCGATGGCTTTACCGGTGCTTGTCTGAAATATCCCCCGAACTGACACAATCACAGGTTATTAGGTTCAAGTGACTGATGTGACGTGAGTTATGGCAGCTCACAGCTCGCCCCGCTCGACGGCGAGAGCCAGCTCCACGCGGGACCTGAGGCCGGTCTTGGCGTACACGCGGGTGAGGTAGACCTCGACGGTCTTGCGGCTGTAGTTCAGCTCCTCCGCGATCTGGGGGTTGCTGAGGCCGTCGGCGACCAGCGCGATCACCCGCCGCTCGCTGGGGGTGAGGCCGCCGGTCTGCTCCGGCACCAGGCCCGCCGCCCGCAGGCGGCGCTCGGCGGCGTCCCGCCAGGGAATCGCCCCCAATTTGGCGAAGATCGCGTGAGATCGGGGGAACTGCGCCTGGTCCCCCAGGACGCCGAGCACGAACCGGGCCTGGGCCTCCTCGAACGGCAGGCCGTCGGCCCGCGCCCGTTCCAGCGCCGCACCGGCCCGCGAGCGGTCGCGGAAGGCCCATCCCATCGCCACGTCGGCGGCGAGCTGGGCGCGTGGCGTGCCGGTGGCCGACAGCTCGGCCAGCCGGGCGGCGGCCGTACGGCAGGCCGCGATGTCACCCGAGGCGGCGTGCAGCAGAACCTCGACGGCGAGTGCCCGGTGGACCACCTCGGGGACGTTGTGTTCGAGCGCGCGCGTCAGTTCCCGCCGGGCCGTGGCCCTGTCGCCCTGGAGGAGGGCGAGGCGGGCCCGGAATGTGCTGCGCGTGCCCGAGTGCATGGGGCACTCGGGCGGAGGCTCGGCCAGGACCCGCGCGGCCTCCGCTGTCCTGCCCTGGTCGATCAGGATGTCGAGCTCGATGTTCCGCAGCAGGGCGAGGTTCTCCAGCAGGCCCGCTTCGGCCAGGGCGCTCGCGCCGGTCGCGATGTCGGCGAGCGCCCGTTCCCATTCGCCGCCGAGCCGCCGGACCACGGCCATCGTCCGCACGTGCTGCCCGGCGATGTCGTGCCAGCCGAGCCCGCGGTGGATCCGCTCCGCCTCGCCGAGCAGCTCAAGGGTTTGGGAACGCAGCCCCGCGACCGACATCACGTGGGCCGCGGACTCCAGCGACGCCAGCCGGGCGCCGGGAGGCAGCGCCGCGGCGAAGCCGAGCAGGTCGTCCACCGCCCGCTGCGCCTCCGCCCAGTCGCCCTGGATCACGGCGTGCAGGGCCAGGCACCCCGCGGTGACGACGCGGTCCTCCGGCGGGCAGTCGGGCAGGCCGTCCCACGCACGCCGCGTCAGATCGTCGCTCGGCCGGCCGAGCTCCGCGTTGATCAGCGCCTGCTGCGCGAGCAGGGCAGTGGGGTCGTCGACCTTCGCGAGCTGCCGCCCGGCGATGGCCAGGGCCACCTCGTACCAGCCCATGGTGTGCGCGGCGCTGACGGCGGTGTACGCGGTGCGGGTGTGCCTGCGCCCGGGAGACAGCACTGCCAGCGCCCGCTGTCCCGAGTTCAGCGCCAGCGCGGGCCGGGAGCCCTTCCAGTACGCCATGGCCTGCCTGGCCAGGAGGTCGCCGCGGTCATCGGCGATCTCGGCGGCCCTGCCGTACCAGTGGGCGGCGGAAAGGGGGGCGGTCCAGCGGGTGAGCTCGGCGGCACGCAGCATCGCGGGCAGCGCCTCGGCCGCCGAGCCGCCCTCGGCGACATGCGTGGCCCACTCCAGCACCCGCCGCGTGCCGGTCAGGCCCTCCCGCTGCAGCAGCTCGGCGATCCGGGCATGGACCCGGCGCCTCTCCGCCACGCCGAGGTCGTCGTAGAGCGCCTCGGCCACGAGCGGATGCGCGAGCCCGTAGCCGTCGCCGGTGCGGGTGACGACACCGTCGCGGACCAGGTTGTCGAAGGCGCGCTCCGCCTCGCGCAGGCCGAGCCCCGCGAGCTCGGCGAGCGCGGCCAGGTCGGTCGTCTCTCTCGTCCTCGACAGCGCGGCGAGCACCCTGGCCAGGTCGCGCCCGCCCTGGTCGCGCTGGAAGAGCCGGCTCAGGATGGCGCCGCGCCGCGCGCCCGGATCGGGGGACCGTACGGCGCCGCCCTGCACCAGGGTCAGCACGGCCTCCTGGACGAACCACGGGTTGCCCCGGCTCGCGGTGTGGATCCGCTGGAGGATCACGTCACTGGGCGTACGGCCCAGCAGCGCGGTGACGAGCCGGGACACCTCGGCCATCGACAGCGGCTCCAGCCTGACGGCCAGATCGACGTCGAGCGCCGGCGGGCGCCGTGCCGTGCACAGGACGGCCAGGTGGGGGACGTGGCGGGGAAGCGACCTCAGCACCCGAAGCGTGTCCGCGTCGGCGAGGTGGAGATCGTCGATGGCGATCAGCGTCGGGCCGGGCAGCGACTCCAGGAGCTGCGCCGACAGCACGGCGGGGGCCGCGGGGGAGTGGCCGTGCACCGCCTCGTCGATCGCCTCATGGAGCCGTGACAGCGCGTCCGGCACCTCGGCGCGCAGCGCGGCGAACGCGTCGACGAGAGGGGCGTACGCGAGACCGCCGTCCAGCTCGCGGGCCTGGCCGCGCAGCACGCGGAATTCGCTCAGCCGCTTGGTGACCTCACCGAGGAGGTGGGTCTTCCCGATGCCGGGCTCGCCGCCGATGAGGACGCTGCGCGGCGTCCTGGACAGGGTCGAGGCCACCCGGTCGAGGATGTCTGCCCGGCCCACAGTGACCATCCGGAGATCCACGCCGGCGGTCACCCCCTTCGCATCCGTCCCACTGGTACCAGTAGGACGCGGCGGGATGGTTGAACGTTCACCCGAATGTGACGCGGGAATGCCCGTGATCGCAAGGGGTAATTTATGGCGCGGCGGTCGGATCAGGAGTCGTAGACGGCGAGAGCCGCGGCGACCAGGGTCTCCCGGACGAGGTCTTCCGGCAGGTCGATGGTCTTGACCGCGCCGTTGTGCACCGACCCCAGGGCGGCCCAGGCGCGGATCCGCATGCCGGGGGAGGGGTCCGGCCCGGCGATCTTCGCGTAGAGCTCGTCGCGGAAGGTCCTGATCGCCTCGCCGGGGGAGCCTGGCGGAGCGTCGTCGGCACCGCCGATGTCCTCGATGAGGAGCCGGGCCACCGCGCGGTGCCGTACGGCGAAGTCCGCGAAGGCCCGGAGGAACTCCCGGCCGTCCGGGAACTCGGTGCCGAGCAGCGTGATCATGTCCTCGGCGGCGGGGGTGATGAGCTCGGCCGCGAGCCGGTCCTTCGGATGGAAGTGGTAGGCGACCGCCGTCTTGGTCAGGCCCACCGCCGCCGCGATGTCGGCAAGCGAGGTCGCCGCGTACCCCCGCTGGGCGAACAGCTCACGGGCGGCGGCGAGGATGCGGGACCGGGTCTCGTTCCCTTGGTCAAGTGTGGTCATCGTCTCATTTCCACGCGATCTACAGCGTTTCATATAGTTCGCGCCTACGCTCGTACTGTACGCCCGTACAGGACGGTGTTACAGGCAGACTACCCAAGTTAATAGGCGGTCAACGATGAGCGGGCTCTTGGGACGGCTTGGCGGCTGGTGCGCGCGGCACGGCCGGATCGTACTGGCACTGTGGGTGCTCGCGGCGGGCCTGCTGACAGCGGGCACACTGGTGTGGGGACGGCCGGTCAACAACAACGCCGCCATCCCGGGCACCGACGCCCAGCGGGCGCACGACCTGATGCGGGAGGGCTTCGGCCCCGGCTACGACGCCGGCGGCACCGTCCAGGTCGTCCTCTACGCAAAGGACGGCCCCCTGATCGCGGACAACCGGAAGCGCGCCGTCGGGCAGGCGATGGACGCCATGCGCCGGGTGCCCCACGTCTCCGAGGTGCAGACGCCGTACCGGAAGGGCGGGATCGCGTCCAACCTGCGCATCGGTGTGATCACCGTGAAGCTGCGCGGGCAGGACGGTGCCAAGGTCGCCGAGACCTCGCAGCGGCTCATCGCCGCGGCCAAGCCCGCGACCGACCTCGGGATCGAGGCGGTGCCCGCCGACTCCTCCACGCCCGCCGACAAGGAGGTCAAGACCGGCGCCAGCGAG
Organism: Planotetraspora sp. GP83; assembly: GCF_041262585.1. Taxonomy (NCBI): domain Bacteria; kingdom Bacillati; phylum Actinomycetota; class Actinomycetes; order Streptosporangiales; family Streptosporangiaceae; genus Planotetraspora; species Planotetraspora sp. GP83. The sequence goes on along the minus strand of NZ_JBGCBZ010000031.1, from coordinate 32,828 downwards.
ATCATCGGTATGGTGGTCGCGCTGCTCGTGCTCCTGTTCGCCTTCGGCACGCTGGTCGCCGCGCTCGTCCCGATCTTCACCGCGCTGATCAGCATCGGCGTGGGGCTCGGCGTGATCGCGCTGCTCGGCCATGTCATCGACATGCCCAAGTCCGCGTCCATCATGGCCACGATGATCGGCCTGGGCGTCGGGATCGACTACGCGCTGTTCCTGCTCTCCCGGCATCGGAAGCTGCTGGCCGACGGCGTGCCGGTGATGGAGGCGGTCCGGCGGACGGTGGCGAGCTCCGGTGGCGCGGTCCTCTTCGCGGGCGGCACGGTGGTCATCGCGCTGAGCGCGCTCATGTTCACCGGGTTCCCGATGCTGAGCACGCTCGGCTGGATCACCGGCATCTCGGTGGTGTGCGCGGTGCTCACGTCGATCACGCTGGTCCCCGCGCTGCTCGGCCTGCTCGGGCATCGGGTCAACGCGCTGCGCATCCCCTTCGTCGGGCGCGCCACCAAGCCGGACTCGGGGCCGGACTCGGGGCGGGACTCGGGGCGGGACTCTCAGCGGGAGACCGGGCGGCGGGCTGAGGGCGGCGCGGCGACCGGGTGGGGGGCGCTCGGCAACTGGGTCGCCCGGCGGCCCTGGCGGGTGCTCATCGTCACGGCGCTCGCCCTGGCGGCGCTCGCGGCCCCTGCGGCCGCGCTCAAGCTGGGCCCGCTCGACGCCGGGTACGGCGACAAGGGCACCCCGTCGCGCCGCGCCTACGAGCTCATCGCCGTCGGCTTCGGCCCGGGAGCCGACGGCGCGCTCATCGTCGTCGCCGAGCTGGACCAGAAGATCGCCGACTCCACGCCCGCCGACCCCGTGGTGCAGGTGCTCAGGCAGCGGATCGAGCACACCGACGGCGTGGCCCACGTCGCCACGCCCAAGGTCAACCAGACCGGCAGGTCGGTGCTCATGGAGGTCGTGCCCGAATACGCGCCCAGCGACCCCCGCGCTCTGGACGTCGTGAAGCGGGTGCGGTCGATCGAGATGCCGGGGGTCCACGTCCATGTGGGCGGCAAGGTCGCCGGTCTCGCCGACGCCGGTGACCGCATCGTGGGCAGGACGCCGCTGGTCGTCGGCATCGTCGTGCTGCTCAGCGCGCTCCTGCTGCTGTTCGCGTTCCGCGCGCCGGTCATCGCGATCAAGGCCGCGCTGATGAACCTCGTCTCGCTGGGCGCGGCCTTCGGCGCGCTGGCCGTCGTGTTCTCGATCGGTCTCGGCAGCCGCCTCGTCGGCATGGACCCGCCGCCGTCCACCGATGGGTCGACCCTCGCCACGCTGTTCTTCTCCGTGCCGATCGAGACCTATGTCCCGCTGATGCTGTTCGCCGTGCTGTTCGGGCTGTCGATGGACTACGAGGTCTTCCTGCTCACCTCGGTACGGCAGGCCTACGCGCGGACCGGCGACAACCGGAGGTCCGTGGCCGAGGGGCTGGGCTCGACGGGCCGCGTCATCACGTCGGCCGCCTTGATCATGGTCGCGGTGTTCACGGCGTTCATCGCGTACCCCGATCCCGTGGTCAAGGTCTTCGGTGTGGGGCTCGCCGTGGCCATCACCGTGGACGCCACGATCATCCGGGGCTTCCTCGTGCCGGCGACGATGGTGCTGCTCGGCAGGCTCAACTGGTGGATCCCACGCTGGCTCGACCGCGTGTTGCCCAACCTCTCGATCGAGGGCAACGAGGAGGAGCACGAGCCCACGGCCCCCGCGACCCCCGAACTCGTCACCACCGGCCGCTGATCCCACCCGCCCTCCCTCCGGCGTGATCATGCACGGGTTCCCAGGCGTGCGGGCCGCGCTGGGCGGCAGCCGTACGTGATCATGTACGTGGTCGAGCCCGATGGGTGGGGCCCGAGGGAGTCAGCCGAAGACGATGACGCTGCGGGCGACGGCTCCCTGGCGGACACGCTCCACGGCGTCGTTGATCTGGTCGAGGGGGACCCGTTCGCTGACCAGCCCACCGAGGTCGAGGCGGCCGAGCCGGTGCTGCTCCACGAGCATCGGCAGGTCGCGAAGCGGCGCGGCGTCGCCGCCCTGGGTGCCCATCAGGCGGCGCGACGCGAAGAGCAGGCCGGGCTCGATGCTCAGCGGCTGTCCCTGGGGCGGGCTGCCGACCATGACGGTGGTCCCGCCCGGCTGGGTGGCCGCGAACGCCTGGCTCAGCACGCCCGGAACCCCTGTCACGTCGAAGGCGTAGTCGACGCCCCCGCGCACGATCGCGCCGACCTGTGCCGGCAGGTCCTGCGACAAAATCGTGTGGGTGGCGCCGAACCGCTGGGCGAGCTTCAACTTCTGCTCGGCGACGTCGGCCGCGATGATCGTGGTGGCCCCTGCCAGCACCGCGCCCTGCACGACGTTCAGACCCACCCCGCCGCAGCCCACGACGAGCACGCTCGACCCCGGCGTGACCTGGGCGACGTTCAGCACCGCGCCGATGCCCGTGACGACGCCGCAGGCCAGCAGGCACATCAGGTCCATGGGGGCGTCGTCCGGGATCTTGACGCACATCGGCTCGTTGACTACCACGTATTCCGCGAACGAGCCGATGCCGATCATGGCGCGCGCGGCCGCGCCGTCCACGGTGACCCGCGTCGTCCCGTCGCGCATGGTGCCCATCACGGCCGCCAGCCGCGCCGGGCCCGAGCACAGGTGGAAGGCCCCCCGGCCGCAGTTGCGGCAGCGGCCGCAGGCGCCGTTCATGGCCACGATCACGTGGTCGCCTGGCTTGACGGCCGTAACCCCGGCGCCCACGCTCTCGACGACTCCGGCGCTCTCGTGGCCCAGAACGAACGGGACCTGCCGGACGACCGGGCTCTTGCCGTCCAGCGCCTTGATGTCGGAGCCGCACACCCCCGAGGCCGCGATCCGCACCCGCACCTCGCCCGGCTCCGGGTCCGCGATCTCGACCTCGCGGACCTCCATCGGGGCGTTGAAGCGGGTCAGCACGGCGGCGCGCATCAACATCGGCCAGACTCCGTTCACGAGCCTCTGCACGGCACTCACAAGCCGTATGGCCTACGGCATGACCGGCCTTACGGGTCTGTACGGCACGCTATCGAGGCACATGACTCTTAGCAAGCACTTGCTTGGCGCGCCGAGGGTCATTCGACGACGAGTTGGACGTCGATGTTGCCGCGGGTGGCGTTGGAGTAGGGGCACACCTGGTGGGTGGCCTCGACCAGCTTGGCGCCCTCCTCGCCCTGAAGCTCCTCCGGCAGTTCGACGCGCAGCGTGACCGCAAGACCGAACCGGCCGTCTCCGATGCTGCCCAGGCCGACCTCAGCGGTCACCGAGGCGTCCGAAACGTCCACCTTCATGCGCTTGGCGACGAGGGACAGAGCGCTGGCGAAGCAGGCGGCGTACCCGGTGGCGAAGAGCTGCTCCGGGTTGGTTCCCTCGCCCGTGCCGCCCATCTCCTTGGGCGCGGCGAGCCGCACGTCAAGCTTGCCGTCGTTGCTGAACGCGCGGCCCTCGCGGCCCGTGGCGGTGGCGATCGCGGTGTACAGCGGCGTCATTTGAATGCTCCTTGCCTCGATGAAGTCGACAACCGCACAATACTCAACGCCATGTTGATTATTCCCGGCAGAGTGTTGAGTAAGCTGGATCACATGGGACGCCGCAGAGGAACGACCAAGGGAGATCGTCGCGAGCGGGCGATCCTGGACACCGCTCGTGCCCTGCTCCCCTCGACGCCCGTCGCCCGCATCACGATCGACCAGCTCACCGCCGGAGCCGGCATTTCGCGATCGAGCTTCTACTTCTACTTCGACTCCAAGTCCGCCGTGCTGGAGGCGCTGCTCGACGAGATCGCCGAGGAGATGGCGGAGGCGGCTCGACGGTGGCTGGCCGGGTCGGGGGACGATCCGGAGTCGCTGCGGCATGCCCTGGAGGTCAGCGCCCGGCTGTGGCGCGAGCACGGCCCGCTGCTGCGCCAGGCGTTGCTGGCCGAGGATGAGGAGTTCGCCTTCTTCCGGGAGAACGTCGTGGCCGGGTACATCAAGGAGGTCGCCGCCAGGATCGCCCGTGACCGTCAGGAGGGGCTGGCCGGGCCTGGCCCGGATCCCCAGAGCCTGGCCCACGCGCTGATCAGGATGAAGTTCGCCGTGTTCGCCGCCGACTCCTCCGCGGAGGCCGTCGACACGCTCTGCGTCGTGGTCCAGAGGGCCATGTACGGCCGGGCCGGCTGAGCCTCGCCCCCACGTTGGGCTCGCGGACGGGGCTTCTTGGCTGACCAAGCGTGCGCTAGGTTGGTGTTCGTGGATTTGGACTTCACGCCTCAGGAGCGGGCGTTCCGGGCGGAGATGCGGGACTGGCTCGCCGCCCATGTGCCCGAGCGGCTGCCGTCCATGGACACCCGCGACGGCTTCGAGGCCCACCGTGAATGGGAGCGGCTGCTCGCCGATGCCCGGCTTTCGGTCGTCTCATGGCCCGAGCGGTTCGGCGGGTGCGGCGCGAGCCTGGTCGAGTGGCTGATCTTCGAGGAGGAGTACTGGGCCGCCGGAGCGCCCGGCCGGGTCAGCCAGAACGGCATCTTCCTGCTCGCCCCCACGATCTTCTCGTACGGCACGGCCGAACAGAAGGACCGCTTCCTCCACCGGATGGCCAGGGCCGACGACATCTGGGCGCAGGCCTGGTCGGAGCCCGAGGCCGGCAGCGATCTGGCCTCGCTCCGGTCGAGGGCCGAGCGCGTCGCCGGCGGCTGGCGGCTCTACGGCCAGAAGACGTGGAGCTCGCGGGCGACCTACGCAGACTGGGGCTTCGGGCTGTTCCGCTCGGACCCCGATTCGACCCGGCACAGAGGGTTGACCTACTTCCTCTTTCCGCTGCACGAGGTGACCGTCCGCCCGATCGTCCAGCTCGACGGGGAGCCCGGCTTCGCCGAGCTGTTCTTCGACGGCGTCTTCGTCCCCGACTGCCAGGTCCTCGGGGCGCCCGGGGACGGCTGGCGGATCGCGATGGCCACCACGTCGTCCGAGCGGGGCCTCACGCTTCGCAGCCCCGGCCGCTTCATGGCCACCGCCGACCGGCTCGTGAGGCTGGCGCGGTCGACGGCGACCGATCCCGCGCTGGCCGACGAGATCGCCCGAGCGTGGATGGACGCCGAGGCCTACCGGCTGCACACGTTCGGCGTCGCACGCCGGATCGCCTCCGGAGAGGAGATCGGCCCCGCTTCCAGCATGGGCAAGGTCTTCTGGTCCGAGCTCGATGTCCGGTTGCACGCCCTCGCGGTCCGGCTGCTCGGAGAGCGGGGCCTGCTGGCGGAGGGCGCTCCTGATGCCGAGGATGGCGGCCGATGGCTCGACGGGTTCCTGTTCTCCCTCGCCGGGCCGATCTACGCGGGCACCAACGAGATCCAGCGGACCATCATCGCCGAGCGCATCCTGGGACTCCCGCGTTGATGGATCGATCATTGGCAGCCTTCGCCATGGCGTCTCACCACGCGCAGGCCGTACACCTCAAAGTGTGCACATGAACGGGGTGCGGAGATGAACTTCGCGTTCACCGACGACCAGCTGGCGCTCGCTTCCACGGTGCGGGAGGTGCTCACCGAGCACTGCCCGGCGACAGCCGTACGGCACGCCGGCCAGGCGGCGCCACGGGACGAGCGATTACCCGCGTGGCCCCAACTGGCGGAGATCGGCTTCTTCGGGATGCTCGTCCCGGAGGCGTACGACGGCCTCGGCCTCGGGCTCGCCGACGCGATTTTGGCCTTCGAGGAGACCGGGCGTGCCGCTCTGCCCGGTCCGGTGGTCGAGACGGCGGCGGTCGCGCCGGCGCTGCTCGGCGATGACGCCCTGCTCGCCCGCCTGGCCGGGGGCGGCCTGCGTGTGTCGGTACGGCTAGGCGACCAGGTCTACGCCCCCGACGCGGACCTGGCCGACCTGCTCGTCGTAGAGCGGCACGGCGAGCTTCATGCCGTTTCAGCAGGTTCGGTACGGCTCACGCCCCAGGCGGGGGTCGACCCCGTACGCCGCCTCTTCAGCGTGGCCTTCGGATCGCCCGAGGCCGTCGATGGTGGAAAGCGGGAACTGGGCCGGCGGCTCGACGCGACAGCCGCGCATCCCCTGCGGACGGCGACCGTGGCCGTGGCCGCCCAATTGGTGGGGCTGGCGAGGCATCTGCTGGAGACCTCGGTGGAGTATGCCAAGAGCCGTAAGCAGTTCGGCGCGCCCATCGGCTCCTTCCAGGCCGTCAAGCACCAGCTCGCCGACGTGGCGATCGCAATAGACTTCGCCGCTCCGCTTGTCTACGCGGCCGCCCTCGCGGTCGACCGGGCCAGCGGTACAGCGGCGGCGGGCGGGGTCGACCGGGCCGTGAGCGCGGCCAAGGCTACGGCGGGAGAGGCCGCGACACGGGCGGCGAGGGTCGCGCTGCAAGTGCATGGCGCGATCGGGTACACCGGCGAGCTCGACCTAAGGCTCTGGCTCGCCCGCGTATGGTCCCTGGCCTCGGCATACGGGGACACCGGTGTCCATCGATCCCGCCTTCGCGCCGCCATCCTGGGGACCCCCCACCTCACTCGCTGGCCGTAACTCACGCAACCCTCACGCAACCCTCGCGTGGCAGCGGTCTGGAGGCTCATCGCTTCCGGTGTCGTCCACCTCGGCCTTTGGGCGCTGTGGAAGGTGGGGTGTCCGGCGACCCCTCGCGATGGCGCGTGCCGCGCGGCAGGTCGTCGGCGTCAGGGCGCTGGTACGGGTAGAAGCTCGCGGACCCGCTGGGCTGCTCGTGCCGGTCGTTCGGTTCGTCCTGCTGGGCGGAGTGCTCGTGCTGGTTGATGTGCGGAAGGTGGGCCTGGGAGGAGTCATGTAAAAAGTAGGCGTCAGGGCGGGCGGTCGGCTCGTCCGGATCCCGGGCCGCGTTCCAGGAGGCTTCGAGGGCGTCGGCGAGTCCTGTGCCCCGATAGAGATCAGTGGGGCGTAACCTGTCCCGGCCCAGGTCGCCGCGCTCGGGAGGCGTACCCCCGTCGGTCATCTGGCCGGTCAGGGCTGCCGTGCCCGAGCGGTCCGCCGGCGGCTGCGGCCAGGGAGGCGGCACAGTGCCGCCGGAAGGGCTGGTCGTTCCTGAGGGGAGAAGGGAGGTGCTCCACTGGACCCGCGTCGATTGCGCCGTGGCGTCATGTCCTCTGGTACGGCTTCCGCCCGCGCCGCCGAGGGATGACTGCTGGAGGTCGCCTCCGTTGGCCGCGAGCCGTACGGAACTCCGGCGGATCTTCACGTAGGCGAAGGCGAGGACGGCGACCACGAGCGGTGTGAGGAGCGTGGGAGCGCCGAGCTCAAGGCCCGCGTGCCCAACATGCTGGAAGGACGCCACGTGAAGTGCGCTGAGGGATGGCGTGGGCTTCTCAGCCGTTCCGGCCTTGGGTTTCGCCTTGGGTTTCGCCTTGGCCCCCGGCTTGGCGGCCGTCTTCGCTGTCCGGCCTGTCCATGGCTTGACCAGCGTCTTCGCCAAGGCTTTTGCCCCGGAGGCGGGAGACGTCGCGGGTCCGGGGTCGGTCGAGGTGGGGGATGGCGTCTTCGCCGGGGATGCGGCCGGACTGTCTGTGGGTTCGGGTCCTCCTGTCCCCGAGGTCCCGTCTGAGCTGACCGCCATGGCCGGAGTCTCGGCCGCTGCCTGGCTTACGGCCGGCGTCGGCGAGTCGTCCGAGGGGGAGACGTTCGTCGGCACGCTGTCTGAGGGCGAGCCGGTCGAGGGTGAGCCGTCCGAGGGTGAGCTGTCCGAGGGTGAGCTGTCCGAGGGTGAGCTGTCCGAGGGTGAGCTGTCCGAGGGCGTGCCATCCATAAGTGAGCCGTTCGCCGCCTTGCCCGCCACGGCCGCCCGCATGCCTGCCGCCGAAGACGCGGCCAGAGAGCGGCTCGATACGGCGTGGCTCGATAGGGCATGCGAGGCGGCCTTGAGCGTGGGCGCCGCCGGTTCTGCCGCCGTGGCGGGGGCGGCGTTCTCGGCGAGACGGGCCTTGATCTCCTCGGGATATCCGTACCCGACGATCGAGCTGCTGTCGCGGACCTTCTTCTCGACGTACTCGCCGTCGACGTTGCCCTCGATCGTGTGGATCCGGTCACCGTCGACTTTCGTGACGATTCCCACGTGGTCGATGCCGTCGATCGTGCCGGAGCCGCTCCAGTCGAAGAAGACCACGGCGCCGGGCACGGGATGGTGCCCCCACGCGCCCTGTTCCTTGAACCACCTGGCGTGGCCGACGGTGTAGGCGAACTGGCCGAACCAGTCCTGGTAGCCGAGCTTGTTCGCTCCCCACGAGAGGAACATGTCGCACCACGGCTCGGTGGAGTAGTCGGTGTCCGACTCGATGGTGTTGTACCAGTGGCCGAACTTCGTGTAACCGCCTGCGTGCTCGCTGTAGCCGACCTGGCTCCGTAGTAGGTCGAGCAGTTTCTTCATCTCGGGACTCATGCGAATCGGGGGCCTGCCGTTCCGGGAGGGACATCCGTGACGCCGGAGAGGCTATCTTCGCAAACCGCCCACATATAGACAAAGCAATGTTTATTTACCTAGACATGAACAAAGTACCCTGGCAGGCTAGAACATGTTCTAGAATCGACGCCATGACGATCGATCTCGCCAACGGGGAAGCGCAGGAAGCGCGGCTCGCGGCCCTGGCGGTGCTCTCCCAGCAGACCCGGGAGCTGATGGACGCCGTAACACTCTCCGACGTGGACGAGACCGAGATGGCGGCCGTGACCGCCGAGCTCATAGCGCTGACGGAACGGCTCAGGGCCGTGCGGCGCGACACTCCGCGACCCCACGAGGTCGGCCCCGACGGCATGTTCCGGCATCTGGGCAACGCCGTCACGGGCGCCTGCAACCCTCACGCGCTTCCCCTGGCGATCGAGCGGACTCCAGAGGGCGGGTCACGGGCCTCCGTGACGTTCCGCCCCATGCATGAGGGACCGCCGTCCACCGTTCACGGCGGCGTCGTCGCGATGGTCCTCGACCACCTTCTCGGTGACGCCGTCGCCGCCTCCGGGAGGCCCGGCATGACGGGCACGCTGACCATCCGATACCGCCGGCGCGTGCCGTACGGCGAGCCGGTCGTGGCTTCGGCCATCGTCACGCGTGGCGAGGGCCGCAAGACCTGGGTCGAGGGCTCGATCGCGCTTCCGGACGGCACGCCGCTGGTCGAGGCGACGGGCCTGTTCATCACCCCGGCGGTCTGGGCGGACGCCCTCGCCGCCCTCGGCGAAGGGCGGCTCGCCGATCCGGGTCAGTAGCCGGCGCCGGTGAGGAGGCCGCCGTCGACGAGGACCTCGCTGCCCGTGCAGTACGAGGCGCGGTCGGAGGCCAGGAACGCCACGACATGGGAGACCTCGACCGGCTTGGCGAATCGCTTCATCACCATGACCTTGAGGAACTGCTCGCCGTCCACCGCGGCCATCAACTCGGGGTCCGTCGCCATCGTGGTGTTGATCGCGCCCGGATGCACCGAGTTCACCCGGATCTTGAACCGCGCGAGCTCGCGGGCGGCCGCCTTGGTCACTCCCCGGACCCCGAACTTGGACGAGGCATAGGCCGCCATGCCCTCGGCCGCCATGAACCCCTCGATCGAGGAGATGTTCACGATCGAGCCGCGACCGGCCGCCTTCATCGGCTCGATCACCGACTTGACCCCCAGGAACGTGCCCTTGAGGTTGACGTCGATCACCCGCTCGTACTCCTCCAGCGTCATGTCGGCGATCCGGCGGTAGATCAGGATCCCGGCGTTGTTCACCAGCACGTCGAGCTTGCCGTACGTCTCGACGGTGGCCGCGACGGCGCGTTCCCAATCGGCCGGTCGGGCCACGTCGTGGTGGAGGTAGACGGCGCCGGTCTCCTCCGCCAGGGCCTTGCCCTCGTCGTCGAGCACGTCGCCGAAGACCACCCGCGCGCCCTCCTCCAGGAACAGCCGGACATGCGACGCGCCCATGCCCCGAGCGCCACCCGTGATCAGCGCGACCTTGCCGTCAAGCATGCCCATGAGAGCCCCCACAACGCTTTCCGGCCGCGACGGCGGTGGCCGCGGCTTCCATCGAACGGTAAACCGGGATGCCGGCCTTCGCCGCGATCGAACGAACCTCGTCCTCGACGCCCGGCGGGGCGCACTCGCCGTTCCTCGTCACCAGCGTGATCCTGATGGGCGAGATGGCCTCCTGCGCCTTGACGAGGTGCCTCGCGTACTCGTACAGCGGCTCTGCCGCGCTGCCGTACGTGAAGAAGCTCTGCACGTTCACGTGTGCCACCACATCGGGGTACGACTGCCGCGAGACGATGGCGGAGACGGCCTGCGTGACGAGACCGGGACGGCCGCGCGGGCCGACGGGGATCTCCAGCGGGTTGGCCAGTGAGCTGCCGACGCCGATCCCGAGCGCGGTCAGAGCGTCGCGAGTGGTGCCGGCAAGGGCGCTCAGCGAGAGCCCGGCGCGGTCGAACACGTCCGCCGCCAGCACGCTCGCCCCTCCGCTCGGCCCGATGACCAGGACGTCTTCCCCGTTCTCGGCGCTCTCCAGCCGAGAGGCGTGGGCCTGGAAGAACGCCAAGACGCCGATCAGATCGTCCTGGCTGGTCACGAGCGAGGCGCCGGTCTGGGTGGCGAGGGCCTGCCAGACCCGCGCGTCGCTGACCATGCCGCCCGTGTGCGACGCGGCGGCCCTGCGGCCCTGGGAGCTTCGCCCGCCCACCAACATGACGACGGGCAGCCGGCCGCGGACGTCGAGGAGCGCCTGGAAGAGCGCACGCCCGTCGCGCGGGTCCTCGAGGTAGAGGCCGACGGCCCGGGTCTCCGGGTCGGTCGCGAGCCAGCGGAGCAGCTCGGCGGGGGTGACGTCGGCCGCGTTGCCCACGGTGGACACCCGGCTGAACGCCAGGCCGCGCCGCTCGCCCACCTTGATCACTTCACCGGCCAGGCCGCCGCTCTGGGAGATCAGCGCGATGTGTCCGGGAGGCCCCTGGCCGCCGCCGACGAACGTCTGGCCGCCGCGCGGACTGTAGACGCCCATGCAGTTGGGCCCGAGCAGCCGGGTGCCGGGCGGCAGGGCATCGATCAGGTCGGCCTCCAGCTCGGGGTGGCCCATCTCGCCGAAGCCGCCGCTCATCACCTGGACGTACGGCACGCCGGCGGCCTGCCGTACGACATCGGCGCAGCGGGCGGCGGGCACGGCGACGAGGGCGTAGTCGACCGCGGCCTCGGCCAGCGTGGGCACACAGGGCACTCCACCGATTTCCACGGCCGACGGATGCACCGCGACCAGCGGAAGTCCGGTGGCCCTGTAGAACTCCAGGAACATGTTCCCGAAGTTGGGCCTGCTCGTGGAGGCCCCCACGACGGCCACCGCCCGCGGCTCGAACAGCCGCGTGAAATCCCCACCCCCGAGCCCCCCCTCTTGGCCGTGATCATGCGCAGATTCCGTCACCGCGCCGCTGAGCTGCGAATACGGCGTCAGTGATCGTGCAGCGGGCAGATATCGTGCGTCTACGGCGATCACCCCGGTCTCGCCGGCGATGATCGGGTTGAGCTCGAACTCCCCGAGATCCAGCCGCTCCCACAGCCCGCCGGCGCCGCCGAGCCGTACGAGCAGCGTGACGAGGGCGTCCACGTCCACCGCCGGTCGTCCGCGGTAGCCGTACAGGAGCGGAGCGCCTCGCAACGACGCCAGCATCTCGTGTGCGTCGGCCTCGGAGATCGGGCAGAGCCGCAGCGCCGTGTCGCCCAGCGCCTCGGTCCACACACCGCCGAGCCCCGCGAGGACGACCGGGCCGAATCCGGCGTCGTGCACCAGCCCGACGAGGATCTCGACTCCCGGCGCCGCCTGCTCCTCCACCAGGAACCCTCCGGCGTGGGCGCCCAGACGTGCCGCCATCTCGCTCGCCGCCCGTGCCGCCTCGGCCGGGGATTTCAGACCGAGTCGTACGGCTCCCGCGTCCGACTTGTGCACCAGGTCGGGCCCGTACGCCTTGACCACGAGGGGAGGCCGGAGCTCCTTGGCGATCGCCGCCACATCGTCGAGCAGAGTCGTGGTGGCGCCACGGGGGACCGCGATCCCGGCGCCGCGGAGGAGTGACTTGACGTGGTGTTCGGGGAGGTGCACCGGCTTCCCTTCTCGGCTGGCGGGCGGGCGCTCTCCGGCCCTGCATGATCACGGCAAGAGGGTGCGCTGGTCACGCGGGATGCGCGGGAGCCCGTGCATGGTCACGGGCAAGGGGCGAATCGGTCGCGGATCTCGCGGCGGAGGAGCTTGCCGGGGCCGCCGGAGGCGTCCTGGAAGTGGGGCAACTCCTCGGTGACGACGATGTGGTCCGGGCGCTGCCACTCGGGCAGCGACTCCGCCAGGGCCAGGGCGAGCTTGGCGGGGTCGACCGAATGTCCCGAACGGGGGACGACGGCGAGGATGATCCGCTGCTCCACCGCGTTCTCGCCTTCGACGTGCGCCGGTACGCCCACGGCGCCCGCCTCGGCCACGTCCTCGACGGTGGTCGCGGCCTCCTCGATGACCGACGGCTGCGTCCATTGGCCGCCTTTGAGGATCGAGTCCTCGCGGCGGCCGAGAACGTTCAGCACGCCGTCTTCGGAGAGCGTGCCGAGGTCGCCGCCGACGTACCAGTCGCCGCGCAGCACCTCGGCCGTCTTGTCCGGCAGCTTGTCGTAGCCGGTCATCCGGTGGGGTCCCGCGAGGTTGATCTCACCTACCTGGCCGACGACCCGGTTGCCCGACGGGCCGGTGATCCGTACGGCACAGCCGGTCCGGGCCCGGCCCGACGAGCCGAGCGGGGTCGAGCCGTCGTCCACCCGGCCGACGCAGGTGTAGGGGGCCTCCGTCTGCCCGTAGTAGGAGTACACCCCCGCGTCGGGTAAGCGCTCCTTGATGCGGCCGAGCAGGGAGCCCGTCAGCGGCTCGCCGCCCAGCATGATCACGCGGAGGGACGACAGGTCGGCGGATGCGTGGTCGTCGGAGGCGAGCAGGGCGGCGTAGAACGACGGGATCTGCGAGACGTGCGAGACCCGCTCGCGCGGCACCACGCGGAGGAAGTTCGCCGGGCCCCAGTCCTGCTCCAGGACCAGGCGCATTCCCGCGTAGAGCGCCGGGCCGACGATCGCGGGGAAGCCGATGCCCCAGATGATGGCCCCGGTGCCGAAGACCGAGCCGCTCGAGCGCGGCACGTCCAGCCAGATCTGGGCGGTGGCCAGCGACGACGCGTGCGTGTGGATCACCGCCTTGGGCAGGCCCGTCGTGCCCGAGGTGTAGTAGAGCGCGAGCGGGTCGTCGCCCGCGCCGCCCACCGGAGGCTCGGCGTCGCTCGACTCGGATTCGCTGAGATCGGCCACCTCGATCCAGGTCGTCACGCCCGGAAGGCCGGGCCTGATCTGCCCGACGACCCGCTCCACCGTGGCGTCGTAGAGGAAGGTGTCCGCTTCCGAGTGCTCCACGACCGCGCGCAGCGTCTCGACCGGCCAGTAGGGGTTGAGCGCGGCGGTCACCGCGCCCAGCTTCGCCTGCGCGAGGTAGACCTCGGCCACCTTCAGCGTCTCGTTCAGCAGCGCGGCGACCCGCTGCCCCGGCCGGACGCCCGCCGCGGCCAGCGCGTTCGCCCGCCTGTTGACCAGCCGGTTGAGCACGTCGTAGGTGAAGCTCCGCTCGCCGCAGTAGGTCAGAGCGACCTTGTCCGGGGTCCGCAGCGCGTTCGCGGTCAGGACGGCGTACGCGTAGTTGCCATAGGGCGACACGGGGCTTGGCGACGCAGAGCTGGACGACGCAGAGCTGGACGACACAGAGCTGGACGACACAGGGCTGGACGGCAGGGGGCTGGTCGACACGGGGGCCTCCCGGCTAGAGGGACGAGTAGAGGATGAAGACGTTCCCCGATGGGTCGCGCAGCACGGCCCGGACCTCGTGCGGCCCCGCCTCCGGCTCGCGCACCACGACCGCCCCCGTCTCGGTCAGGTCCTGTACGGCTGCCGCCACGTCGGCGACCTTGTACGACGGGGCGGTCGTCGTGCCGGACACCTGCTCCTCGGGGCCGACCAGCGCGACGGTGACGCCTCCGCCGTCGAGGGCCGCGAAGCGGTCGCCGTCCCGGAACTTCACGGGCAGCCCCAGGCCGTCCGAGTAGAACGCGACCGCCTTGTCCAGGTCGTCCACGGGGATCAACACGTTGCCGACCTTCTGGATCTGGGTCATCAGATACCTCCGAGGAAACCCCCGCCTTTTAGGCGGGTAGGAATCGGACCCCTGCGGAGCAGGGCAGGGGCAGGCGATTCGCCGCCAGGCGGACCGCCGTCTACGACAACAGGGCAGTTCTTAACTGATCCTGCGGCAAAATGTGAGGCATGGCGCGGCTCGTGAAGCGGGCCTACAAGTACCGCTTCTATCCGACCCCCGAGCAGGCGGAAGAGCTTGCCCGGACGTTCGGCTGCGTCCGCTTGGTCTACAACAGCCATTTCCGATGCGGCCTGGCGGGACCTGCGCTCGATGCTGGAGTACGAAGCGGCCTGGTATGGCCGGGAGTTGATCGTGATCGACCGCTGGTTCCCCTCCTCCAAGCTGTGCTCGGCCTGCGGAACGCTGCAAGGCACGATGCCGTTGAACGTCCGGCAGTGGGTGTGTGCCTGCGGGGTGGTCCACGACCGGGACGTCAACGCGGCCAAGAACATCCTCGCCGCCGGGCTGGCGGAGAGGTAAAACGCCTGTGGAGCTGGTGTAAGACCTCAAAGAGAGTCCTCTCTGGCGGGCAACCGGCAGTGAAGCAGGAAGGCCAACCGGCGACGGTTGGAATCCCCTCCCTTCAGGGAGGGAAGGAAGTCAAGCGGGCCTCCACTTGGGCAGCGAGCTGTGTTCATCCCAGCTCACCCGGACGGGCATGCCGATGTGTATTCCGTCGTGCGGACACCCGACGATCTCGCCGAACGCCCTGGCCCCCTCCGCCAGGTCGATCCAGGCCACGGCGTACGGCTCGCGCTCCGGAGTGACGAAGCTGCGATGGACGACCGTGAACGTGTGGACCACACCCTCCCCGGAGACGGGCTCCCAGGTCAGCTCGGCACAGCCGCAGTAGGGGCACTGGAGCGCGGGGAGATGGACGCGGCGCGCGCATGCCGTACATGCCTGGATGACCAGCTCGCGGCGGCGGCAGGCATCCCAGTAGGGCGCGGTGAGAGGATCCGAGGCCATCGCTCGCCAAGCTAGCGCACGCTTGGTGTGCTAACAAGGCCCCGCCCCGGGCCTGCCTGTATTCCGTGGTCAGGCGGCCGCGCGGTTGGGTGTGCCGTCTGAGTTTCCGTTCGATCCAGTGTCGGAGCCGCCGTCTGAGCCGCTCGACGGGTCGCCGGACGGCTCGTCGCTCGGCTCGGGGCACGGCGGGCCGTCGACGGTGAAGGTGGCGGAGTCGCTCGCGCCACCCGGTGAGGCGGTGACGGTGACGGTGCTGACGTCGGTGAAGCCGCACTTCGGCCGTCTGAACTGCACGGTGAACGTCTTGGAGTAGGCGTTCTCCCCCTCCACCGTCGCCTTGTCGTCGTCCTCGAACGACACCGTGTGCTCGGCGTAGGTGAGCTTCTGCGTGAAGGCGACGGCCAGGGTGACGGGGGCGGTCGTGCCGGCTTTGACGTTCACCACGGCCGTCGTGCCGTTCCACGAGCCGATCGCGACGGTCGGGGGCGGGCACTTCGGCCCGGTCACGCGGGTCTCCCTACTCTGCGTGCCGTTCGCCGCGGCCGGGTCGGTGGTGATCCGCACGCCGAACACGGCGACCTTCTCGCAGTCCACCGGTCCGAGGTCGCCCGCGACGCCGAAGGAGTAGGCCGTCTTGCCGGACAGCGTCCGGGAGTCGGTGTCCACGGTCTTGCCATCCCGGCTGAACTCGGTGGACACCTTCACCTTGCCGGGGCCGCCGGTCTTCACGGCGACGGCGGCCGTGCCGCCGTCCCAGCCGGTGATCGACAGGCTTTCGACGGTGGGCGGCGGGCAGGGGGCGCCCTTCACCTTCACGACCTTGCTACGGGTGCCGCCCGCAGCCTTGGGCACGGTCGCCGCCTCCACGCGGCGGTAGACGGTCGTGTCGCACTTCGGGGTGGCGAAGCCGTGCTGGACGCCGGGGTCGTACGAGGTGGCGCCCTCCAGCGGGATGGTCTGCGGACTGGCCGCGAGCAACTCGTCAGGCGCCGGTCCCTCCGAGAACCGCACCGCGAGCGTCACCTTGCCCGTGGTCGTGGTCTTCACGTGGATCGTCGCCGACTGGCCGTCGAAGCCGCTGATGCCGAGGCTCGTCACCGCCGCGGGCTTCGGCGTGACCGGCGGTGTGACGGGAGGCGTGGCAGGAGGCGTGACGGGAGGCGTCGGACGCGGCGAACCCAGGGGAGCGATGGCGGGCACGGTTGTGGGGCCCGTCGTGGGTCCCGCCGTGCCGCCCAGGCTCGGGCTCCCCGTCGGCGACGGGTCCGTGGTGTCAGCGGTCACGATCGTGGTGGGCTCGGTGACCGGTGGCTGCACATGCTGCGTCTTCGGGGTCGTCTTCGGGGTCGTCATCGGGGTCGTCATCGGGGTCGGGGTGAGCAGCGTGTCCTCGGCCATCGGGGTCTGCCGGTTCGCCGCGACGAGCGCCGCGATGACCACGGCGGACAGCACGGCGGCGCCGATGGCGAACCGGGGGGCGAAGTGCGCGAGCCGGTTGGACAGCACGGTCCTGGCCAGCGAGGTGCTGACCTCGACCGGTTCGGCGGGCTTGGCCAGGGGGAACGTCAGAGCGAGCAGGGTGGCGAGCTCCGCGATGTGGCGTCGCCCGCGCTGCTCCCAGTCGGGGCCGTAGGCCGCCACCGCCGCGGACTCCAGGTCGCCGACGAACGCCCTGGCGGTGGGCGGCCGGTCCGCCGGGTTCTTGGCCAGCCCCCTCGCCACCAGCCCCCGCACCGAGCTCGGCACGTCGTTCACCGGGATCGGCGCCGTCTGGTGCTGGTGCCGCAGCCCGGCGACATGATCGGCTCGGTACGGCCTGCGCCCGGTGAGGCATTCGAAGAACACGCAGGTCGCGGCGTAGACGTCGGTGGCCGGGCTCGCCGGGCTGGCGTCCCACTGTTCGGGCGCCATGTAGGGCGGGGTGCCCGCCGGCATTCCGGGACCGCCGCTGGGCGTCGCGATCCCGAAGTCCGACAGCTTGCTGGTGCCGTCGGCCTGGATCAGCACGTTCTCCGGCTTGTAGTCCCGGTGGACGATCCCGGAGGCGTGCGCGAGCGAGAGGCCGGTGAGCGAGCCCTTGAGCACGACCAGCGCCGCCTCGGGGCTGGTCGTCCCGTGCTCGGCCAGGATCCTGCGGAGCGAGACGCCGTCGACCAGCTCCATGACGATGGCCGCGCCGTCGCGGGTCTCGACGTACTCGTAGAGCCGCACGATGTTGGGGTCGTTGAGCTCGACCATGACGCGGGCCTCGTGGCGGAAGCCCGCCAGGAACCGGGGGTCACGCCGTAACTCGTCACGGAGGTACTTGATCGCGACGTAGGCCCCGGTCGTCGAGTAGGTCGCGAGCACGACCCTGCCTGCGCCGCCCGTGCCGAGCTCGCGCACTTCCCGGTATCCCGGAACCGACCAGGCGTTCATGACGCCGCCCCCTCGGATAGCCCTGAACCAAGGTCTCACCCGAAAGGCCCGTTGTCACCGGAGCATAATGTCACCTAAAGGTTGTAATCCGGCCAAGCGCTTGCTAGGTATATGGCATGGGTCGCAGCGCCGTACTGGTCATGGAGATGCAGCGAGGAGTCATCGGCGATCTCGCGAAATTTCCGGATCTGGTGGCGGCATGCGAGCGGCACCACGTCGTGGACAACGCCCGGGTGGTGCTCTCCGCGGCCCGTACGGCCGGCATCCCGGTGATCCACTGCACCGCGGCCTTCCGGTCCGACCGGATGGGCTCGCACACGACCAACAGCCCCTTCCTCGCGGTGCTCCTCAAGGACCCGGGACACATGCTGGAGGGCACGGGAGCCGTGGAGGTCCTGCCGTCGCTGCGCGATCCCGGCGACCTCGAATCGCGCCGCTACCACGGCTTCTCGCCCTTCACCGGGACCTCGCTCGACATGACGCTGCGCTCGCTCGGCGTCACGACCGTCGTCGCCGTCGGCGTCTCGCTCAACCTCGGCATCCCGGGCCTCGCCCTTGAGGCGGTCAACCTGGGCTACCGGGTCGTGGTGGTCACGGACGCCGTCGCCGGGATCCCGGAGGAGTACGCCCAGGCCGTCCTCAGGAACACCGTGAGCCTGCTCGCCTCTCGCGTGACCGCCGCGGAGCTGCTGTCCACCTGGTGACGGCTGGCCAAGCAAGTGCTAGTTCGGATAACGTCCTGGCATGATGGACGACTTGCGGCTGGACGGCAGACTCGCCGTCGTCACCGGAGGAGCGGGTGCGATCGGGGCCGCGATCTGCGCGGACCTGGCGGCCCTCGGTGCCCGCGTCATCGTGGCGGACCTCGACCACGCCGGAGCCGTCACGGTCGCCCGCCGGTTGTCCCGTGCCGGAGCCGAGGTCGTGCCGATGCTCCTCGACCTCGCGGACCCGGCGTCGGTCGAGGACTTCTGCTCGGCGGCCGGCCCGGTGGACATCGTGGTCCACAACGCCGGAGTGTCGATCGTCGAGCCGTTCCTGTCCGGCGATCCGGCCGGCTGGGAGCTCATGTGGCAGGTGAACCTGAGGGGGCCGATGCTGCTGACCAGGTCGCTGCTCGCGGGTATGTGCGCGCGGTCGTGGGGGCGGCTGATATTCGTCTCCTCCGACGGCGCGCGGGCGGGTTCCGGCGGGGAGGCCGCCTACGCGGCCACCAAAGCGGGCCTCTTCGGGCTGGCGAAGACGCTGGCTCGTGAGGCGGCGCGGCACGACGTGACCTCGAACGTCGTCTGCCCCGGACCCACGGACACGCCCATGCTCCGCAAGATCGGCGACGCGGAGCCAGGTCTCGTGGACAAGCTCGCCAAGGGGATTCCCCTGCGGCGGCTCGGCACCCCGAAGGACGTGGCGGGCCTGGTGGCCTACCTCTGCACCGAGCGCGCGGCCTACGTCACCGGGCAGACCCTGTCCGTCAGCGGCGGGATCACGATGCAGTGAACGGCCTCGGACCGGGCCCTGAGCAGCGCCTCGCCACCCTGCGATGGTCAGCGCAGGGAGTCGTAGACCGCCTTGGCGAGATCGCGGGCGCGGGTGCCGCCGCTCACCGCGTTCGCCATCTTGTTCATCGTGTAGGCCATGCCGATGCCGTGCTCGACGTCGCCCAGGCCGAGAGATCCGCCGAGGCCGGTGTGCCCGAACGCCGATCCGGCTCCGGCGGGCGGCGCGGGGAAGGTGTGCGAGGCACGCATGTAGCCGAGGCCGAACGAGCTCTCGATGTACAGCACCCGGTCGGGCCCGTCGACCCGCCGCCTCAGGGCGTCGTCGAGGGTGTCCCCGCTGAGGATCTCGCCCGCCACCAGGTCGCGGTAGAAGCCCGCCAGGCCGCGGGCGGTCGTGACGACCCCCAGGGCGGGCCATCCGGCGCGCAGCATGACGGGATTGTTGGCCCCGCCGCGCAGCCGGTGGATCGGCGGGTTGCCGAATGCCCGGTTCATCAGGCTGTTCCCGTCCATCGCCGCGGCCGCAGTCGCCTCCTGAGGGTCGCCGCCACCCCCCGCCCCGGCAGCCGCGCCGGCGCCGGCGGGAGCCGTACGTTCTCCCGCGGAGAGACGGGCGGCGCGGGCGGCCACGTCGGGAGGTGCGCCGAGCCACAGCTCCAGCCCGCGCGGCCCGGCGATCTCGGCGGCCACCACGTCACCCGCCGATTTGCCGGTGACCCGGTGGATGATCTCGCCGACCAGGAACCCGTAGGTGAGGGCGTGGTAGCCATGGGCGGTGCCGGGCTCCCACAGCGGGGCCTGCCGCGCGAGGCGGGCGGCGATGGCGGCCAGGTCCTCGAACTCCTCCACCGGCACCTCCTCCTCCAGCGCGGGCAGCCCGGCCTGGTGGCTCAGCACGTGCTCGACGGTCACCCCCGCCTTGCCGTTCGCGGCGAACTCCGGCCAGAGCCCGCCGACGGGAGCCCGGAGGTCGACCTGGCCGCGCTCGGCGTGCAGCAGCAGGGCGGTGGCCGCGACGGCCTTGGTGCAGGAGTAGGCGAGGACGGGCGTGTGGCGCTCCCAAGGCCTGCCGGTGGTCCGGTCGGCCACGCCGCCCCACAGGTCCACCACCGGCTCGCCCCGCAGGAACACCGCGAACGCCGCTCCCAGCTCCTGGCCGGTGGCGAAGTGCCGCTCGAAGACCTCGCGTACCCGCCGGAACCGGGGATCGCAGTGCCCGCCGATCATCATGGACCATCCTCGAAAGAAAGTGAGCACTTGCTTGGTGTCCGAGCCTAACAACTGGGGCCGCTTCGGCCCAGACGATCAGCGTGGGACGCTGAACCTGCTCACCGGTGAGACCGTGCTCCGCGCCCTGGGCGCGGCCACGACCGGCCAGGTGGTCAGCCTCTCCATGCCCATCAGGGGAGCCACCTCCTCGGCCGCTCCGAGCGGCGTGCCCCATCTGCGCGGGCGGCCGCTTCCGCAGCACTTCATGTCGGTTGACGGCGGTGACTACGCGGCGGGCGCGCGAGCCGTCGGGCCGGGCCTGCGGATGGCCGACGACGCGCTGATCGTCACCCACCACGGCACGACCACCCACATGGACGCGCTGTGCCACATGTGGTCGGGGGAGGAGCTCTACAACGGCCACCCGGCCGCCCGTGTCCGGTCGTACGGCGCGACGCGGTGCGGGATCGAGACCGTGGGCGGCGTGGTGGCGCGCGGCGTGCTCTTCGACCTGCCCCGCCACCTGGGTCTGGATCATCTCCCGGTGGACTTCCGGGCCGACGGCGAGCTGCTGGAGGAGATCGCACCGGACGTACGGCCGGGCGACGTGGCGGTCATCCGGACCGGCTGGCCGCTGACCTGGGAACGGTCGCGGGAGGAGTACTGGTCCGGGCAGCCGGGGCTGTCCGCCGACGGGGGCCGCTGGCTCGCCGCGCGAGACGTCGCCGTGGTGGCGAGCGACAACGCGGCCATCGGCGGCCTCAACTCCGGGCAGCTCGCCGACGAAGGGCTCGCGGACGACCTGCACATGATCCTGCTCTGGCGTCACGGCGTCCATCTGGCCGAGATGCTCTGGCTTGAGGAGCTGGCGGACGTCATCCGCGCCGGTGCGGCCGGCCGTACGGAATTCGTGTTCGTCGCGGCCCCGCTCAAGATCGAAGGAGGCACCGGCAGCCCCATCAACCCCCTCGCTATCCTCTGACCCCCGTGATCACGCGTGATCATGCACAGGTTCCCGGAGACCCCGGCCGAGCTGGCTCGACACCGGTCCGTGACACGGCACGAATTCCCGGACATCTCGCGCCACCAGCGCGAACGTGTGGCGTGATCACGCGCCGGGGTAGGCGCCTCCGCCGTAGGCCGCGTCCAGGGCGTCGTAGTCGGGGGTGAAGCCCTTCTTGGGGATGGACGCGGCGAACTCCACGTGCCGGGGTCTCTTGTAGGAGGCGATCTGGCCGCGGACGTGCTCGACGAGGTCATCGGCCGTCGCCTCGGCTCCCTCGCGGAGGACGACGACCGCCTTAACCGTCTGCCTCCACCGCTCGTCGGGCACGCCGATGACCGCCGCGTCGGCCACGGCCGGATGCGACTTCAGAGCCCGTTCGACCTCGGCGGGGTAGATGTTCTCGTTCCCGGACTTGATCATGCGGAGCCTCGGGCCGATGAAGGTGAGCGTGCCGTCGGGCTCCCGGCGGCCAAGGTCGCCGGTGTGGTGCCAGCCGCCCCGCGTTTTGGCCTCGTTGAGCTCCGGTCTGTTGAAATATCCGGAGAAGATGGACTTGCCGCGGGCGCAGATCTCCCCGACCTCGCCCGGGGCCACCTCGGAGCCGTCCGGATCGAGCAGACGCACCTGCACCAGCGGCGACGGCCGCCCGGCGAAGCCCGCGGCCGCCGGAGCCAGCCCGAGGAAGGTCAGCATGCCGCCGACCTCGGTCTGGCCGTACCCGCCCATCTTGGACCGGCACCATGGCGAGTCGTCCACCGTGGTCATCTCGTCCCACTCCGGGGAGTGCGAGATGAACCGCAGCGACGTGAGGTCGTATTCGCCGCCCGCGTTGGCGGCGACCACGCTGTCGATCATCTGACCGAACAGGAACGCCTGCGTGCACTTCTCGGCGTCGATGAGGCGGCAGACCTCCTCGGGGTCGAAGGCCGGGATGAAGACGTTCTTGCCCCCGGCCAGCAGCGTCGCCAGCGTAAACATCATCGTGCCGACGTGGAAGAGCGGCCCGTTGTTGAGGAAGGCGAAATCCGGCTCCATCTGCCGGACGTGCAGCAGCGACGCGCTGTGCGCGATCAGCGCGGCGTCGCTCAGCAGAGCCGCGCCGGGCCGGCCGTCGAAGGCCGCCGTGTAGAGCGCCAGCACGGGCAGCGTGTCGTCCGCCCGCTCATCCGCCCGCTCATCCATCCGCTCATCCGCCGCCGGGAGAGGAGATTCGTCCCGGCTGAGGAGTGAGCTGAGGAGTGACTCGTACTCGTCGCCCGACTGGATCCACGAGGCCGCGCCCTCGGGGGTGATGCCCGGCTCGTACACCACCAGGGAAGGGGCCAGGTCGTCGAGGACGAAGCGGAGCTCGTCGGCCGACTGCCGCCAGTTGGCCGGGCAGAAGATCGCCCCCAGGCGCGAGCAGGCGAGGAGCAGTTCGAGCACCCGGTGGGAGTTCCGCCCCAGCCACAGCACGCGGTCGCCGCGCCCCACGCCCGCCGAAGCGAGCCCGTTCGCCAGGCGGGTGACCCGGGCGTCCAGCTCGGGATAGGTCAGCCGTACGCCACCGTCGACGGCGGCCGTGGCCTGCGGCCGGCTGCGCGCGTGGTCGGCCAGCACGTCGGAGAGGGTGAGCCGGTGGACGATGCTGCTCATGACACGCCTCCTCGGCAGGGGGGTTGTGGCGGGGGCGGTGGGTTCAGAACGCGGGCATGACCTCTGCGGCGAAGAACCGCATGACGCTCTCCATGTCCTCCAGCGGGACGGGGCGGGTGCTGCCGAAGTCGCAGAGCAGGTCGGTGAAGCCCGCGTCCCGCAGCAGCCGGATCTGCCCGATCACCCGCTCCGGGTCGCCGATGATCTCCAGTTGCTCCCACCGGAAGTCGGTGCTCACCGAGCCGCCCTTGAGGTAGCGGTCCTGGTAGTACTCGAACCCCTGGGCGGCCTTGCCGGTCTTGGGGTCGATCGGCGCGCTCTTCTCGTTGAAGATCCGCGACCGGTCGAACATCGCCTCGAATCTGGCCTGGTCCTCGCGGGCGCGCTCCAGCGTGGGCGCGACGTAGACGCTGCGCGCCACCACCAGGTCGGCGTCGCCGGTGTGCCCCGACCGCGCGGCGGTGGTGCGCCAGGTCTCGGCCGCCTGGACGACCTTGCGGAACGTGGCCGCCGGGTCGGCCAGGATCGGCAGCCCGCGCTCCGCGTACATGGTCACGGTCTCGGGCGAGACGGCCGCCACATGGATCGGCGGGTGCGGACGCTGCAGCGGCGCCGGGACGAGCGACACCTCGGTGCCGGTCCGGTAGAACTTGCCGTCGTGCTGGAAGGTCTCGCCGGTCCAGAGGCCGAGGATCACCTCAAGGGACTCGTTGAACCTGTCCCGGGCCTCGGCGAGGTCGATGCCGAACCCCTCGAACTCGAAGCTCTGGTAGCCGCGTCCGATGCCGAGATCGAGGCGGCCACCGGAGAGCACGTCGACCTGGGCCGCCTCCTCGGCGACGTGGATCGGGTTGTGCAGCGGCAGCACCACGATGCCGGTTCCCAGGCGGATGCGGGAGGTGCGGGCCGCGGCGTGGGCCAGCATCGTGAACAGGTTGGGCGCCACGCCGTAGTCGCGGAAGTGGTGCTCGGCCAGCCGTACGCCGTGGAAGCCGAGCTCCTCGGCCAGCTCGATCAGCCGCAGGTGGTAGTCGTAGACGTCCCTGAAGCTCTGGCCGTCGAACCGGTGGAACAGGTGGAAGGTCGAGAACTTCATGCGCCGATACCCCTGAGGCCGTCGTCTCCCAGCGCGGAGGCCGCACTGAGCGCGCTTGACCAAGCGCTCGCTTGGTGAGCGTATACCGATACGCGCCCGGAGGGCTACCGCTACGCCACCGCCGGACGAGTGACCGAGCAAGCGCTTGCCTAACCAAGGGGCTGAGGTTAGCGTGGCGTCCGGGCACCAGAGCGCCGCCCGCCGGGATGGATCGCGCCCCGCCCCGGCGGGCGGCACAGTCCCGGGGCGAGGAGGCGTGCATGATCACGACTGGCCGATGCGCAGGTCGTCAAGGAGAACCGGGAACCCGCTCATGATCACGGCTCGGGAATGCGCAGGCCGCCGGGGAGCGGCGGGACCCTGTGCATGATCACGCCGAAGGGGGGGTGCGGGGGAGGGCCGCCGTCGCCGGGGTCGGAATGACGGCGCTCACCCGCGAGTCGGGGCGCGGTGAGCTGGATCTCGCGATGGAGGCCTGCCGCGCCGCGATGGCCGACGCGGCGGTGGAGCCCGGTGAGATCGACGCCGTCCTCAGCTATCACCTGAACGACTCCGTCCCGGCCATCCAGGTCGCCCGGGCGCTGCGCATCGAGCCGATCGGCTGGCACAACGACATCGCGGGCGGCGGCACCCAGGCGGCGTCCATCCTCGGAGACGCCGCCATGCTCATCGCCGCTGGAGTCGCCCGGACCGTCCTCATATATCGCGCCTTGAACGGACGATCCGGCAAGCGGATGAACACGGTCCAGGCCGGGCCGCAGGAGAGCTTCACGATCCCGTACGGCGTCGCCGGCCCGATCCCGCTGTTCGCGCTGGCGGCCCAGCGCTACCTGCACGACACGGGCCTGTCGGAGGAGCATCTGCACGCCGTCGTCGCGCAGTCGCGGGACAACGCCGCGGCCAACCCCCGCGCCCTGCGCCGCGACCCGCTGCCGCTCGCCGACTACCTGGCCAGGCCGTACGTCTGCACCCCCCTCCGGACCGCCGACTGCTGCCAGGAG
The DNA here is from genome assembly GCF_041262585.1 of Planotetraspora sp. GP83. Classification (NCBI taxonomy): domain Bacteria; kingdom Bacillati; phylum Actinomycetota; class Actinomycetes; order Streptosporangiales; family Streptosporangiaceae; genus Planotetraspora; species Planotetraspora sp. GP83. The sequence continues at coordinate 7,773 of NZ_JBGCBZ010000031.1, read as the reverse complement.
ACCGACGGCGCCTGCGCGCTGGTGGTCCGCGACGTACGGCTGGCACCGCAGGAGCCGCGGATTCACACCGTCGTCCGGGGCGGCGGCGAGGGCTGCTCGACCATGGACCGTTCCCATGACGTCACGAGGATCTTCTCCGGTCACATCGCCGGACGGCTGTGGGGGTTCTCCGGCCTGTCGCCACGAGACGTGGACGCGGCGTTCCTCTACGACGCGTACTCATGGCTGGTGCCCCGGCAGTTGGCGGACTTCGGGCTGGTGGACCGCGCTGACCTCGGCGGATTCCTGCTCGGCCGGGGTCACGGGCCCACGGGCGAGGTGCCGGTCAACCCCCACGGCGGGCTCCTTTCCGAGGGCTACGTCCACGGTCTCAACAACGTGGCGGAGGCCGTCCGCGCGTTGCGATTGGGTCACGGCTTGGATCACGGCGTCGCGCTCGTCACCGGCTTCGGCGGCAGCTACGGCAGCGCGGCGCTCCTCGTGACGTCGTGATATGCCCGGTGGATGCGCCCGCAGAGGCAATAGTCACTGTTGGGGCCTATGGGCTACGCTCCGTCTACCTTTCAGAACGAACGCGCGGAGAAAGACCCATGGGCAGGCACAGGCGCGGGAAGATGCAGGGCATCGAGACCGTGGGGGATCTCATCGACGCTCTGGAGCGTTTCGATCCAGACCTCGAAGTGCGGTTCGCCGTGCAGCCGCGGATGCCCATGAGCTATACCGTCGGCCCGCTCGCCGAGTTCGACGACATCCTGTGGATCGGCGAGGCGAAGTCCGACGGCTACGTCCCCGACGACGCCGCCACCCGCCTCGGCTGGCGTTAGGCCGTCCGCTACATCCAGTACGTGGCGGCGACCAGCTCGGCCACCAGTGTCTCGGTGAGCAGGGCGACGTCCGGGTCGTCGTCGTGCCGGTAACGTACCGAGCCCGCCTGGCCGTCCAGGTCGCCTCCCACTGTGACGACGGTCGAGCCCCGCTGGCGGATCCAGTCCATCGCCTGGTCGTCGTAGCGGGAGCCGGGGAACAGCAGAGCCCTGTAGTCATACGTCTTCGTGAGATACACGTCCACGTGGGCCCAGTCGCCCGTCTCGCAGGCGTCCGCCTGGCGGCGCGGCCCCTCCCGGAACATCAGCGCGGACTGCTCGGCCGACGACAGCCGCTCGGCGGGTGCGATCGTGTAGACGCCGTACGGACCGTCGAGTAGTGTCGCCGTCTCCTCCAGCCAGTCGCCCCGCCGGTCGAGCAGGTCGGCGGTGGCCTCGGCGGCCCGCCGTACGAGTCCTGAGATCTCGTCCCCCGCGCGGGCCTGCGCGGTGAAGGCGAGCAGGAGGGCCAGCGTGTGCTGGAACGTCCGGCAGGCCACGCTGCCCCGCTCCTCGCCCGCGACCATGGGCACCACCAGGCCGGCGCCCTCGGTGATCGCCGAACCCGGCTTGTTGGTCATCGCGACGACGAAGGACGTTCCCGCGTGGCGGGACACCGCGTCGAGCGTCTCGCGGCTGCCGCCGGACGCCGAGATGGCGACCGCCAGCGTCCGTGGGCTCGGGGGAGTGCCCATCGACGCGGAGGCGTATTCGGCGACCGCGTCGATCCCCGCCGCCCGGAGACGCTGGGCCGCCACGCCCGCCGCGTACCGCGAGCTGCCCATCCCGAGGAACACCACCCGGTCGTACTCCGGCAGCCCCTCGAACGGGTCTTCCCTGTCCAGGTAGTCCGCCAGCGCGCCCAGCGCCTCCGGCTTGGCCTCCAGATCGGCCAGATAAAGCTCAGCGTCCACCACACCCACCCCTCACCGTTGTTGTCATCATGCGAACCACGAACGCAGCACTCCCATGGGGGCGTAGCGCCAGCGCGGCAGGTGACGAGCCGCGTAAATGAGCTCGCGGCATTCCTGCTCGACCTCGAACGGCCGCAGCAGCGACCGGTCGAGCAGTTCCTCCCGGCCCGCCTCGGCCAGCGCGTCCGCATAGGCCGTCTCCACGCCCGCGCGCGCCGCCGCCACCCAGGCGACCATGGCGGCCGGGTTCACGGACCTGCGCTTGATCGCCACCTGGCCGACGTGCTCCACGCTCGTCGTGAGCTGGGCCAGGTCACGCGCCGCGGGCTGGAACGCCTCGGCGTCCGTCACGGTCGGGTTGCCGTCGAAGTCCACCACGGCGTACCCCTCGCGCCACCGGAGGATCTGGCCCACGTGCAGGTCGCCATGGATCCGGATGAGCGGGCTCGTCCCGGCGGACGCCAGCGGGGCGAGCTCCCACCGCAGGTGATCGGCGTGCAGGCGCAGCCATTCCGCGTCGTTCAGCCATTCCTGGCCGTCCGGCCGGTCCGGGTCATTCGGCCGGTCCGCGTCGTGGAGCGTCAGCGCCTCCCGCAGCGCCTCCTCCGCCCGTGTCGCGAAGTCGGGCCGTGTCGCGGAGTCGGGCCGGGGAGGCAGCCGCACCGGATCGGGGAAGATCTCCGACGGCGTGGCCATGGCGACGTGCAGCTCGGCGGCCAGGCGGCCGATCTCGGCGGCGAAAGCCGTACGCCCGGCGACGGCCTCGTCCACGCACCACTCCCAGCCGTCCTGCGCGCCGGGCAGGTACGCGGTGACCAGGGCGACCAGCGCGTCCTCCCAGAAGATCGCGGCGTACGGCGTGGCCGTGCGCGGGAATCCGGCCAGATGGGCGAGCAGCCCGGGGGCGGGATGCGGCGCCCGCGACGGCCGGGGAAACCACTTGACCACCACGGTCTCGCCCGCGATCACCGAGTGGTTCGTCTGGTCGACGGCGATCGCCCGCTCACCGGGTGGTACGGCCGGCAGGGGAGCCAGCGCGCGGACCGAGAAGGGCGGCGGGACCCCCCGGCCATCGTGGGCCTCCGCCGGAGACGCGCCCTGAGCCAGCGCACGGATGACGGACTCGGTCACGCCCTCCCTCGCCTCCAGTTCCAGCGAGCCGTCGGGCCGCTCGGACACGGCCGGCCATGGCGAGGGTTCCACGCACTCTCCCCTACTGTTCCTGAATCATAATTCAAATCGAAACACAAACGTAAAGCTCACGATGCTGGACAAAGTCTTGTCTACGTTGAGCAGTCCTGCAACACTGACGGCCATCCTCATCGCAAGGGAGCCCCCATGCCGCGTCACGTGCCCGTCGCTCTGGCCTCCGCCGGCCTGGCGTTCGCCCTCGCCGCCTGTGGCGGCGCATCGACAACGGACTCCGGAGGGCAGGCCGCACCCGACGCGCTCAACGCCAAGGCGGACCTCTCCAAGCAGAGCCTCACGATCTCCATCTGGGACGGTTACAGCCCCAAGGACCTGCCGCAGCAGGTCAAGGCGAAGCTCGGCTTCGACACCAAGGTCGCCATCCACGACACCAACGAGACCGTGATGGCGAAGCTGACGGCCGGTGGCGACAGCGGCATCGACGTGGCCTTCGTGTCGGGGCAGTACGCGCAGGCCCTCAACGCCCAGGGCCTGCTGGAGCCGCTCCACACCGAGCTGATCCCGAACCTGAAGAACCTCTACCCCGAGGCGACCCAGCTCGCCTACGACAAGGGCAACAAGTTCTCGGTTCCGTACACCTGGGGCACCACGGGGCTGTGCTACCGCAGTGACCTGGTGAAGACGCCGCCGACGAGCTGGAACGACCTGCTGAACCCGTCCGCCGACCTCAAGAAGAAGATCACCATGATGACCACCGAGCGGTGGCTGGCGCTCCCGGCGCTCAAGCTGCTCGGCGCCTCGGTCAACACCACCGACCAGGCCACGCTCGACAAGGCCAAGGCGGCCCTGCTGAAGGTCAAGCCCGACCTCCTGGCATACGACGACACGACCTTCGGCGACCGGCTCAAGTCGGGTGAGGCCGTGATGGTCGAGGCCTGGGACGGCTGGTGCCCCACGGACCAGAAGAACATCAAGTTCGTGGTGCCGAAGGAGGGCAGCGACCTCTGGACGGACACGATGGTGATCCTCAAGAGCTCGAAGAACAAGGAGGCGGCGCACGCCTTCATCAACTACGTCCTCGACCCGTCCGTTCACGGCTGGGTGCCCGCGAACATCCTCTACAAGGTCCCGAACAAGGCCGCGATGGACGCCGTCGACCCGGCCCTGCTCAAGGACCACCCCGAGCTGGCGCTGCCCCCGGCCGACCTGCTCAAGGGTGAGGGCCTGATCGACCTCGGCGAGGCGTCCACCGCGTACACGCGCCTGTCCACCGAGGTCGCGGCGGCCCAATGACGTCTCCGCCGGTGGTCAGGAAGGCAGTCGCCCGGGTCGTCACGCTGGGGCCCGGGTTCGGCTTCCTGACCGTCTTCCTGCTCGTGCCGCTGGCGCTGGTGCTGAGCTACACCGTGTTCCGCCGCGGCCGGTTCGGCGGGATCGTCTACCAGCCGACGGGAGAGAACTTCACGCGCCTGGCCGACCCGCTCTACCTCGACGTGGTGGCCGGGTCGGTCAAGCTCGCGGCGCTCACGACGGCGCTCGCGCTGCTGCTCGGCTACCCCACGGCGTACATGATCGCCAGGCTGCCCGGACGGTGGAAGGTCATCGCCCTGGTGGCCGTCGTGCTGCCGTTCTGGACGAACTTCCTGATCCGGACGTACGCCTGGATCGTGCTGCTCAACTCCGAGGGGCTGGTCAACTCGGGGCTGAAGGCGGTCGGGCTCGACCCCGTCGAGCTGCTCTACACCGACGGAGCCATCGTCGCCGGGCTGCTCTACGCGTACCTGCCGCTGATGATCCTTCCCCTCTACTCGGCGATCGAGCGCCTCGACCCCCAGCTCAGGGAGGCCTCGGCGAACCTGGGCGCGCGGCCGGCCCGCACGTTCTGGTCGGTCACGCTGCCGCTCTCGCTGCCCGGCGTGCTGACGGGCTGCGTGTTCGTGTTCGTGCCGAGCCTGGGCAACTTCGTCATCCCCGAGCTGCTGGGCGGCGGCCGCCGGATCATGGTGGGCAACCTCATCCGCGACCAGTTCCTCAAGGCGAGGGACTGGCCGTTCGGGTCGGTGCTCGCGCTCGCCGTGATCGCCGTGCTCGTGCTGCTGCTGTTCGCCCAGGCCTGGGCCAGCCGGAGGGTGGGCCGCGATGCGTCGTAAGGGCACGTCCGGGAACGGCTGGCTGCGGCTGCCGTTCTGGCTCACCTACCTTTTCCTGTACGCGCCGATCGTCGTGCTCGTCGTCATGTCGTTCAACCGGAACAAGACGCCGTACTCGTGGGGCGGCTTCTCCCTCGACTGGTACGGCAAGCTCGCCGGGAACGCCGACATCCGCACGGGCCTGGTGAACACGCTGATCGTCGCCTTCGGCTCCACCGCGCTGTCCACGATTCTCGGCACGCTCCTCGCGATCGGCCTGGCGCGTCACACGCGGTCGAAGCTGCTGGACGCGCTGGCCACGCTGCCCGCGATCCTGCCCGACCTGGTCCTGGCGATCGGCCTGCTGGTGTTCTACTCCGCGATCAAGATGACGCTGGGGCTGCACTCGGTGCTGATCGCGCACACGGTGTTCGGCATGGCCTTCGTGGCGGCGGTCGTCCGGGCGCGGCTGACTCACGTGGACACGTCGCTGGAGGAGGCCTCCCGGGACCTCGGCGCGACGCCGTTCGCCACGTTCATCCAGGTGACGCTGCCGACGCTCGCTCCGGGCATCGTCGCCGGGGCGCTGCTCGCCTTCACGCTCTCGCTCGACGAGTTCGTGATCGCGTTCTTCACGGCGGCCCCATCCCAGCCGACCCTGCCCATCGTCATCTACTCGATGGTGCGGTTCGGCGTCACTCCCGAGATCAACGCGCTGGCGACGCTGCTGCTCGCGGTGAGCTTCACCGTCGTGATCGCCGCCCAGCGCCTGACCAAGCTGACCGAGGCGCTGTGAATCACATGACGGGGACCACCACCACGACCAGTCTGATCTCCATCGACGGCGTCAGCCGCCGGTTCGGCGATGTCACCGCGCTCGACTCGGTCAGCCTGGACATCCGGCAGGGCGAGTTCTTCGCGTTGCTCGGGCCCTCCGGCTGCGGCAAGACGACCCTGCTGCGGATCCTCGCCGGGTTCGAGGAGCCGGACACCGGCTCGGTGCGGCTCGACGGCGCCGACCTGCTGGCCGTCCCGGCCCACCGCCGCCCGGTCAACCTGATGTTCCAGTCGTACGCGCTGTTCCCGCACATGAGCGTCGAGAAGAACGTGGCCTACGGCCTGGAGCGGGAGAAGCTGCCCCGCGAGGAGATCAGGAAGCGGGTCTCCGAGGTGCTGGAGACCGTGGGCCTGGGCGCCCACGCCCGCCGGAGGCCGCATCAGCTTTCGGGCGGGCAGCGCCAGCGGGTCGCGCTCGCACGGGCGATCGTGAAGCGCCCCCGGCTGCTGCTGCTCGACGAGCCGCTGTCCGCGCTGGACAAGAAGGTCCGGGCCGAGATGCAGCTCGAACTGAAGCGGCTCCAGAACGAGGTCGGCATCACCTTCGTCGTGGTCACCCACGACCAGGAGGAGGCCATGTCGCTCGCCGATCGCATCGCCGTCATGCAGGGCGGCCGGGTCGAGCAACTGGACGCCCCCGTCGCCCTCTACGACCGGCCGCGCACGCCGTTCGTGGCCGACTTCATCGGGGCCAACAACCTGTTCCCCGGCACCGTGACCGCCAAGGGCCTGGAGGTCGGCGGCCTCGGCGTCCTGCCCGCGCCCGCCACAGGCCTCGCCGGGGATTTCCAGGTGGGCGCGCGGGCGCTGCTCGCCGTCCGTCCCGAGCGGGTACGGCTCGGCGCGGGCGAGCTGAGGGGGACGGTCGTGGACGTCAGCTTCTACGGCGGCACGTCGCATGTGGCGCTGAGCGTGCCCGGCCACGAGGGGCACGTCCTCGTGGCCACCCAGGGGCCGGCGAGGGTCGAGACCGGTACGGAGGTCCAGCTCGGCTGGGACGCCGCCGACGCCAGCCTCATCCCGGTCAGCGAGCGCGGCGACCGTTCGGTTTGACCGGGCTAGCGGCCTTGAGGGGGTTCCCCGTGGCGAGGCGGGCGTAGTCGAGGATGAGCTCGACCGCCCGCTCCGCGTCGATCGAGTGATGGCGGGCCATGATGCGGTAGCCGTACGCGTCCTCGAGGGCGACGAGGTTGCGGCCGATCGTCTCGGAGTCCTGCGCGAGGGTGAAGATGCCGTGGGCCGCTCCGGTCTCCAGGATCGTCTGGAACATCGACACCTGCCGGTCGAACAGCGTCGTCAGCAGCGTGCCGTACACCCGGTTGCGCCCGGCCGCGCCGCCCAGCTCGCACAGCAGCCGGACGCCCGCGTCGTCGGGGCCCTCGGGGAGGCCCGAACGGATCGTCGTGATGAGCTTCTGCGCCGGGTCGGCGATGCCGCTGATCTTCTTGACCCGCTGCTCGTAGAAGCGCTCCATCCCGGCGTGGTGCGCCTCGATCAGCAGATCGCGCAGGTCGGGGTAGTGGTACAGCACCGCGCCCGACGTCAGGCCGGCCTCTTCCGCGATCTGGTTCAGATGGACGCCTTCGGCGCCGTGCTGGATCATCGCCCTCCGGGCCGCGTCGATCAGGTCGACCCGCCGGTCCGCCTTGCTCTTGCGCTGAGTCATTGCACCCCGCTTCATCTGCACGCGACACCATACTCTCGCAGGTCTTGACGGGTAAGCCAGATACGTATTTGAATCTCGATTCAACAAGAACCAGGGAGCCCCCAGATGACAGACAAGCAGCTGACGATCCTGTTCATGCCGGAGAGTGCCTACGGCCCGACGAACAACTGCATCGGGATCGGGGACGTCCTGCGGCGTCGCGGTCACCGGGTGGT
>NZ_JBGCBZ010000030.1:0-75694 GCF_041262585.1 Planotetraspora sp. GP83 | reverse complement strand
ACGCCGAGCTCCGCTCTCGGTTGGAGGCGGCCGGTGCGGAGATCCGCCGTCGTGACGGACTGCGGGTCGCCGCCGACGCCATCGAGCGGATCGCCATCAAGTGAGATGGTTTGTCGCCAATAATCGCATTGATGGCTATTTCGGGCGAAATGCATGATTCGCCGATCTGGTAAGGGGCGTGCTCCAATTGCTTCTGCCCTTCGGAGTCTCCGATGCCACAGGAGCAACGGAGCCCTCAGATCGGCAAACAAGGCCGAGAGGTTGCGAGCGCAGTGACAACGCACGACCCGGAAGGTGGCCGAGCGCAGGGAGATGGGCCGGGGCATGCGGCTCCGGCGGGTTCGCACAGCTCGGGCGCGGCGTTCATGCGGTTGGGTAACTGGCGGGTGCGTTCCCGGCTGATCGCCCTGATTCTTCTGCCCACCGTGGTGGGCGTGCTGCTCGCCGGCGTACAGTTCGCTCAGTCGGTCAACACGGCGGCCGACTACCGGCGCTTCACCCAGTTGGCCGAGCTCGTCGCCCAACTCGACGACCTCACGCACAAGATCGCGCGGGAGCGGAACCACACCGCCTGGTACATCGCCGACAACCGGCGGGCGGCCAGGTTCGCCAAGGTCAGTGAACAGCAGAGCCAGGTCGACGAGGCCAGGGGCAAGGTGCTGGTCTCGCTGGCGGCCCTCGACGCGTCCCAGTCGCTCCGCGTCCGCAACCAGGCGGACGAGATCAGCAGATGGCTCAATGGTCTGCCAGGGCTTCGCAAGCTGATCGGCGACAGCAAGGTGGCGCCCCGAGCCGCGCTCGGCATGTACACCCGGATGATCGCAGCCCTCTCGTCCCTGCACGAGGACCTGGGCCGCACGGGCAACGACGAGCGTCTCTTCGGTGACAGCATCTCGCTCGCCGCCCTCAACAAGGCGAAGGAAGAGCAGTCCAGGCAGCAGGGCATCCTGACGGTGGCGCTCGCCGAAGGATCGCTCAACTACGACGACCTCGCGGACTTCCTCGGATCCGGGAAGACCCAGGACAGCCAGCTCGCGACCTTCCAGGCCGAGGCCGCGCCGGCGGATGCGCTGTTCTACAAGCAGACCGTGCGCGGCCTCCAGGTCGAGAAGGCGGACTCCCTCCGAGCGGGAGCGCTGGCCCAGCTTCGCGAGTACCGGGTGATCCGGGACCTCGACCGGACCCGTCCGGGCAATGACATCCGTCTGTGGTTCGACACCACCGGTACGGTCGTCGATCGGATGCGAAAGGTCGAAGAGCGGATCGCCGGTTCGGTCGTCGCTCAGGCCCGGACGCTGGAGAAGGGCGAGCAGCAGCGCGCGATCATCTCCGGTGTGCTCATCATGGTGCTGCTGGCCGTCGTCCTGGTGATCACCGCCGTGGTCGCGAGTTCGCTGACACGGCCCCTGCGCCGGCTGCGCCGAGAGGCGTTGGAGGTCGCCGGGCATCGCCTGCCGGACACGGTCCAGCGACTACGCGATTCGGGTGAGACAGCGGAGGTGCCGCAGGTCCAGCCGATCAGCGTCACCACGAGTGACGAGATCGGTCAGGTCGCGCGGGCGTTTGATGAGGTTCACCGTGAGGCTGTTCGGCTGGCGGGTGATGAGGCGCGGCTGCGTAGCAATGTGAATTCGATGTTTGTGAACTTGTCGCGTCGTACGCAGACGTTGGTGGAGCGGCAGCTGTCGTTGATCGAGGGTCTTGAGCAGGGGGAGCAGGACGAGCAGCGGTTGGGCAATCTGTTCAAGCTGGATCATCTGGCTACCCGTATGCGGCGTAACAGTGAGAACCTGCTGGTCCTCGCGGGTCAGGAGGCCGCTCGTCGGTGGGGTCAGCCGGTTCCGATCGTCGACATCGCGCGGGCCGCGCTGTCGGAGGTCGAGAACTATGAGCGGGTAATCCTCCAGGTGCAGCCTGGGGTCGCGGTGGTCGGCCAGTCGGTGAACGACGTGGTGCACCTGGTGGCCGAGTTGGTGGAGAACGCGATTTCGTTCTCCCCCCGGGAGACCAAGGTGACCGTGTCGAGTTATCGTATCGACGCTGGCGGTGTGGTCATTTCCGTAAGTGACACGGGCATCGGTATGACCGGAGAGGAGCTGGCTCAGGCGAACCACCGGCTGGCCAACCCTCCGGTCGTGGACGTCTCCGTGTCCCGGCGGATGGGCCTGTTCGTGGTCGGCCGCCTGGCGCTCCGCCACGGCGTCCGGGTGCAACTCCGGCAGCAGGACACGGGTGGCGTGACGGCCATGGTGCTCCTTCCCGAGTCGCTGCTCGCCCAGCCGGGTAGCGCCTTCTCCGGCGTTCCCGGCATGCCACAGCCCGGGTTGACCAGCCCGATGCCGGCGATGGGCGGCGGTTCCCTGTTCGGTGCTCCGGGGGCTGACGCTCCGGTGTTGGGCAGCCCCCCGGCCTTCGAGTCCATGCCGCGGACGCCGGTGTTCGGCGCGGACGCGCCCGGTGTGGGTGTCCCGGCCGGCGGCGCGGGTGGCCCGTTCGCCCGCGGCCCGTTCGAGACCTTCTCCCCGGAGAGCATGGGCCGCGAGGCCGATCCGTTCGCGCGCAATCCGTTCGACGCCGGCGGGTTCGATCGCGGTGCGGCACAGTCCGATCCCTTCGCGAACAACCCGTTCGGAGGCGGTGGTCTCGACCGTCCGTTCGGTACGGACCCGTTCGACGCGAACCCGTTCGACACCAATCCGTTCGATCGTGGCCTGGTCGGGGAGGCTCCGGTCGACACACCGTGGCCCGGGCACCTGCCTCCTCCGGGGAGCACCTCGTGGCCGGGGCCGGCTCCGGACGGCGCCGGGCGGTCAGGGCAACGCCCCGGGCGCGGGCCGTTCGGCGGCGACGTCGACAACACCGGACCACTTCCCGTGGTGCGGAGCTCGCCGCTGGAGGCGGCGGAGGAGTTCCTGCCGATCTTCGCCGCGGTGGAGTCGGATTGGTTCAAGAAGGTCGACATCCCGGGTGAGGCGGCCGGCTCCGCCGCGGAGTCGGCGGAGCCGAAGTCGTGGTCGTCTCCCGCGGACGTGGGTTGGCAGGCGGCCAGGGCGGCGAGTGAGCCGGTGCTCGGAGGGACGACGTCTTCCGGGTTGCCGAAGCGGGTCCCCAAGGCCAACCTGGTGCCCGGCTCGGCCGTCGCATCCGCCCCAGCCGAACCCGCGGCGCCCCCGGCGGCCGACCCCCCGCCTGTGCTGTCGCCTGAGCGTGTGCGCAACAGGCTCGCCGGCTTCCAGCAGGGCGTCCGGCAGGGACGGGCGGTCGCCCGGGGCGAGGCCGGTGAGGATCAGGGATATCCGGGGGCGCTACCACTAGGTGACGCCGCTGCTCAGGACATCGAAAAGGAGGACACATGAGGGAAATGAGCCAGGCCGCCCGCGGCGTCAACTGGTTGATCACCGATTTCGTGAACAACGTGCCCGGAGTGGCCCACGCGGTCGTGGTGTCGGCGGATGGGCTGCCGTTGGCGTACTCCGACGGGTTCCCCAAGGACAGGGCGGACCAGTTGGCCGCGGTGTCGGCGGGGTTGATCAGTTTGACGCAGGGCGCCTCGCGGGTGTTCGAGGGCGGGACCGTGGCGCAGACCGTGGTCGAGATGCAGCGAGGGCTCCTCATGATCATGTCGATCAGTGACGGGTCGTGCCTGACAGTGCTCGCGGCGGCGGATTCGGACATGGGTCTGGTGGCGTACCAGATGACGTTGCTGGTGGAGCGCGCGGGTCAGGTGCTGACACCGGCGGTCCGGGCCGAGCTCCAGGCGTCGCGTCCAAGGTGACAGACGGTCCGGAGCGGTCGAGCACAGGGCGGAGGAGACGCCCTGTGCTCGAAGCGGTCAGGCGGTCGGTGAGTTCCCGAGTGAGGACGATCAGGTCAGGAGGACGTTGTGGCAGGCGGCTGGAGCAATGATCCATATCCGCCGGTGGACGACGCCCACTGGCACTACGGCGGCGCCAACCCCGCCCCGGGCCCCGGCCCGGCTGAGCCGAGCTCCCTGGTGCGCCCGTACGCGGTGACGGGTGGGCGTACGGCACCGCGCGTCCAGTTGGCCATGGAGGCGCTGGTGTCCTCCGCCACGGTTCACCAGGATCTGTCCGCCCTCACCCCGGAGCGTCAGGCGATCAGTTCGCTGTGCCGCCAGGTGCGGTCGGTCGCCGAGATCTCGGCGCTGCTGCGCATCCCGCTGGGCGTGGTGCGTATCGTGATCGCCGATATGGCGGCGGAGGGGTTGGTGCACGTGCACCAACCGCAGCTGGACGCGGGCAAGCCGGATCTGAACTTGCTGGAAAGGGTGCTCATTGGACTTCGCAGGCTCTAGCGGTGGCCTCACCTCGACGAAGATCGTCGTCGCGGGTGGTTTCGGCGTGGGGAAGACGACGTTCGTTGGGGCGGTGTCGGAGATCGTGCCGTTGACGACCGAGGCGGTGATGACGGACGCGTCGGCGGGGATCGACGATCTCGGGTTGACGCCCAACAAGACCACGACCACCGTGGCGATGGACTTCGGGCGGGTGTCGCTTGATCGGGACCTGATTCTTTATCTGTTCGGGACGCCTGGTCAGCACCGTTTCTGGTTCATGTGGGACGACCTGGTCCGCGGGGCCATCGGTGCGATCGTGCTGGTGGACACGCGGCGGCTCGCCGACAGCTTTCCCGCGGTGGACTACTTCGAGGAGGCCCAACTCCCGTTCGTGGTCGCGATCAACGGTTGGGGCGGACAGTACTCCCACGGGGAGGACGAGGTGCGCGAGGCGCTGACGCTCTCGCCGCATGTCCCGATCGTCCGCACCGACGCCCGCAACCGCGAATCGGTGAAGTCCACGCTCATCAGCTTGGTGGAATATGTCTTGACGGTCCGTATGGCCCACGGACGCCCCTTCTGAGACGTCCCGTTCCGCGTGGGGCGGCACCGGTCCGGTGCGCCGACGTTCTGTCAACGCCCTTCCCTTCAGGGCACAATTTGGTGATGAAGCCGACCGAATATCTCGCTAATTAACACCATTAACGCGGCTTTCTGAGTTATTTGTGCACGGGCCTTTAGCTGGCCTCACCGGTTTCGGTGTGTTGCAATTACCTTCGCCTGCAGGAAGTCTCTGGTGTCCCGCCTGCCACACATGAGAGACATATCCCTCCTGCGCGCACGTTCGGCGAGAGGTTGCGACGCCTGTGAGGACAAAAGAGGCCCGAACCGATGAGAGCCCCGCTATCGGGGCCTCGGCTGAGCCGGAGCCGGCCGAGGGAAGCCGGTTTCTCCTGCGCAACTGGCGGGTGCGCTCGCGCCTCGTGGCGCTGATCCTCATCCCCACGATGGCGGCGCTGCTGCTCGGCGGTCTCCGACTGCTCACCTCGGTCAACACGGCGGCCGACTACCAACGGGTCAACGACCTGGCGCGGCTCGTGGACAGCCTGGCCGGCCTCACCCACGAGTTGCAGGCCGAGCGGGACAGCGCGGCCTGGAACGCCGCCATCGGCAGGCCGCAGAAGACCACCGCCATGGTGCTCACACAGATCGGGTCGGCGGGCGAAACGGCGAAGCATGTCCGGAAACTGGCCACCAGCCTCCGGTCCGAGGTCGGCGGCCGCGCCGGGGACGAGATCGAGCACATCATCGGCAAGCTCGACGGCCTCGAGCCGCTGCGCGACCAGGCCGTTCGCGGCAAGCTGCTGCCGAGCGCCGTCATGGTGCAATATTCCCTCGTCATCGACGATCTCCTGGCGTTGCAGGACGAGCTCGCCACGGGCACGCGGGACGACCGGCTCGCCGGCATGTCGGTCGCTCTCTCCGCGCTGGCCAAAGCCAAGGACAGCGTCTCCCAGCAGCGTGGCCTGCTCACCGCCGTGCTGCCCGTCGGCCGGTTCGACCAGGCACAGCTCAAGGACGTCCTCGGCGCCCTGTCCGTGGAGGAGACCGAGCTCAGGACCTTCCGTAAGAACGCGACGAGGGAGGAGCGGGCGGACTACGACCAGACGGTCTCCGGGACCACGGTCGACCGGGCGGAGTTCCTCCGCACCCTCGTGCTCGACCGGGCCAGCGCGGGTTTCCCACTGAAGGGCCTCGACCTCACGGCGCCCGATGACGCCGGCGAGTGGTTCGACGCGATGACACAGCCCATCGGCCGCATGCGGGCGGTGGAGGCGAGGCTCACCTCCGCGATCGTCGCCCGGAGCCGGATGCTCAAGGACGACGAGCGGCAACGCGCGATCTTCGTTGGCGCGGCGGTCGCCGCGCTGCTGATCGTGGTGCTCCTCATCACGATCGGCGTCGCCCAGTCGCTGGTCCGCCCGCTCCGGCGGCTGCGTAATGAGGCGTTGGAGGTCGCCGGACGTCGCCTGCCTGACACGGTTCAGCGACTACGGGAGTCCGGCGAGATCCCGGTGCTGGCCCCGATCGGGGTGGTCTCCCGCGACGAGATCGGTCAGGTCGCGCGGGCGTTTGATGAGGTTCACCGTGAGGCTGTTCGGCTGGCGGGTGATGAGGCGCGGCTGCGTAGCAATGTGAATTCGATGTTTGTGAACTTGTCGCGTCGTACGCAGACGTTGGTGGAGCGGCAGCTGTCGTTGATCGATGGTTTGGAGCAGGGTGAGCAGGACGAGCAGCGCCTCGGGAATCTGTTCAAGTTGGATCATTTGGCTACGCGTATGCGGCGTAATAGTGAGAATTTGTTGGTTCTTGCTGGTCAGGAGCCTGCGCGGCGGTGGGGTCAGCCGGTGCCGGTTGTGGATGTGGTGCGTGCGGCTTTGTCGGAGGTTGAGAACTATGAGCGGGTGAGTGTTCAGGTGCAGCCGGGGGTGGCTGTGGTGGGCCAGTCGGTGAACGACGTGGTGCATCTGGTGGCCGAGTTGGTGGAGAACGCGATTTCGTTTTCGTCTCGGGAGACGAAGGTGTCGGTGTCGAGTAGCCGCGTCGATGGCGGGGGTGTGATCATCTCTGTGAGTGATGTGGGTATCGGCATGACGGTTGAGGAGTTGGATCAGGCGAACCACCGGCTGGCCAACCCTCCGGTGGTGGACGTCTCCGTGTCCCGGCGGATGGGTTTGTTCGTGGTGGGTCGTTTGGCGTTGCGTCATGGGATCCGGGTGCAGTTGCGGCAGCAGGTCACGGGTGGCGTGACGGCCATGGTGCTCCTTCCCGAGTCGCTGCTCGCCCAGCCGGGTAGCGCCTTCTCCGGCGTTCCCGGCATGCCACAGGTCGACCTGACCGCTCCCGCGTCGAGGCTCGGGCCGGCTCCAGAGGGCGGTGCCCCGTCGCCCAGCGCCCGGACTCTTACCAGCCCCACGCCGATCGAGGCGATGCGGACGCCGGTGTTCGGCGCGGACGCGCCCGGCGTGGGCGCCCCGGCCGGTGGCGCGGGTGGTGACCCGTTCGAGCGCGGCCCGTTCGAGACCTTCCCGAGCGAGAACCCGGTCCCGCTCCCGCGCGAGAACCCGGCCCCGCGCGAGAACACCGCCCCGCGCGAGAACCCGGCGCGTGACGCCGATCCGTTCGCGCGCGGTCCGTTCGGCTCTCGCTGCCAGGCTCCGGTCGACACCCCGTGGCCGGGGAGTCTGCCGCCTCCGGGGAGTTCGTCATGGCCCGGACCGCCCCAGGACGGCGGAGGCCGGCCGGGACGTCCCGGGCGCGGTCCGTTCGACGCCGAGATGGACCACACGGGCCCGCTCCCCGAAGTGCGCACCTCACCGCTGGAGGCCGAGGAGGAGTTCTTGCCGATCTTCGCGGCGGTGGAGTCCGGCTGGTTCAGGAGGGTCGAGACGCCCGCGGAGGAGACCGGCTCCGGCGGCAAGCCGGCGGTGGAGTCCACGACGTGGTCGTCCCCGGCGGACGCGGGCTGGCAGGCCGCCCAAGCGGTGAGCGAACCCGCGCGGGGCGGTGTCACCGCCTCGGGGCTGCCCAGGCGCGTCCCCAAGGCCAACCTGGTGCCGGGTTCGGCGACGCCGCCGGTCGCCAAGCACGCCGCCTCCCCGGCGGCCGGTCCGCCGCTTCCGCTCTCCCCAGAGCGTGTGCGCAGCAGACTCGCCGGCTTCCAGCAGGGCGTCCGGCAGGGACGGGCGGTCGCCGCCCAGGGGGAGGACGGCGATCGGCAGGGGCGTCCCGGGGTGGCGCCGCTGGGCGATGCCGACGCTCAGGAGATCAAGAAAGAGGACGCATGAGGGAAACGAGCCGGGCCGCCCGCGGCGTCAACTGGTTGATCACCGATTTCGTGAACAACGTGCCCGGAGTGGCCCACGCGGTCGTGGTGTCGGCGGATGGGCTGCCGTTGGCGTACTCCGACGGGTTCCCCAAGGACAGGGCGGACCAGTTGGCGGCGGTGTCGGCGGGGTTGATCAGTTTGACGCAGGGCGCCTCGCGGGTGTTCGAGGGCGGGACCGTGACGCAGACCGTGGTCGAGATGCAGCGAGGGCTACTCATGATCATGTCGATCAGTGACGGATCCTGTCTTGCGGTGCTGGCCGCGGCGGATTCAGATATGGGTCTGGTGGCGTATCAAATGACGTTGCTGGTGGAGCGCGCGGGTCAGGTGCTGACACCGGCGGTCCGGGCCGAGCTTCAGGCCTCGCAGCCGCGGTGACGGACGGCTCGGGGCCGGGGGGTTGGTGAGTCCCCGAAAGGGGTGCGGGCACGACCAGGTCAGGAGGACGTTGTGGCAGGCAGCGGCTGGAGCAATGATCCATATCCACCGGTGGACGACGCCCACCGGCACTACGGCGGCACAACCCCCGCCTCTGACCCCGGCCCGGCCGAGCCGAGCTCCATGGTGCGGCCGTACGCGGTGACCGGGGGGCGTACGGCCCCGCGGCTCCGCCTCGCGATGGAGGCGCTGGTGTCCTCCGCGACCGTGGTCCCCCAGGATCTGTCCACGTCCACCCCCGAGCGTCAGGCGATCAGCTCGCTGTGCCGCCAGGTGCGGTCGGTCGCCGAGATCTCGGCGCTGCTGCGCATCCCGCTGGGCGTGGTGCGTATCGTGATCGCCGATATGGCGGCGGAGGGGTTGGTGCACGTGCATCAGCCGCAACTGGACGCGGGCAAGCCGGATCTGAACGTGCTGGAAAGGGTGCTCAGTGGACTTCGCAGGCTCTAGGGACTTCGCAGGCTCTAGGGACTTCGCCGTCCCCAGCCGTGGGCTGACTTCGACGAAGATCGTGGTAGCCGGGGGGTTCGGCGTGGGGAAGACGACGTTCGTTGGGGCGGTGTCGGAGATCGTGCCGTTGACGACCGAGGCGGTGATGACGGACGCGTCGGCGGGGATCGACGATCTCGGGTTGACGCCCAACAAGACCACGACCACCGTGGCGATGGACTTCGGGCGGGTGTCGCTTGATCGGGACCTGATTCTGTATCTGTTCGGGACGCCTGGTCAGCACCGTTTCTGGTTCATGTGGGACGACCTCGTGCGCGGTGCCATCGGGGCGGTCGTCCTGGTGGACACGCGGCGGCTCGCCGACGGCTTCCCGGCGATCGACTACTTCGAGGAGGCCGAGTTGCCGTTCGTCGTCGGCGTCAACGGCTTCGACGGACGCTACCCGCACGCCGAGAACGAAGTGCGGGACGCGTTGACCCTGGCGCCGCACATCCCCGTGGTTCGCACGGACGCCCGCAACCGAGACTCGGTCAAGAACACGCTCATCAGTCTTGTCGAGCACGCGCTGACCATGCGGATCACCGCGAGCGGCTGGACGCGCTAGGGCCCCTTAGCGCGCCGGTCAAGTAAGGGAGAAAGGTGTGGCCCCCGCCCGCCCCACCCTTGCCGCGTGATCATGCACATGTTCCCGCACGCACCGTCTTACCTGGTGCTTTATGGAGCGTGATCATGCATGACGAGGGTGCGCCCGACGGATGGACACCGCATGATCACAAACGGTGTCGGCACTGATCAGACCGCGTACGGCGGAATCCATGCATGATCACGATCCGGGGAACCGCACGTCCCCGCGCTTCCCGGGAAACCCTGCATGATCACGGCGACGGGTGCCTGACCGGCGCGCTAGTCGGCCTCCGGTGGTGGGTGTCCCCTGGGCGCCCGATGAAAAGGCCCGGCCGCCGGATCACTCCGGCGGCCGGGCCTCACTTCGCGTACCGGATCACTCCGATGGCTTGGGCTCCTCGTTCCGCAGGGCCGCCCGTCCCTCGCGCAGGCCGCGCTGGAAGCTTGAGAGGCGGCTCCGCACCGCGTCGGGGGAGGCAGGCGGGCGGGGCGGCTCGGACGCCGGCGCGGCAGCGGCGGCGGCGGCGTTGACGGAGCCCGGGATCAGGTTCGCCTTCGGCTGCCGCTTCGGCAGGCCCGAGGTGGTGACGCCGCCCAGGGTGGGTTCGCTGAACGTGGCGGCCGCGACCTGCCATCCGTGGTCGGCGGGAGACTGGTCCCACTGGACGTCCTCCCCGCGCCTCTTGCGGAACCAGTCGGACTCGACGGCCGAGAAGATCGGCAGGAACTCCTCTTCCGTGTCCATGGACGGGATGCCGACCTGCGGTAGGGGGCCGGTGGCGTCCTCGTCCTGTGCCTTCCGGTTGAACCGCCGCACGTGGGTGAAATTGTCCGGCGGGGCCGAGGCGGGGCCGGGTGACGCCATCGCCGGCTGCTGCGGTTCACCCCAGGCATGAGGACCGGAGTGGTCCGGCCCCAGCGGCTGTGCGAACGGGTCAGCGGCGGCCGGCTGTGCGAACGGGTCCGAGGGGAACGGCTGCGAGAACGGGTCCGAGGCGGCCGGCTGGGCGAACGGGTCGGCGGCGGCCGGCTGTGCGAACGGGTCCGAGGGGAACGACTGCGAGAACGGGTCCGAAGGAGTCGGCTGGGCGAAGGGATCCGAGGGGAACGACTGCTGCCCGAAAGCCGGTGGGGATCCGAACGGCTGCGCGGGGACGGGCGGCTGCCCGAACGGCTGCTGGGCCGGGACGGGCTGCTGCTGTCCGAATGACTGTCCGAACTGCGGCTGTCCGAACTGCGGCTGCCCGAAGGGCTGCTGACCGAACTGCGGCTGGTTGAGCTGGGGCTGGTTGAGCTGGGGCTGGTTGAGCTGGGGCTGGCCGAACTGGGGCTGATTGACCCCCGCGCCGACGAGGAGGTTCTCGGGCACCAGCACCATGGCGGTCACGCCGCCGCCGTCCTGCTGGCGGAGTTGCACGCGGATGCCGTGCCGATGGGCCAGGCGCGCGACCACGAAGAGGCCCATGCGCCGGGACACGGAGACGTCGGGCTCCGGCGGGTTGGCCAGGCGGTAGTTCACGATGGACAGCTCGTCGCCGGTGATGCCGATGCCGCGGTCGCTGATGGAGATCATCAGCCCGCCGCCGTCGATCCGGTTGGTCGAGATCGTGACCTTCGTCTGGGGCGGGGAGAAGGAGATGGCGTTCTCCACCAACTCGGCGATCAGGTGGATCCCGTCGTTCACGGAGCCGCCCACGACCGACACGTCGGAGATGACCTGCATGGTCACCCGCTCGTAGCCTTCGACCTCGGACAGCGCGGCGCGGACGACGTCGATCACCGGGATCGGCTGGCTCCATCGCCGTGCGGGCTCCTGGCCGGCGAGGACCAGCAGGTTCTCGCTGTTGCGGCGCATGCGGGTCGCGAGATGGTCAAGCCGGAACAGGTGCGCGAGCCGCTCCTCGTCCTCTTCTCCCTGCTCCAGCCCGTCGATGAGGCTGAGCTGCCGCTCGACCAGTGATTGGCTTCGCCGTGAAAGGTTGACGAACATCGCGTTGACGTTGGTGCGGAGCGCGGATTCCTGCGCCGCCAGCCGTACGGCCTCGCGGTGGACCTCGTCGAACGCCCGGGCGACTTCACCGATCTCGTCCTTCGCGGTCACCCGGATCGGGGTCACCTCGACGTTGGCCGCGGCTCCTCCATCGAGCTCGCGGACCTTCTGGACGGTCTGCGGAAGGCTCTGGCCGGCGATGTAGAGGGCCTCTCTCCGGAGCTGGCGCAGGGGCCTGATGAGAGAGCGCACCACGATGAGGGTGACGGCGAAGACGATGAGGAGGAGCACGAGCATCGACACCGCGAGGGTGATCGCCGTCTGCCGCTCGTTCTGCTGCTGCAGCCGGCTACCGGTGAGGACCTCGCCCTCCAGGCGCTGCTCCACCGTACGCATCCGGTCGATCGTCGCGGTCGCGGCGTTGAACCACTGGCGGGGATCAGTCGCGCCGGTCCGCAGGCCCTGGCGCAGCCGGGCGACGGCCTGCGCCTTGATGGCCTCGGCCTTGGTCACCTCGGGGCCGCTGACGGTCCCGGCGTAGAAGTGCAGGTCCTCGATCGAGGATCGGGCCTGGAAGTTCGTGATGGCGGTCTGCTGCGCGCTGACGGAGCCGAGGACACCGGTGAGGGTGTCGGAGTTCGCCCGGCCCGCCACGATCGCGTCGACCAGGAGGGCGCGCTGGCGCGACATCTCCTCCTTGGCCTCGGAGACGCTGGTCAGCGCGAGCACCTGGCGGCGCAGGTCGGCGTCCGTGACCTCGTTGCTCAGCGCCTCGTAGACGCGGCGGACGTCGTCGATCATCGCGGAGTACGCCTGGACCGTGACGATCGGCGTCAGGCCCTTGGCGCTCAGGCCGATGTCCCGCAGCCCCTTCAGGCCGTTGAGCCAGCGTTCGACGCGGGTGACGGAGTCGACGACGTCGAGCTTCTGGCCCGGGTCGAGCGCCCCGATGGAGGTCAGAACCTGCGAGCCGATCCGGTCGGAGATGACCGTCTGGTTCTTGGCGGCGTCCTTCCGGCCCGGCCCCGCGGGACGGGCGATGTACCAGACCATGAGGTCCCGCTCCAGCGCCAGCTCGTGGTTCAGGCTGCCGAGCTGCTGCACGAGAAGCGCGAGCTGTGTCAGGCGGCGGTAGTCGTCGGCGGTCCGCAGCGCCGTGGTGACACGCATGCTGCCCAGCAGGACCGCCGCCACCGTCGGGATGATGATGAGCGCGACCAGTCGCGGGCGTACGCGCCAGGTGGGAAGTGTTAAGCGTCGGCCGCGTTTGCCCTTGCCTTCCGGCGGCGAGGCCGTCGCGGGGGTGGCGGCCTCAGATGCGCCCACTCGGTCGAGGCTGGGAGCCGTTCCGGTTCTCATCAGACACCGCTACCTCTCGTCGCCCTCCGAGGGGCAGACGATCCACATCGTTGACCTCCGTCACAGAGGTCCTGCGAGCATGACTGAGCTATGGGAGCACAGATTAGCGATCAGGACAACGTGCAGCAGGGCACATGTGCGGCGAATGGCATTTTATTGTCAGATGTCACGTTAAGGACGTTTTTCGCCGTCTGACTTTTTGGAACGGTTCAACGCCTCCTGGCGCCCGGCATTTCTTGACATCTACCCATTTTTGAAGGTAGGCATTCCTGGTTCGCTCGGGCGGGGACCGCCCCTCTCAGGACACCTAAGCAAAGGGAAGACAGGCACATGAGCCGCCAGCCCGGGATGTTGATCGCCGCAGCTGTCACCGCGCTGATCGTCACCGCGTGTACGGGTGGAGGGGGCGGCGCCAAGGAGCCCACCTCCGGTAAGACGACGATCACCTGGTGGGACTACTTCGGCTACTCACCGGACTCCGACCAGGCGGTCAACTCGCTTATCAAGAAGTACGAGGACAGCCACCCCGACGTGGACATCCAGCGGACCGCCATCGGCTTCGGCGACTTCCGCACCAAGCTGATCCAGGCGGCGGCGTCGGGCAACTTCCCGGACATCGCGGCCATCGACAACAGCGACGTCCCCGTGTTCGCCACCCAGGGGGCCCTGGCGGACCTGACGTCCAAGATGACGGATTGGCCACAGAAGACGCAGTACCTGGATTTCGTCCTTAAGAGTGTCCAGTATGCCGGGAAGTACTACGGAGTTCCTTTCCGTAGCAATACGACAGCGCTCTGGTACAACAAGGACATGTTCCAGGAAGCGGGCATCAGCTCGCCGCCCCAGACATGGCAGGAACTGCGTGTCGACGCCAAGAAACTGACCAACGACAAACACTCGGGCATCTGTTTCTCGGCGGCGGCCACAGAGGAAGGCACCTGGACCTTCCTTCCCGCCCTCTGGCAGGCGGGTGGCGACGTCTCGAAGATCGGCAGCCAGGCTACCGTAGAGGCCCTGTCGTACTACAACGACCTGGTCAACGTGGACAAGAGCGCTCCCAAGTCCGTCCTCCAGTGGGGCCAGTCCGACATCGGCGCGCAGTTCGGCTCGGGCGTTTGCGCGATGATGTTCAACGGCCCGTGGGTGCTGGGCTCCGTCGAGAAGGGCAAGTTCTCCTGGGGTGTGGCCCCATGGCCCAAGGGTGTGGCCGGCACGGCCTCCCCGCTCGGCGGTGAGGTGTGGGGGATCAGCAAGAAGACCGCCAACCTCGACGCGGTCTGGCAGTTGGCCGACTGGCTCGCCAACCCGGCCAACAGCAAAGAGGAGATCTCCAAGGGCCTGGGCAGCATCCCCAACCGCAAGGACACCCTGCACGACCCCGCCTGGGTCTGGCACCCCATGGTGAAGGCGTTCGCCGACCAGATGCCCGACGCCCGGCCCCGCGGCCTGTACGGCCCCAAGTACGCCCAGATCTCCGAGGCCGTCTGGACGATGGAGCAGCAGGTGCTCTCCGGTGCGAAGAGCCCGCAGGACGCGGCGGTCGAGGCGCAGACGAAGATTCTTCCCCTTCTGTCGTGACCGGAGGACCCGTAATGCAGGAGTTCAGCCAGGCCGCACGCGGCATCAACTGGCTCGTCAGCGAGTTCGTCTCCTCGGCGCCGGGCGTCGCGCACGCCGTCGTGGTGTCCGCCGACGGGCTTCCGCTGGCGTACTCGAACGGATTCCCCAAGGACCGCGCCGACCAGCTCGCCGCCGTGGCGGCCGGCCTGGTCAGCCTCACGGCGGGCGCGTCCCGGGTCTTCGAGGGCGGCCCCGTGACCCAGACCGTGGTCGAGATGCAGCGCGGCCTGCTGCTGATCATGTCGATCAGCGACGGGTCCTGCCTGGCGGTGCTCGCGTCGGCGGACTCGGACATGGGCCTGGTGGCCTACCAGATGACGCTGCTCGTGGACCGGGCGGGGCAGGTGCTGACCCCGGCGGTCCGCGCCGAGCTCCAGGCGTCCCAGCCGCGGACATGAGCATGGATCAGTGGGGTCAGCCGTACCAGCGCGATCCCGCGTCGCCCGTCCGCCCGTACGCCGTGACGGGCGGACGCACCGCGCCTCGGATGCAGCTCGCGCTGGAAGCCCTGGTGTCGAGCGCCACAGCGAACAGCGACCTCACCAACCGGTCGCCCGAGTGGCGCGCCATCAGCGCGCTCTGCCGCCAGGTGCGGTCGGTCGCCGAGGTGTCGGCACTGCTGCGCATCCCCCTCGGGGTCGTACGGATCCTCATCGCCGACATGACCGCCGAAGGGTTCCTGCATGTGCACCAGCCGCAGCTGGACGCGGGCAGGCCGGATGTGAACTTGCTGGAAAGGGTGCTCAGTGGACTTAGAAGGCTCTAGTCGCGGCCTCACCTCCGCGAAGATCGTCGTGGCCGGCGGCTTCGGTGTGGGGAAGACGACCTTCGTCGGAGCCGTCTCCGAGATCGTGCCGTTGACGACCGAGGCGGTGATGACCGACGCCGCCAAGGACGTCGACGACATCGGCCTCATCCCGAACAAGACCACCACCACGGTGGCCATGGACTTCGGGCGCGTGTCCCTGGACAAGGACCTGATCCTGTACCTGTTCGGCACGCCCGGCCAGCACCGGTTCTGGTTCATGTGGGACGACCTCGTGCGCGGGGCGATCGGCGCGGTGGTGCTGGTCGACATGCGGCGGCTCGCCGACAGCTTCCCGGCGGTCGACTACTTCGAGGAGGCCGAACTGCCGTTCATCGTCGGCGTCAACGGCTTCGACGGCCAGTTCACCCACGGTGAGGAGGAGATCAGGGAGGCCCTCACCATCTCTCCGGGCATCCCGATCGTCCGCACCGACGCGCGGTCCCGGGAGTCGGTCAAGAACACCCTCATCACCCTCGTCGAGCACGCGCTGACCAGCCGGGTGGGGGCGGCCCGGTGGTGACCCGGTGGTGATGGGGCCGCGCCCGACGCGGCGACTCGGGCGCGAAAGCCGTGTGGACGGATAGGCTGGGGGCACCCGACCCATACGTCCATCGACCGTCCATTCGCTTCGAGGCTGGCCAATCACGTGTTCGAGACCCTTTCCGACCGGCTGACTTCGGTCTTCTCCTCCCTTCGGTCCAAAGGCAGGCTTTCCGACGCCGACATCGACGCGACCTGCCGCGAGATCCGCATCGCGCTGCTCGAGGCGGACGTCGCGCTGCCCGTCGTCAAGGACTTCGTGGCACGGGTCAAGGAGAGGGCTCGCGGAGCCGAGGTCTCCCAGGCCCTCAACCCCGCCCAGCAGGTCGTCAAGATTGTCAATGACGAGCTGATCGAGATCCTCGGCGGCGAGACGCGCAGGCTGCGCTACGCCAAGACGCCGCCGACCGTGATCATGCTCGCGGGTCTCCAGGGCTCGGGTAAGACCACGCTCGCGGGCAAGCTCGCCAAGTGGCTCCGCGACCAGGGGCACGCCCCGCTGCTCGTGGCCTGTGACCTGCAGCGCCCCAACGCCGTCCAGCAGCTCTCGGTCGTGGCCGATCGGGCCGAGGTCGCCGTCTACGCGCCGGAGCCCGGCAACGGCGTCGGCGACCCCGTGGCGGTGGCCAGGCAGTCGATCGACCACGCGCGGCGGCAGCAGTACGACGTGGTCATCGTCGACACCGCCGGCCGTCTGGGCATCGACCAGGAGCTGATGCGACAGGCGGCCGACATCCGCGACGCGATCAGCCCCGACGAGGTCCTGTTCGTGGTCGACGCGATGATCGGCCAGGACGCCGTGACCACCGCGCAGGCGTTCATGGACGGAGTCGGCTTCGACGGGGTCGTCCTCACCAAGCTCGACGGCGACGCCCGGGGCGGCGCGGCCCTGTCGGTCCGGCATGTGACCGGCCGCCCGATCATGTTCGCGTCCACTGGTGAGAAGCTGGCCGACTTCGACGCCTTCCACCCGGACCGCATGGCGGGCCGCATCCTCGACATGGGTGACATCCTCACCCTGATCGAGCAGGCCCAGAAGACCTTCGACGAGCAGGAAGCCGCCAAGATGGCGGGCAAGCTCGTCTCCGGCGACGGCTTCACGCTCGACGACTTCCTCGAGCAGATGATGATGGTCCGCCGGATGGGGCCCATCAAGAACCTGCTCGGCATGATGCCCGGCATGGGGCAGATGCGCGACCAGCTCAACCAGGTCGACGACCGCGACCTCGACCGCATCGCCGCGATCATCCGCTCGATGACGCCGGGCGAGCGGCAGGACCCAAAGATCATCAACGGCTCCCGCCGCGCCCGTATCGCGGGCGGCTCCGGCGTGACCGTCACCGAGGTGAGCAGCCTCGTCGTCCGCTTCTTCGAGGCCCAGAAGATGATGAAGCGGATGACCCAGGGCATGGGCATTCCCGGCATGCCGGGCGGCCGCAAGTCTCAGAAGGCGCAGAAGCCCAAGAAGGGCCGCCGCGTGAGCGGCGACCCCCGCAAGGCGGGCCAGGCCAAACCGGGATCCGGGACCGGGCCCGAAGCCGTTCAGCCGCCCAAGGGGATGCTCGGCAACCTCCAGCTCCCGCCCGGTTTCGACCCCTCGAAGCTCAACCTCCCCGGTCAGAACTAGCCGGTCAGAATTAGAGCGTGTCGCCTGGCCGCCGGCCCCCCGTCACAGGCGGGTGCCCGGCGCCATCGGCGTGACGTCGAGCCTGCCGTGGTCACAGACCATGGCCGTGAACGGGATCTCCAGGTGCGCGACCTCGTCCGGCGGAATGATCATCAGTCGCTTCGCGGTCGGGCACCGGGTCTCGTCGCCGGTCTCCACCACGGTCCAGTGGACCCGCGCGTGGGCGCTGGCGCCGGGCTTCAGCGTGACGCGATGGGGCTGGACGCTTTCCCTGCGCGTCCTGGTGCGCAGCGCGTCGCCGTGGCCGTCGATCATGATCAGCCCGACGAAGCCGTAGACCCAGCAGGTCTTCGAGGATGTGTTCGTCAGGATCAGCGGCGCGTAGTGGTTTCCCGCCCCCGCGTCGCCCTCTCCGAACCGCGCCTTCAGAGCGGTTGTACGGCATCGCCCGGCCGGGGCCGTCCGGACCGTCGCGGAGCTCGCGACCTTGGTCGCGGACGTGCTGATGTCGCGGCTGGAGGTCGTGCTGGAGGGAGTGGGGGAGCCGCATGCCGTGGCGGCCAGTATCAGCCCGGCCGCGGCCGCCGAAGCGCCCACGCGGCGGGCCGTACGCTTGATTGGTTCCATGCCCCCTAAGACGCGCGGTCCCGCCGTTTTGTTCGGCGCACGTTCGGCACGTTTGTTCGGCGTACGTCCGGCGAGGAACTCGGACGGCGGGGCGCGGATGATCGGAACTGCGTCCGGTCCGGCGCCGCGGGTGCGTGCGGTGCTTCCGGCTGAGGGCGTGGACGCTTCGGCCGAGGGTGCCGATGTTGCGACATCGTCGCCGTTCCTAGGGGGTTGATTGGCCAAGCACCCGGAATCATCTGGCAGAATGTCAAGCTGGAACATCGTGGCCGCGGGTGCCCTCTCACCCCCGCCGGTCGCGCCTGTCCCTCGGGCGGGCTCCCATCGTGCCCCACTCGATGAGACACCGCTCACCCACGCTCTAATGCAGGAGAGACCACACCCGTGGCAGTCAAGATCAAGCTCAAGCGGCTCGGGATGATCCGCAACCCGCAGTACCGCATCGTCGTCGCCGACAGCCGCACCAAGCGTGACGGCCGGGCGATCGAGGAGATCGGTCTGTACCACCCGAAGGAGGACCCCTCGCGCATCGAGGTCGACTCCGAGCGGGCGCAGTACTGGCTGGGCGTCGGCGCGCAGCCGACCGACCCGGTCCTCAAGCTCTTCAAGCTGACCGGCGACTGGCAGAAGTTCAAGGGCGAGGCCGCTCCGGCTCCGCTCCTGGTCGCCGAGGCGAAGCCGGACCGGCACGCCGCCTACGAGGCCGCGGCCAAGGAGTCGCTGTCGGGTGACACCGGCGGCGCCGCCACCACGCAGAAGAAGGCCAGGAAGCCCGCCAAGGCCGAAGAGACCGCCGAGACCCCGGCCGCCGCCGCCGAGGAGAAGCCGGAAGGCGAGGCCTGAGGTGCTCGAGGAGGCCCTCGAGCACCTGGTTAAGGGCATCGTCGAGCATCCCGACGACGTCCAGGTCCGGGCTCGGCGCATCCGCACCGGGCGCGTTCTCGAGGTCCGGGTCCACCCCGAGGACCTCGGCAAGGTCATCGGTCGCGGGGGCCGTACGGCCAAGGCGTTGCGCACCGTCGTCAACGCCCTGTCCGACGGCAAGTACGTGCGGGTCGACCTGGTCGACCTGGATGAGGCCCGCTGAGCAGAACCGCATGTCCGGGGGACCCTCGTACGGGGGTCCCCCGGCTCGGTTTCCGGGGTCTCACAGTTTCGGCGGCGGTTCCGGCGGCGGTTCCGGCGGCGGTTCCGATGGCGGTTCAAGGGTCTGGAGGGAAGGCGAGAAGTGCAGCTAGTCGTGGGCAGGATCGGCCGACCGCACGGCGTGCGGGGTGAGGTCACCGTCGAGGTGCGCACCGACGACCCCGAGCTGCGCTTCGCCCCTGGTACGGCTCTCGCCACCGATCCCGCCAATGTCGGGCCGCTCACCATCGAGCGGGCCCGCTGGCACTCCGGCATCCTGCTGCTGACCCTGGCCGGCGTCCACGACAGGGACGCCGCCGAGGAGCTCCGCGGCACGATGCTGGTGGTCGACTCCGCCGAGATCCCGCCCTCCGACGATCCGGACGAGTTCCATGATCACCAGCTCATCGGCCTCGCCGTCGTGACGACGGAGGGGGAGAAGGTGGGAGAGGTCAGCGACGTCCTCCACCACGGCCAGGACCTCCTGGTAGTCAGCCGCTCGTCCCGGGACGACGTCTATGTCCCGTTCGTCAAGGCGCTGGTCCCCGAGATCGACCTCGGCAAGGGCGTCCTCGTCGTTGACGCCCCGCCTGGCCTGCTCGACCTCGATAGGGCCGAGTAGAGGGGGACGGATGCGCGTCGACATCATCTCGATCTTCCCGGAGTATTTCGCACCACTCGACGTCTCCCTGATGGGCAAGGC
Organism: Planotetraspora sp. GP83; assembly: GCF_041262585.1. Classification (NCBI taxonomy): domain Bacteria; kingdom Bacillati; phylum Actinomycetota; class Actinomycetes; order Streptosporangiales; family Streptosporangiaceae; genus Planotetraspora; species Planotetraspora sp. GP83. Next base: position 55,597 of record NZ_JBGCBZ010000030.1, on the reverse strand, counting down.
GCGTGAGCGTGGCATCCTCGACATCCGCCTCCACCAGCTCCGCGACTGGACCCGCGACGTCCACAAGACCGTGGACGACACGCCGTACGGCGGCGGCCCCGGGATGGTGATGAAACCGGAGATCTGGGGAGAGGCCATCGACTCCGTCGTCGCTCAGGGGCAGCGGGACCAGCAGGCTCACCAGGGTCATCAGGCTCACCAGGGCGGTGTGGAAGGCGGTATGCCGGCCGTACTGCCCCGGATGATCGTGCCCACGCCGAGTGGCCGGCCGTTCACGCAGGAAGTGGCCCTGGAGTACGCCAAGGAGCCGTGGCTTCTCTTCGCCCCCGCTCGCTACGAGGGGATCGACTCCCGCGTCATGGCCGAGTACGGCTCCCGCCTGCGGGTCGACGAGGTCAGCATCGGCGACTACGTCCTGGCGGGGGGAGAGGCGGCCGTCTTAGTGATCGTCGAGGCGGTCGGGAGGCTGCTGCCCGGGGTCCTCGGCAACGCGTGCTCGGTAGCCGACGACTCCTTCGCCCCCGGCGCGATGGCCAACCTGCTCGAAGGGCCCGTCTACACCAAGCCGCCCGTGTGGCGCGGCCACGAGGTGCCGGAGATCCTCCTGTCGGGCCACCACGGGAAGATCGCCCGCTGGCGGCGCGACGAGGCGCTGCGCCGTACGCTGGAGAAGAGGCCGGAGCTGGCCGCCAGGCTCGACGCCGGCAGCCTCGACGCGCTCGACCGGCGCGTACTTGAAGAGTTCGAGGGCCGGTCGTCCCGTGGCTCTTCCGGTGGCGCTTCCAGCGACCTGTCCGGTGGCGCTTCCAGCGACTCGTTTCGCGCCGGGCCGGAAGATGTGGCAAACTAAATCGCTGCTGCCGACTTTCGTTGTCGCGGCATGGCCGGGCGAGGTCCGGTCCCAGACGTAAAGTCAGACGTATCAAAAGCCAAGCGTGCGTGTCCCCCTCGTCGCCGAGCCCTCCGGGCCGGCCGGGTGGACCTCCGTGCGCGCTCATGTCAATGAGGAACCGCTGCCATGCACACGCAGATCCAGGAGCTCGAGAAGGCTGCCCTCCGCAGCGACGTACCGGCGTTCCGCCCGGGTGACACGCTGGAGGTCCACGTCCGCGTCGTCGAGGGCAACCGGTCCCGCATCCAGGTGTTCAAGGGCTTCGTCCTGCGCCGCCAGGGCGGTGGTGCCCGCGAGACGTTCACCGTCCGCAAGGTCAGCTACGGCGTGGGCGTCGAGCGGACCTTCCCGGTCCACAGCCCGGTGATCGAGAAGATCAACGTCCTGACCCGCGGTGACGTCCGCCGGGCGAAGCTGTACTACATGCGTGACCTGCGCGGCAAGGCCGCCCGCATCCGCGAGAAGCGTGAGGCGCTCCCGGCCTCCAAGTAGGCGATCGATGATCGTGGTCCGTGCCGTACGGTGCGGACCACTTTCTTTTGCCGCCGATGGCCGAGTCCACGACCATGACTGTCGTGGACATCATCTAGGCTCAGCAGCGATGGCTATTGAGGGACAGGGGTCCGGCGGGCGCCGCCCTGCCGAGGACGGGGTGGACGTGGTCGCGGAAGACACCCAGCAGGCCGCCAAAGGCGGCGGGGGGAAGAAGGGCTCCTTCTGGCGGGAGTTGCCCGTCCTGATCGTGGTCGCCGTCGTTCTGGCGCTGCTCATCAAGTCCTTCGTGGTCCAGGCGTTCTACATCCCGTCCGAGTCGATGGAGGACACGCTCCTCACGAACGACCGGGTCCTGGTCAACAAGCTCGTCTACCGGGTGCGCGACATCGAGCGCGGCGACATCGTCGTGTTCAGCGGCGTCGACTCCTGGGACCCCGAGGTCAAGCTCGAGGAGCCGTCGAATCCGATCGCCGCGTTCTTCCGCTGGGTCGGCACCGCGTTCGGGTTCGTCCCCGGCGAGAAGGACTACATCAAGCGGGTCATCGGCGTGCCCGGCGACAAGGTCAAGTGCTGCGACGCCAAGGGCCGGATCACGGTGAACGGCGTGCCGCTCGAGGAGAAGTCGTATCTCTACCCGGGTGACGTCCCGTCGTCGCGCGACTTCGAGGTCACCGTGCCGAAGGACCGGCTCTGGGTCATGGGCGACCACCGGTCGGTCTCGCTCGACTCCCGGTCCCACCAGGGTGATCCGGGCGGGGGCACCATCCCCGCCAACGAGGTGATCGGGCGGGCCTTCGTCATCGTCTGGCCGTTCAACCGGGCCAAGATCCTGCCGATCCCCGAGACGTTCGCCCAACCCGCCCTGCAGGCCGCGGCCGGGGCCGCCCCGGCGGTCCTCGGGCTGGCCGGAGCCGTCCCGCTCGTGGCGCTGCGCCGCCGTCTGGCCAGGCGGTAACGCGGTGGCCAAAACCGAAGACAAGGCATCCTCCGCCAAGAAACGCTCGAGCCTGCGTGAGACGCTCACGTTCACGCTGGGCGGGATCGCGGTGGCCCTGCTGGTGCACGCCTTCGTCCTGCAGTCGTTCTACATCCCGTCCGAGTCGATGGAGAACACGCTGCTGATCAACGACCGGGTCGTGGTGAACAAGCTCGCCTACCGGTTCGGCGACGTGAAGCGCGGCGACATCGTCGTCTTCAAGGGCTGGACCGGAGAGGACACGATCAAGCGGGTGATCGGCGTCGGCGGCGACGTCGTCAAGTGCTGCGACGCCAAGCGCCGGATCACGGTCAACGGGACGCCGCTCGACGAGGAGGGCAAGTACCTCTATCCCGGGGCATACCCTTCGGGCCGGCCGTTCGAGGTCAAGGTCCCCGCCGGGCGTCTCTGGCTCATGGGAGACCACCGGAACAACTCGCAGGACTCCCGGTATTTCATGGAGGACGGGCATTACGGCACGGTCTCGGAGGACGACGTGATCGGCCGGGCGTTCGCGCGCTACTGGCCCCTGTCACGCCTGTCCTTCCTGTCCCGGCCCGAGACTTTCTCGGCCGTCCACTGAGGCTGCCTGCGACGACGTCCTCCGGGTGCGCTCCTGCCGTACCGCGGGGGCTGAATGGGGCGTAATCTGCTTGTCGTCATGACAGCTCTGTATCGCCCGCGTCCCAGTGTCGTCCGCCGGGATTCTGGACTCTACGGTTACGAGCGAGCTCTCGCCCGGCGGGGGCTCACGCCGGTCGCCGGGGTGGACGAGGCCGGTCGCGGCGCCTGCGCCGGGCCGCTCGTCGTGGCCGCGGTGGTGCTGGGCCGGGAGATCGACGGGCTGAGCGACTCCAAGCTGCTGACCGAGGCCGTCCGCGAGCGCCTGTACGACCGGATAGTGGCCACGGCCAAGGCCGTCAGCGTCGTCGTGGTCCCGCCCCAGGACATCGACTCACGGGGCCTGCACAAGTGCAACGTCGCCGGGATGCGCCGCGCTGTGGCCGGCCTGGGGAGCGACCTCGGCTACATCCTGGTCGACGGGTTCCCCGTTCCGGGGCTCCCGGCGCCGTCGCTGGCGGTGTGGAAGGGCGACCAGGTCGCGGCCTGCATGGCGGCCGCCTCGATCGTCGCCAAGGTCACCAGGGACCGCATGATGCACAGCCTGGACGAGATCTACCCCCAGTACGGCTTCGCCGTACACAAGGGATACGTGACGCCCGGCCATCGGCGGGCTTTGGCGGTTCACGGACCGAGCCCGCATCATCGGTTCTCGTTCGTGACTGTGGCAAGAGTGACTCGTGGGATCGAGATCCGGCACGCGAGCCCGTGGACCGGGCAGGATGAGGACATGCGGGAGAATGAGGTAGGGGCCGGTGTCGTCTGAACGGGCGATCTCGACGGGGAGCGCAAGAGGAGGACCGGGATGAGCGCGGAAGATCTCGAAAAATACGAGACTGAGATGGAGCTGCAGCTCTACCGGGAGTACCGCGATGTGGTGGGGCTGTTCACCTACGTCGTCGAGACGGAGCGGCGCTTCTATCTCACCAACTCGGTGGATCTCGACGTCCGCACGGCCGAGAACGGCGACGTCTTCTTCGACGTGAAGATGCAGGACGCCTGGGTCTGGGACATGTACCGCCCGGCCAGGTTCGTCAAGAACGTGCGGGTCGTGACCTTCAAGGACGTCAACGTCGAAGAGCTGGCCAAGCCCGATCTGGAGATGCCCAAGGAAGGCTTCTCCAGCTAGGTTCTCCGCCCGGCCGCCCACCAGCGGCCGGGCCTTTTGGGCTCTGCGGGGGCTTTGCACGGGCGGCGTCTCGGCGTTATGCACAGAGCGGCGTTCGGCGGTCCTTGCTCGTGCGGGAAGTCGCAGTGTTGCTCCCGTGCGTTTTTTCGCCCGCGTGCTGCTTGTGCTGTGTCCGGTCGCGTCGCAGGTCCTTTGGCTGGTCGCGCCAGCGGTCGCCGAGCCGCGACCGTCGGTCTCGCCCCGGCCCTCCTCCGGCTGGCGCCTGCCGTTGGTGGGTCACCCAACATTGATCAGGCGCTTCGATCCTCCGGCGCAGCGATGGCTGGTCGGCCATCGCGGCGTCGATCTCGAGGCCAGGCCGGGCCAGGAGGTCCATGCCGTGGGTCCGGGGACGGTCGGACATGCCGGGCCGGTCGGCGGGAGGGGAGTCGTCACGATCGTCCACGCTGACGGCCTGCGGACGACCTACCTGCCGGTCCAGCCGTCGGTACGGCCCGGCGAGGCCGTCGCGGCGGGCGATGTGATCGGCGTGGTAGCCGGTTCCCCGGGGCACTGCATGGTCACGTGCCTTCACTGGGGCCTGTTGCGCGGGGACTCTTATCTCGACCCGCTGCTTCTGCTCGGCGTCGGTCAGGTGCGCCTGCTGCCGTTGTGGTCCCGTCCGGGGTCACCGCCCGTCGCCCACCCGCCGCGGCGGGGGGCGGGGCCGGGGGCGGGATCGGATGCTGGGTCGGACGGGCCAACGGTGACTGCGCCCGCCGCGCGGCCTGGGCTTCCGGCGGCGTCAGAGGCGTCAGAGGCGTCAGAGGCGTCAGAGGCGTCAAAGGCTGAGCATCCTCAAGGCAGGGACTCCACCGGGCCTCCTGCCTCTGCGCCTGCTGGGCGGCCTGAGCTCTCGGCGGTTCTCGTCAGCGCCGTCCTGGCCGGCCTGGGCACCACATCGGCGCTGTGGTTGCTGATGGCTCTCGGCTCCGCGAGGGCGGCGAGCCGGCGCATGATACGCAACAAGGGGTAGAAGCCAGGTGGCGGGCGGAGCGCGGCGTGTAGCTACCAGGCGCGAGCGCTTGGTCGGGCCGCATCCCCGGGCGTGGCTGGGAGCGGGGGTGATGGCTGGTGTCAGGCGCGAGGGTGGGCCTGGCGGTAGGCGGCGCGGAGTCGATCGATCGAGACGTGCGTGTAGATCTGGGTAGTGGCCAGAGATGCGTGGCCGAGGAGCTCTTGGACGCTGCGCAGGTCGGCTCCGCCCTCCAGCAAATGCGTCGCAGCGGTGTGGCGCAATCCGTGCGGGCCCATGTCGGGAGCCTCGGCCTCCGCCAGGCGGGCGTGCACGACCCGCCGTACGGTCCCCTGATCGACCCGGCCGCCACGCACCCCGAGGAACAGCGCCGGGCCTGTTCCCTCGCGGATCCACAGCGGCCTGCCACGCACGCACCAGGCGTCGAGGGCGTGGAGCGCGGGCAGCCCGAAGGGCACGGTGCGCTCCTTGCGTCCTTTGCCCATCACCCTCACGGTGTTGCGGTCACGATCGACGTCGTCCACGTCCAGCCCGCAGAGCTCGCTCACGCGCATTCCGGTCGCGTACAGCAACTCCATGATCGCCCGATCCCGCAGGTCCCGGGGGTCGCCGGAGCCGTCCAGGTCGAGCACGGCCTGCGCCTCTGCCTGGTCCAGAACCACGGGAAGAGCGCGGCTCGACCTGGCCGTGCCAAGGAGCAGGCCCGGATCGGTCGCGAGCAGGCCGCGCCGATGGCAGAAGGCCGTGAATACCCGGGCACAGGCCGTTCGCCGCGCGAGCGTCGCCCGCGAGCGCCCGGCCTGATGCTGTTCCCCGAGCCAATCACGCAGGACGGTGATGTCGAGGGCGTCGAGGCTGTCATGACCGGCGGCTTCGAGGTGCGCCAGCAGCGAGGTGATGTCACCCAGGTACGCCCGGACGGTGTGCGGCGACAGATCTCGTTCCAGGCGGAGATGTCGCTCGAATGCCGCCAGGACGGTGTCGTTCACGCCGGAGACCATGCCGTCGGTCATGGCCGCCATGCTATCCACCCCCACTGCGGCGGCCCCGGCCCCAGAAGTAGCCCCGAACCCCGTCGCCGTGATCATGCAGGGTTTCCCGGGAAGCTCGGGGACGTGCGGTTCTCGGATGGTGATCATGCATGGATTCGCCGTACGCGGTCTGATCAGTGCCGACACCGTTTGTGATCATGCGGTGTCTGTCTGTCGGGTGCACCCGCGTCATGCATGATCACGCTGTACGAAGCGCCCGGTAGGACGGTGCGTGCGGGAACATGTGCATGATCACGTGGCAAGGGCGGGGCGGAGTCGCCAGCCGCGGGCGACGGGCTCTACGAAACCGGCCGCCGTGAGACTGCCAAGGCAGCTCAGCGCCGTTGTCATGTCCACACCCGCAGCCACGGCGATGGTGGCCGGCCCGGCGCCGCCACGTGCGGGTACCGCTTCCAGGACTCGTCTCGTCTCATCGTCCAGGCCGTCGCGTGGCCGGACCGGTCCTCGCCGCTCGGGTGCCAGGTCCGCGCCGATCGAGCCGACCAGCTCGATCACCTCCTCGACGGAGGTCACGCAGACCGCCTTTCCCTGACGGATCAGCACGTGGCAGCCCTCGGAGTTCTCGCTGGTGATCGGCCCCGGCACGGCCATGAGCTGCCGGTTGAGGGTGGACGCGTGCGTGGCGGTGTTGAGCGCTCCGCTGCGCACGGCGGCCTGCACGACGACCGTGCCCCGCGACAGCGCCGCGATGACCCGGTTCCTGACCAGGAACCGCGGCCGCGTGGGATGGACGCCGGGAGGCCACTCGCTGATCACCACGCCCTGCGAGCGGACCGCGCGGAACAGGTCCTCGTGGGCGCGGGGATAGCAGACATCCGTTCCGCAGGCGAGCACGACGACCGTGGGGGAGCCGCCCGCGAGCGCCCCGCGATGGGCGGCGCCATCGATCCCGTAGGCTCCGCCGCTGATCACCGACCACCCTTCGTCGGCGAGCCTTGAGCCGAACTCGGCCGCCACCGTGACCCCGTAGGGGGTTGCCGCCCTCGACCCGACGATCGCGACCGAGCGCAGGCAGGTGAAGCGCAGGTTGGCCTCGCCGTCCAGCCAGAGCCCGTAGGGCCGGTAGTCGCCGAGGTCGTCGAGCTGGGTCGGCCATTCCGGATCACCGGGAATGATCAGCCGTGCTCCGCGTCGCCGCCCCTGGGCCAGGTCGGCGGCCGGGTCGGCCTGGCGGGCCGCCCAGCCGGCCACCAGCTGTTCGAGGTTGAGCCGTCGCCGGGAGGCCTCGGCGAGCTCTGTCTCCCTCCTGGCGAACTCCGGCTCCAGCGTTCCCCGCCGAGCCTGGTCAAGCGCGCTCCGCGGGCCGTACCAGGCGATCAGCCGGCCCATCACGGGGTCGCCGGCCTCGGCGATCCGCATGAGCGCGACCCTGGCCAGCCGATCGTCTTCCAGCGGCTGCCCGCCGCAGTCGAGCGACATCGACATGTCACTCCACCCCCAACCACATCGCCAGTGCCGCGGACGTCTCGGGCTCGCCCGGCCTGTCCTTGCCGCTCAGATCCGAAAGGGTCCAGGCCACGCGCAGAACGCGGTCGAGTCCGCGCGCGCTCAGCGTGCCCAGGTCGAGCCCCCGGTGCAGCGGCGCAAGGGCGCCGGCGGACAGCCGGAAGTCGTTGTGCAGGGCCGCCGAGGCCACTTCGGCGTTGCTGCGCCAGGGCATGCCCGCGAGGCGCTTGGCGGCCCGCTCACGCGCGAGGTGCACCCTCTCGGCCACGACCTGGCTGGGCTCGGTGAAATGCCGGTCCGCCAGCAGCTCGGCCCGGGTCGCGCGGCCGATCCTGACCTTCACGTCGATCCGGTCGAGCAAGGGACCCGACAACCGCGCCAGGTAACGACGGCGGGCGGTCGGCGTGCACCGGCAGGGATGCCCCGGCGTGCCGGAATTGCCGCACGGACAGGGATTGGCCGCCAGCACCAGAGTGAACCGCGCGGGGAAGGTGATCGTGCCCATCGCGCGGGCGATCGTGACCTCCCCGGATTCGAGCGGCTGCCGGAGTGAGTCCAGCACCCTGGTCTGGAATTCGGGGGCCTCGTCGAGGAAGAGCACGCCCCGGTGGGAGAGCGACACGGCACCCGGACGGATGAGCCCGCCGCTTCCGCCCCCGACGACGGCGGCCACGGTCGCGGTGTGGTGAGGCGCTGTGAAAGGGGGCCGGGTGAGCAGTGGCCGGCCGGTCGGGAGCGTCCCCGCCACCGAGTGGATCGCGGTGACCTCCAGCGCCTGATCAGGCTCCAGAGGAGGCAGCAGCGTCGGCAGCCGCTCGGCGAGCATGGTCTTGCCGGTGCCCGGGGGGCCGAGCATCCACAGGTTGTGCCCTCCCGCGGCGCACACCTCCAGTGCCTTGCGGCCCACCGGCTGGCCGATGACATCCCGCATGTCCGGCTCACGCCTGCCGTACGGCCCGCCGGAGGGCGGCTCGCCCGCTCCGAGGTGGGTTCCGCCCGGCCCGGTGGCGGGTGCGTCGTCCGGATTGAGTGAGGCGACGTCGGCGACGACGGGGAGGCGGTGAAGGTCGCCGGAGCGCAGCCATTCGACCAGTTCGCCCAGGCTGACGACCGGGACCACGGTGAGCCCCGGTACGAGGGCCGCCTCGGCCGCGTTGAGCGACGGCACCACGATGGTGCGCGCGCCGGCCTCCGCCGCCGCGAGCGCCGCGGGCAGCACACCCCGGACCGGCCGGACCCGGCCGTCCAGCCCCAGCTCGCCGAGGAACACCGGCTCGGCGACCCGCTGGACCGGGACCGCCCCCGCGGCCGCCAGCACGGCGATCGCGATGGCGAGGTCGAAGATCGACCCGCGTTTGGGCAGGCTCGCCGGAAACAGGCTGACCGTGACGCGGGCGTCCGGCCAGTCGAACCGGCTGTTGATCAGCGCTGACCGGACGCGTCCGCGGGCCTCGCTGATGGCCATGTCGAGCAGTCCGATGAAATGCGTGCCGACCATCCCGGGCCCCACGTCGGCCTCGACCTCGACGATGTGCCCGTTCACGCCGACCAGGGCCACGCATCGCGTCCGCGCCACGGCCATGTCAGATCACCCCCCGCTCATGGCGGATGGCGAAGTCGCCGGCGAACCGCTCCAGCGCGATGACATCGACCCGGATCGTGTCGAAGCTCTCCGGCCGCGCCGCCAGCCAGCGGCCCGCCAGCGAGCGCAGTCTGAGCAGTTTGTCGCGGGTCACCGCCTCGAACGCCGTCCCGTGGCTCCGGCCCGAGCGGGTCTTGACCTCCACGACAACGAGGGCGTGGCCGTCACGCGCCACGATGTCGATCTCACCTTCGGGACAGCGCCAGTTGCGATCGAGGATGCGCAGACCGAGGGCATCCAGATAGTCGGCGGCGAGCTGCTCGCCGTGCCTGCCCAGCTGATCTTTCGCGGCCATGAAACCACCTCCGGCCGCCGAGGTTCGTCGAGAAGGCCCCATCCCCGGACACCCGAACCGGTTTCTGTGGATAAGCCGGTGGATTGTGGATCGCTACTGTGGACGAGCCGGCCGAAGGAGGGACCGCAGTGATCGAGGGCCTGATCAAACAGCTGGGAGAGGACGCCGGAGTCGTGCTCCCCGAGGTTGAAGTGACCGGTGAGGAGCCCGCGCTGCCGTCCGTATTCATGATCGGTACGGCTGCCGCAGCCGGCATCGCCGCCGCCACGGCAGCCGCGGCCGCCTACTGGCGCCAGCGAAAGCACGAGCCCCTCGGTTCCGGCCGCGAGCCTGCCGCGCCGCGCGGCTCCCGCCCTGAGGTGGGTATCGACCTCAGGCACGCGGCGATCGCCTTTCAGAGTGAGCGGCATTTCCGGATCGATAGGACGCCGCTCGACCCCTGGGCGCCTCTGTCGGGCGACTACCGCGCCTCGGACGGCTGGATCAGGCTGCACTGCAACTTCGACCATCACAGGGACGCCGCCCTCAAAGGTCTCGGGCTGTCCGCCCATGCCGGAAAGGACGATCTCGTCCGCGTCTGCGCCGGCCGTACCGCGATCGAGATCGAGGAGGCGGTGACCCGTGCGGGCGGCTGCGCGGCCGCCATGCGGACCCGGGCCGAATGGCTCGCGCATCCGCAGGGACGTGCCGTGGCCGAGCTGCCGCTGGTCGGCCTGTCCCGGCTGCCGGAGCCGGCCGATCGGGTACGGCACGGCCGTGCCATGCCCTCTGAGAGGGCGTCGCGGGCCCCATCATCACCGGAAGAGGAGGGCGCTCGCACGAGTGCCGGGGACCGGCCGCTCAGCGGGGTGCGGGTCCTCGACTTGACCAGGGTGATCGCGGGGCCGGTGGCCGCCCGGACCCTCGCCGGCCATGGCGCTGAGGTCCTGCGCGTGGGGGCCGCCCATCTTCCCGAGGTGCCGGGGCTGGTCGTGGAGACGGCATTCGGTAAGCGTTCGTGTCACATCGATCTCCGCTCCGAGCCCGAGGCGCTGCGACAGCTTGTACGGCAGGCCGACGTGGTCATCCAGGCCTACCGGCCCGGCGCGCTGCGCGAGAAGGGGTTCGGGCCCGAGGACCTGGCCGAGTCGCGGCCGGGGATCGTGTCCGTGGAGATCTCCGCGTACGGCTCTCGCGGTCCGTGGGCGGGCAGGAGGGGGTTCGACAGCCTGGTCCAGATGGCCTGCGGCATCGCCCACGAGAACGGCGACGGCTCGCGGCCCCATCCGCTGCCGGCGCAGGCCCTCGACCACGCCAGCGGCTTCCTGGCGGCCTTCGGCGCGATCGCCGGGCTGCTGCGCCGTACCGTCGAAGGAGGCTCCTGGCAGGTCGAGGTCTCGCTCGCGCGGACCGCCAGGTGGCTGGACGGGCTCGGCAGGCTCCACGGCGACGGCGTCCCCGAGCCCTCCACGGACGGCCTGCTGGCCACCATGCCGAGCCAGTTCGGCATGCTCACGTATGTAACACCCCCGGGCCTCATCAACGGGGTCAGTCCGTACTGGGCGAGCCCGCCACCCCGCCCAGGCGAGCACTCGGCCTCATGGATGCGGGCCCCCGTAGGAAACGTGGCCGGATCAGGGGGCGGTCGGCGAGGCGGGTAACGGAGCCGGTCAACCGACGGGGCGGATCCGGGTAGACTGTTCGACGGTCTACAACTACGTGGGCCAAATTCACACGCTCATTCACGAGTCGCCCTCTCGGTCCGGATTCCGTCCGGCAGGGGCGGCGCGGGGCGTCAGGCCGTGAGCAGACGGGCTCACGGACAACCGAGGCAGTGCCGGGCAGGAACAGCCGGCACACAACCATGGAGGAAATCATCACCATGGCCCCTGTCGTCACCATGCGGCAGCTGCTCGAGAGCGGCGTTCACTTCGGCCACCAGACTCGCCGGTGGAACCCGAAGATGAAGCGCTTCATCTTCACCGAGCGCAACGGCATCTACATCATCGACCTGCAGAAGTCGCTGTCGTTCATCGACCGCGCCTACGACTTCGTGAAGGAGACCGTCGCGCACGGCGGCTCCATCATGTTCATCGGCACGAAGAAGCAGGCCCAGGAGTCCATCGCCGAGCAGGCGTCGCGCGTCGGCATGCCGTACGTGAACCAGCGCTGGCTGGGCGGCATGCTCACCAACTTCTCGACCGTGCACAAGCGGCTCCAGCGCCTGAAGGAGCTGGAGGAGCTCGACTTCGACAACGTGGCCGGCTCCGGGCTCACCAAGAAGGAGCTCCTGATGCGCCGCCGCGAGAAGGACAAGCTGGAGCGCACCCTCGGCGGCATCCGCGACATGGCCCGGGTTCCCAGCGCCATCTGGATCGTGGACACCAAGAAGGAACACATCGCGATCAACGAGGCCAAGAAGCTTGGCATCCCGGTCGTCGCGATCCTCGACACCAACTGCGACCCGGACGAGGTCGACTACCCGATCCCGGGCAACGACGACGCCATCCGCGCCGTCAGCCTGCTCACCCGCGTGATCGCGGACGCCGTGGCCGACGGTCTGATGACCCGTGCGGGCGCCGGTCGCGGTGACGAGAAGCCGGCCGGTGTCGCCGCCGCCGAGCCGCTGGCCGAGTGGGAGCGGGAGCTGCTCGAGGGCGCCCCCGCCGGTGAGGCCGCCGCCGAGGCTCCGGAGACCGCCGAGGCCGCTCCGGCCGCCGAGACCAGCGAGTCCGCCGAGACCGGCGAGACGGGCGAGACCAGCGAGTCCGCCGAGTCGGCCGATTCCGGGGAGACGGGCGAGACCGCCGAGACGACTGAGGCGCCCGCCGCCGACGAGCAGGCATAGTTCCACCGTTCCCCGTACGGGAACGCAAGGCTCCACCGGGTGGGCGCCCGCGCGCAGGCGAGAGCGCCCACCCGGCTCCACGAGACATCTGATCTCATGCCGACGTCTGAGATCACCACTGATTCGCACCTGGGTCCCGAAGAGGAAATAGGACAATGGCTTCCGTGAACATGGCCGACGTCAAGCGGCTCCGTGAGCTGACCGCCGCCGGCATGATGGACTGCAAGAAGGCCCTTGAGGAGTCCGAGGGGGACATCGACAAGGCCATCGACATCCTGCGTCTGAAGGGCGCCAAGGACGTCGGCAAGCGTGAGGCCCGCACCGCCTCCAACGGCCTCGTCGCCGTCAAGCACGAGGGCGAGTCCCTCGCCGCGCTGCTGGAGCTCAACTGCGAGACCGACTTCGTCGCGAAGAACGAGCGTTTCCAGGAGCTCGCCGCCGAGATCGTCGCGCACATCGTCGACACCAAGCCCGCCGACGTGCCGGCCCTGCTCGAGTCGGAGCTGAACGGCAAGGCCGTCAAGGAGCTTCTCGACGAGGCCAACGCCGCGCTGGGCGAGAAGATCGAGATCCGGCGGTTCTCGCTGCTTGAGGGCGGCTACATCGGGTCCTACATGCACAAGATCGACCCGCAGCTCCCGCCGGCCGTCGGTGTGCTGGTCCAGCTCGACAAGCCGAACGCCGAGGTCGCCAAGGACATCGCGCAGCACGCCGCCGCGATGGCGCCGAAGTACCTCAGCCCGGCCGAGGTGCCCGCCGACGTCGTCGAGAAGGAGCGGTCGCTCTTCGAGCAGATGACCCGCGACGAGGGCAAGCCCGAGGCCGCGATCGCCAAGATCGTCGATGGCCGCGTCAACGGCTGGTACAAGGACTTCACGCTGCTGGAGCAGGCTTTCGTGAAGGACGGCAAGAAGACGATCGCCAAGGTCGCGGACGAGGCCGGCGTAAAGGTGCTGGCCTTCACCCGCTTCAAGGTCGGCCAGGCTTAGGCTTACAGCCAGGAGCCGTTTGAGTCGAAGTCACAACCGAGGAGGCCGCCGTCGTGCAGGAGAACACCAGACCCGCCACGCCGGCGGCTTCGTCGTACGACGGGCCGCTGCGCTGGAAGCGCGTGATGCTGAAGCTGTCAGGCGAGGCCTTCGCGGGCGGCGAGCCTCTCGGGATCGACCCCTTCGTCGTCGCCCAGCTCGCCGACTCCATCGCCGAGGCCGTCCGTGAGGGCGTGCAGGTGGCCGTCGTCGTCGGCGGCGGCAACATGTTCCGCGGCGCGGCCCTGTCGGAGCGCGGCATCGACCGCGCCCGGGCCGACTACATGGGGATGCTCGGGACGGTCATCAACTGCCTCGCCCTGCAGGACTTCCTGGAGAAGCGGGGCATCGACACCCGCGTTCAGACCGCCATCACGATGCAGCAGGTCGCCGAGCCGTTCCTGCCGCGCCGGGCCATCCGGCACCTGGAGAAGGGCCGTGTGGTCATCTTCGGCGCCGGGCTCGGGTCGCCGTTCTTCTCGACCGACACCTGCGCCGCGCAGCGCGCCCTGGAGATCGGGGCCGAGGCGCTGCTGAAGGGCACCCAGGTCGACGGCGTCTACGACTCGGACCCGCGGAAGAACCCCGACGCGGTCCGGTTCGACCAGCTTGAGTACGGTGAGGTGCTGACGCGTGGTCTCGGGGTCATGGACGCCACCGCGATCAGTCTGTGCATGGACAACGGCCTGCCCATCGTGGTCTTCGACCTGATGGGCGAGGGCAACATCCTGCGGGCGGTCCGCGGTGAGAAGATCGGCACGCTGGTGAGTCCGGCAGGGAAATAGGGAGCCACAGTGATCGACGAAACCCTCCTCGAGGCGGAGGAGAAGATGGACAAGGCGGTGACGGTCGCCAAGGACGACTTCGCGGGCATCCGCACCGGTCGCGTCACGCCCTCGATGTTCAACAAGATCAACGTGGATTACTACGGATCGCCGACCCCGATCCAGCAGCTCGCGTCCTTCCACGTTCCCGAGGCGCGGATGGTGCTCCTCCAGCCCTACGACAAGGGCGCGATGACCGCGATCGAGAAGGCCATCCGCGACAGCGACCTGGGCGTCAACCCCGGCAACGACGGCGCGGTGATCCGCGTGGTCTTCCCAGAGCTTTCGGAGGAGCGCCGCAAGGAGTACATCAAGGTCGCCCGCACCAAGGCCGAGAACAGCCGGGTCTCCGTGCGGAACATCCGCCGCCACGCCAAGGAGATCCTCGACAAGCTGGTCAAGGACGGCGAGGTCGGCGAGGACGACGTCCACCGCGCGGTCAAGGAGCTCGACGACCTTACTCAGAAGCACGTCGCCAAGATCGACGAGCTGCTGAAGCACAAGGAAGCCGAGCTGCTCGAGGTCTGAGACCACGACCTGAGGGCACTGGGACAACCGTGATCCTTGTGCCGCGCTGTCCCGGCGGGACCAGCGCGGCACAAGGATCACGTGTATAGGGGAGTAGGACGCTTTGGACGGAACGGCTGCCGCGGGTGACCGTGACTCCGCGGAGGGTACGGCCAGGCCCTCCGGGGCCGGCCCACTACCGGCCACGCGGGGCCGCGGGATGAACGGCCCCGGCGACGGTCTGCCGCACGACCCGGAACCCGCCGGTGGGCCCGCGTCGCAGCCGAACGGCGAGCCGGGACCCCGGCCTGACGCTGTCCCCGGGCCGGGTCCGGCGGGCGGCCGTGTGCCGGAGGCGTCCGGCGAGCCCGCCCCCCAGCCGGACGGAACCCCCGGGACAGGGCCCGGTGCGGCGGTCGGAGGCGGGAGCCGTACGGGGCGGAACCTCCCGGCCGCGATCGGCGTGGGCGCCGGGCTGGGCGCCGTGGTCATCGCCTCGCTCTACCTCTTCAAGGCCGCCTTCCTGATCGTGGTCCTCGCGGCGGTCGGCGTGGGCGTCCACGAGCTGTCGAAGGCGTTCGCCGTCCGGGGCATCCGCGTGCCCCTCGTCCCGCTGCTCGGGGGCATGGCCGCGATGGTCGTCGGCCCCTGGTGGGGCGGGACTAACTTCCTCCTGGGCGCGTTCGCCGTGACCGTGATGGTGCTGCTCGCCTGGCGGATGTTCCAGGGGACGGAGGGCTACGTCAGGGACGCGACCGCCGCCCTGTTCATCGCCGTCTACCCGTCGCTCCTCGCGGGATTCATCCCGCTGCTGCTGGCTCCCGATGACGGGCCCGACCGGGTGATCATCTTCGTCGCTGTGACGGTATGCAGCGATATCGGCGGATATTTCGCCGGAATCCTCTTCGGCAAGCACCGCATGTCGCCTCTCATCAGCCCGAAGAAGACCTGGGAGGGCTTCGCCGGGTCTGCCCTGGCGTGCGTCGTCGGCGGGGCGTTACTTGTGCACTTCCTGCTCGACGGCGCGTACTGGCAGGGCGCCGTCGTCGGCGCCGTCGTGGTCGTCTGCGCGACCCTCGGCGACCTCATCGAGTCGGTGATCAAGCGCGACCTGGGCATCAAGGACATGGGCACGCTCCTGCCCGGCCACGGCGGGGTCATGGACCGGCTCGACTCCCTGCTCTTCACGCTCGTCCCGGTCTGGCTGCTGCTCACCTTCTTCGTGCGCTGACTCCTGACCCTCTTTCGTGCGCTAGATCCTGGTCTGTACGGCGAGGCGGTCCGCGATCACCTGATGCCCGCGCTCGGAGGCGAGGCGGAGCTCGGTGTCGGTCACCGGGACGAGCCACAGCCAGCGCACCGCGTCGCCACCGAACGCGAATCCATTGAGATCTGGCATTCCCGGCGGGTCCGCCAGCATGATGACCCCCTGGTGGCCGCCCCGCAGAGGGAACGTTCCGGGGTCCTGGAACCACCGGGCCGTGTGGCCGTGCCCCAGCCAGGTCACCGACTTCCACGGGTACTGGCCCAGCCAGAGGAACAGCCGCGCGGCGGCCCGCGGGTCCTGACGGGTCGCGATGGCCAGCTCCACCCGGCAGGCCGTGTCGTAGAGCTCGGCCCGCGGCATCCGCTGGCAGCTCATCCCGACCGTGGACAGCACGGTGTAGTCCCGCCCGAAGGTGGCCGGCCGTTCGCTCACGGCGACCATGGGCTGCCTGCCGCCGCCCACGTCCCAGAACCGTCCGGGCGGCCCGAGCCTGCCGTCCAGGTGGCCCATGACGAACTGCTGGAACGAGGCCCAGCTTCCCTCGGCCTCCCGCCAGTTCCAGTAGGACCGCGCCTTGGCCACGCGGGGCGCGAGCCCCTCCAGCGCCTCGCTCAACGACCACGCGAACGGCGACTCGCCCACGGCGTCCCTGGCGTACCCGGGCATGCCGCGCTCCAGGTCGGCCCAGCCCGGAATGACGGCCAGGAGCTCGTCGTTCTCGAACAGGGCGACGCCGTCGCCCTCCTCGAACCAGAGCACCGACAGCGTCGCCGGATCCAGTGGCGGCGTTCCGGAGGGGTGTGTGGTGTTGGCGAGGGGCATCACCGGCGGCAGCCCCGCGTTCGCCCGGCCCAGGTCGATCGACTCAGGGGCGGGCACGTGGTTGGCCAGCCAGACCGCTCCGTGGACCGCCCCCTTCGGATCCCGAAGGTAAGCTACGGAGGACCCCCGGTCGTGCTCGATGGTAAGAGTGCGGCTCCCAAAGGGATTGGGGCTGGTGAGCACGATGGCAGTGCCGACCACGCCTCACCTCCGGGATCACCGCGGGATCGCCACCGGATCACCGCCGGGACTACACCGTCACAGATGAGAATGTAGAGCTGCTTGCCGCAGCCGTTAAGACCGCATCTGCAGGAGATCGGAAGGGTTTGCGTGAGCGAGCAGCCAAAGACCGGCCAGCTGACCTTCGTGGCGCCGCGCCGGGCGAAGCCGCAGCGCCACCTGGCCGACCTCACGATGGCCGAGCGCCGGGCCGCCGTCGCCGAGCTGGGGGAGAAGCCGTTCCGCGCGGATCAGCTCTCGCGGCACTACTTCGCCAAGCTCACCGGCTCGGCCGAGCAGATGACCGACCTGCCGGGAGACAGCCGCGACCGGCTGGTGTCCCAGCTCATGCCGTCACTGCTGAGCCCCGTCCGGGAGATCACCTGTGACGACGGGATGACCCGCAAGACGCTGTGGAAGCTCTTCGACGGCTCGCTCGTCGAGTCGGTGCTGATGCGCTATCCGGACCGCGTCACGATGTGCGTCTCCTCTCAGGCCGGTTGCGGCATGAACTGCCCGTTCTGCGCCACCGGCCAGGCCGGCCTCACCCGGAACATGTCCACGGCCGAGATCGTCGAGCAGGTCGTCGCCGGAGCCCGCTCGCTGGCCCGGGGCGACGTCCCCGGTGGCCCCGCCCGCGTCAGCAACGTCGTCTTCATGGGCATGGGCGAGCCGATGGCCAACTACAAGGCCGTGATCGGCGCCGTGCGCCGCCTCGTCGACCCGGCCCCCGAGGGGCTCGGCATCTCCGCCCGCGGGATCACCGTGTCCACCGTGGGCCTGGTCCCCGCGATCGAGAAGCTGGCCGGGGAGGGCCTCCCCGTGACGCTCGCCGTCTCGCTGCACGCCCCCGACGACGAGCTCCGCGACACGCTCGTGCCGATCAACACCCGCTGGAAGGTCGCCGAGGTGCTCGACGCGGCGTGGAACTACGCGGCCAAGACCAAGCGCCGCGTCTCCATCGAGTACGCGCTGATCAAGGACATCAACGACCACGAGTGGCGGGCGGATCTCCTCGGCCGCCTCCTGAAGGGCAAGCTCGTCCACGTCAACCTCATCCCGCTGAACCCCACGCCGGGCTCCAAGTGGACCGCGTCGCGCCCCGAGGACGAGCGCGCGTTCGTCCGCCGTCTCGAGTCCCACGGTGTCGCGGTGACCGTGCGCGACACCCGCGGCCGGGAGATCGACGGCGCCTGCGGCCAGCTCGCCGCCGCCACCCCCGGCTCCTGAGCGTCGCCGGCGGCCCTACGGACGGGTACGGCGGAGCCAGGCATAGGCGGCGAGGCCGGCCATGGGCCAGAGCAGCGACCAGGCGGCGAGCCACGGCAGGTTGTCCGGCAGCACGCCGTGGTGGCCGTCCTTCATCCAGGTCAGGACCGGAACCGTGAGCCAGCGCGCCCCGGACGCGCTGAGGAGCAGCATCGCGAGATAGCCGAAGATCAGGACGAGGCTGGACACGGCCGGAGACGGCAGGATGGGGCGGCTGGTCAGGGCCCCGAGCGCCACGCCCGCGGTGACGGCCAGGAAATGCAGGCACACGCCCGTGAGGAGCACGACCGGGCTTGGGCCGGCCGAAAGGCGGGCCAGCAAGGCGGCCTCGGCGATCGCGGCCAGGACCAGGTCGAAGGCGTAGGCCGCGAGGATCCCGCTGATGATCTCCCTGCGCCCGACGGCGGTGATGGAGATCATCCGCTGCTCGTCCGGCTCGCTGTCGAGTAAGCCGCGAGCCGCCCAGGCGAACACCGGGATGAGGATGCCGGCGGAGTCCGCCGTGGCGCCGATCTCCTGGCCTGCCGGGACCGGCGTGGCATAGAGAATCGCCAGCAGCGGCAGCAGCCCGATGAGCGGCTGGAGGGCGCGGTGCGACCTCACGTATCCGGCGATTCTGAACCGGACGAGGGCGATCATCCCGGCGACTCCTCGGCGAGCGTGGGAACCGCTGCTTTCAGCGAGATCATCTGGCCGCCTCCCGCGTGACGCGGACGGCGTGGCCCTCGGCGCGCAGGCGGTCGGCCAGTTCGGCGGCCTTCGGCGCGGCTACGGCGACCTCCAGCACGGTCATGGGCATGGGGGCGCCCGCGTCATGAGCCGGTGCGTCACCGGCCGCGGCCTCCGCCGGGAGGTCCCTGACCGTCCCGTCTCGGACCTCGTGACGCCGGAGCGCCGGGAAGGCGCGGAGACCGCCCTGGTGGTCGCTCACGACCACGATGCCGCCTCTGGCCGAGACCTCGCCGATGATCCGGGGCAGTTCGGCCCGGGTGGCGGCGTCGAGGCCCGCGAAGGGTTCGTCGAGGATGAGCAGCCCGGGCTCGCAGACCAGCGCCTGGACAAGGCCGACCTTGTGGGCGCTCCCCTTGGACAGCTCGGGGAGCCGCCGGCCGAGCAGATGGTCCATGCCCAGCCGTTCCGTCCACTCGCCGATCCGTGCCGGGTTCACGCGTCTGATGTCGGCCATATGCCGCAGGTAGGCGGCCACCGTGAACGGCTGGTCAGCCGGAAAGCGTTCCGGGGCGTATCCCACCGTGCCGGGGCGCTCCTCGATCGCTCCCTTGACGGGTCTCAGAAGCCCCGCCAACAGCCGCAGCAGAGTGGATTTCCCCGTGCCGTTGGGTCCCACGACCTCGACCACGTCTCCCGGGTCGAAGGCCAGCCCCACGCCGGACAGCACCCACGGATCCCGCCGCCCGTAACGGAAGGACAAGTTAGAGAGGCGCATAGATCCCGCAGCGTATCGGGATATATCGGTTCATGCTCCTGCATCGCGCTTGGTGTGGACGATCACGAGGGCTCGCTTTTGCCTTCGCCGTACCGACACAATGGATGTCGCTTTTACCGAGCGGCGGGCCGGAGGAGTGCGTGAATCGCTTTCCACGTGTCATGGGAGTACGGCTGGGCTACGACCCCCAGCAGGTCGACGAGCTGATCCAGAGGATCGAGCGCACACTCGGCCGTGCCCCCCTGGAGGGTCCGCCGGTTACGGCCGACGACATCCGGGGCGCCAAGTTCGGCGTCAAGCTGGGCGGCTACAACGAGATCGCCGTCGACTTCGCGCTCGACGCGTTCATCGTCGCCATGGAGAGCCGCGCCGCCCAGACGGAGCCCCCGCCCGCCCTTCCTGCTCTTCCCGCTCTTCCTGGCCGTCCCGGCGAAGCCCCCAGTGCCCCCAGTGCCCCCAGTGCCCCTGTGGCCGACCAGGTCACGGGTCCTGGCGAGTCCCGTGGCCCCGTTCAGGACGTCGTCGTACGGCCCGCCGATCGTCGGCCTGAGGACACCGTACGGCCTGCGGAGCCTGGCCTCCCGGTGGAGGGCGCCGCGCCTGAGCTTGCGAAGACTGAGTTCGCGAAGACTGAGTTCGCGAAGACGCTGGAGATCGCCCCGCAGGCGCACGCCGTACGGCAGGCCGGCCTGGCACCCGAAGGGGCCACGGGCAACCCGGGCCCAGCCAGGCAGCACGGCCCAGCGGGGGAGCCGGCCCCGATCCGGGAGCGCGGCTCGGCCGAGGGCGACAGCCCGCCGAGCCGGTGGGAGACGGAGGCCGCCAGGGTGGAGCGGGTGGCGTTCCGGCCGGGCAGGTTCGGCATGGGCTACAAGGAGGCCGAGGTCGATGCCTTCCTCGACCGGGTGGTGGCCACCTTGCGCGGCGCGGCTGATCGGCCGGTGACGCCGGAGCAGGTCAAGAGCGCCACCTTCGCCACCGTCATGTTCCGAGCGGGCTACGCGATCAGCGAGGTGGACGGTTTCCTCGCGCAGATCGCCGAGATCCTGGAGCGCCGCGCGTAGCCGCTGCGGAGCACGCATCCCCCCAAAAGCGGCAGAACGGGACGTGTATGCCGTAATCATCGCTCAGGTCAACATTCAGTGAGACAATGCAGCACGATAGGACGCATGCTTCGCAGACGATCCCCCCTCGCGGCGCTCGCTTCCGCCGCCGGTTTCTCGTTGCTCGCCGCCGCTGTGATCCCGGCCGCCGCCGCTGACGCGGCGAGGGCGACCTTCACCCCCGGATCCGCCGGGGTGGGCGACCCGTACTTCCCCAAGGCCGGCAACGGCGGCTACGACGTCGGGCATTACGACCTCAACCTGCGGTTCGACCCGAAGAGCCGCCACCTGAGCGCGACCGCGACGATCACGGCGACCGCGACGCAGGACCTGGCCCGGTTCGACCTCGACTTCTCCGGACCCAAGATCCACAACGTCCAGGTGAACGGCAGGAAGGCCGCCTACACCCGCAAGGGCCAAGAGCTCATCATCACCCCCAAGAGCGGGCTGCGGTCGGGGGCCACGTTCACGGTCGAGGTGTCCTACGCCGGCAAGCCGAAGGCGATCAATGACAAGGCGATCGGCCTGGAAGGGTGGATCAACACCAAGGACGGCGCGGTCGTGCTGTCCGAGCCGGACGGCGCGAGGAGCTGGTTCCCGGCCAACGACACCCCCAGGGACAAGGCGACCTTCACCTTCCACGTCACCGCGCCGGTCAACGTGACCGTCCTGGCCAACGGCGAGCCGAAGAACCCCGGAATCGTGGGCGTGCGCAACGGCTACACCACGGTGAAGTGGGAGATGACCCAGCCGATGGCGACGTACCTCGCCATGGTCGCGATCGGCAAGTTCAAGGTCACCGAGGGCGTCGTCAACGGCGTGCCCAACATCACGGCCTACGACCCGGCGCTCGCCAAACAGGCCAAATACCTCCACCGGACCACCGCCAAGGCGATCAAGTGGGAGTCGAAGGTCTTCGGCGCCTACCCGTTCTCCTCGACCGGTGGAATCGCCGACAAGCTCAACGTCGCGTACTCGCTGGAGACCCAGGGCAGGCCCGTCTACGACGGCGGTTCCCAAATGGCCGGCGACGACCTGGTGATCGTGCACGAGCTGGCCCACCAGTGGTTCGGCGACAGCGTGGGCCTGCGGAGCTGGAGGGACATCTGGCTCAACGAGGGCTTCGCCACCTACGCCGAGTGGCTGTACGAGGAGCAGCACGGCGGCTCCTCGGCCCAGAAGACCTTCGCCGGCCTCTACAAGCAGAAGGGCCGCTTCTGGAAGGTCAAGACCGGTGACCCCGGCAAGGCGGAGATGTTCAACGGCGACGCGATCTACACGCGAGGCGCGATGACGCTGCACGCGCTC
This sequence comes from Planotetraspora sp. GP83, assembly GCF_041262585.1. Classification (NCBI taxonomy): domain Bacteria; kingdom Bacillati; phylum Actinomycetota; class Actinomycetes; order Streptosporangiales; family Streptosporangiaceae; genus Planotetraspora; species Planotetraspora sp. GP83. The sequence goes on along the minus strand of NZ_JBGCBZ010000030.1, from coordinate 33,413 downwards.
CGCAAGAAGATCGGCGACGAGACGTTCTTCAAGCTGCTCCCGGCCTGGACCGAGGAGAACCGGCACGGCACGGTCACCACGCAGGACTTCGTGGATCTGGCGGAGAAGCTGTCCGGCCAGGACCTCGACGGCCTCTTCGACGCCTGGCTCTACCACGAGGGCAAGCCGGCCCTCTAGGAGATCCTCCCGAGCTGGCGTCCGGCCCGGATGGCCAGCCACACCTCGGCGAAGTCACCGGTCGCGGCGAGGTCGCGGCCGGTGAGCGCGCCGAAGCGGCGGAGCCGGTAGGCCAGCGTGTTGGGATGGATGTGCAGCGCACGTGCCGCGTCGTCGGTCCTGCGGTCGCGTTCCATCCACGTCCGCACCGAGGCGACCAGGCCGGACCCGTGCTCGGCGTCGTAGCGCAGCGCGTCGCCGAGCACGTGCTCGACCAGGCCGGCCAGCACGCCCGTGTCGTCGGGCAGCCATCGGCCGGTGGTGTCCTCGCCGTACGACACCAGGGGCCGGCCCGACTCGGCGGCCCGCGCCGCCGCCCACAGCGCCTCCCGCTGGGCCACCTTCAAGGATGAGCCCGGGGGCAGGGGCCGGCTCACGCCGACCGCGATCCCCGGAATCTCCCGCAGCGCCGCCACCTCGAAATCGACCCCGCCCCTGCCCGTGGCCCCGGGATCGGCTACGGCGTGGCCGGGACGGGCGGGCGGGTCCGTCGTGAGGTGCGGCATCAGCACGTACAGATCCTGGTGGCGGCGGAGCATCAGGTGCGGATGGTCGTCCAAGGCCCGGACCACCGCGTCATCGGCCGCGTTCCGCACCACGAGAAGCACGACGTCGGCCTCCGGCGGCAGGCCCATCCGGACGAGCCGGCGCCGGGCGGCCGCCGGGTCGAGCAGGTCCTGCAGCAGGTCGGCCAGCGTCTCCGCGCCCTGCCGCCGCAGCGTCTCGCGCTCGGTTCGCACCATGGCGACCTGGAGCGCGGCGACGGTCGCGATGTGCTGCACGACGGCAAGCCCGGCGGGGCGGGCGCCCTCGCGCTCGAACGCCACCAGGAAACCGGCCGGACCGCCGGGAGCGGGCACCGGCAGGGCGAAGCCGCCCGGGATCGTCGGCGGGGCGTCCGGCGACGACGGCAGGGCGGCGCCGTCCGGGGGAACGGGCACTCCGGGCAGCAGTGGCCGCCCCTGCGGCGTGCTGAGGTAGACGTCGTAGCCCGACAGCCGCTCCAGCCGCTTGAACACCCCGGCCGCGTCGAGCCCTTCCGACGCCAGCCAGCGCAGCGCGCCGAACACCTGGAGCTGCGCGCCGAGCCGCTGCCGCGCGTCCTCCTGTACGGCTGCCGCGACCTCCTGCGCGATGGCGATGAACGGCACCGCGAGCGGGACCTCCAGCACCGGGAAGCCCCGCTTCTCGGCGGCGTCGAAGAAGCCCTTGTGCAGCGGCGGCACGTGGAGGCCCGCGCTGAGCGCGAGCGCGGCCACCCCGGCGTCGTCCAGCCGCTCCAGGTAGGCCCGCTGCGCGGCGGCGCTCCGGGGCACGCCGATCCCGGTCGTCATGATGACCTCCGACCCGAGCAGCCAGGGCGTCGGGTCCTCCAGCTCGCTCACGTGGGCCCAGGAAACCGACCTGCCGAGGCCGTTCTCGCCCGCCATCACCCGGAGCTGGAGCGCCGGAAACCGGACCAGCTCCTCCACGGTCACCTTGTTGTCACCCACAAGACACACCGTATTTCTCCGTGAATACACCAATTGCCGCTTATGGGCCGCAGGTCGGAAAATTTGGACATACATCCCCTGAGCAGGGACTTCTCCGCGAGCCGCCATCCCGTGCGCCGCCGTACGCACCGCCCCCGCGCATCGACCCCCGCGCATCGACCCCCGCGCATCGACCCCCGCGCATCGACCCCCGCGCATCGACCCCCCACGCTTGACCCGCCGCGCACTGACCCATAATGCGAACCCTGAGGAGAGGCTGTGGCCGAGGCACCCCCGATAACCGAGATCGAGACGTACGGGGTCGAGCGCATCCCCGACGCCGACCGCACCGCCCGTCCTCTTGACCTGTTCCGCGTGGCCTTCGGCGGAGCGAACACGTTCGCCACGTGCCTGCTGGGCTCGTTCCCCATCCTGTTCGGCCTCTCGTTCTGGCAGGGCGTCGCGGCCACGCTCCTCGGCCTGGTCGTCGGGGCGCTGCTGCTCGCGCCGCTCGCCGTCTTCGGCCCCGCCAACGGCACGAACAACGCGGTCTCCTCCTCGGCGCATCTCGGCGTCCACGGGCGGGTCGTCGGCTCGTTCCTGTCGCTGCTCACCGCGATCGCGTTCTTCTCGATCTCGGTGTGGTCGTCCGGCGACGCGCTGGTGGGCGGGGCCGCCCGCCTGGCCGGGGTGCCCCAGAACGACGCGACCTACGCCGTCGCCTACGGCCTGTTCGCCGCCCTGGTTCTCACGGTCTGCGTGTACGGCTTCCGCTTCATGCTGTTCGTCAACAAGATCGCGGTGGCGGCCGCCTCGGTGCTGTTCGTGCTGGGCCTGTTCGCGTTCGCCGGGGACTTCGATCCGTCCTACCCCGGCACGTTCAAGTCCACGGCCGACCCGCTCTTCTGGCCGTCGTTCATCGGTGCCGCGCTGATCGTGCTTTCGAACCCGGTGTCGTTCGGGGCCTTCCTGGGTGACTGGTCCCGATACATCCCGGAGTCGGTTTCCCGCAAGCGCGTCATGGCGGCGGCGTTCCTGAGCCAGATCGCGACCGTGCTGCCGTTCTTCTTCGGCCTCGCGACCGCGTCGATCATCGCCGCCAAGGCCGCGCCGTACCTCGACCCGTCCGCGCCCAACTACGTCGGCGGCCTCCTGGCCGTGGCCCCGGCCTGGTATTTCCTGCCGGTGTGCCTCATCGCCCTGATCGGCGGCATGTCCACGGGCACGACCTCGCTGTACGGCACGGGCCTCGACTTCTCCAGTGTCTTCCCGAGGTTCAGCCGGGTGCAGGCCACGATGTTCATCGGCACGCTGTCGATCGTCTTCATCTTCGTCGGCCGGTTCGCCGCGAACCTGACCGCGAGCATCTCGACGTTCGCCACGCTGATCATCACCTGCACGGCGCCCTGGATGGTGATCATGATCCTGGGCTACGTCACCCGGCGCGGCTGGTACGACCCCGACGCGTTGCAGGTCTTCAACCGGCGCCAGCGCGGCGGGCGCTACTGGTTCTCCCACGGGTGGAACTGGCGCGGCATGTCGGCCTGGCTGATCTCCGCCGTCGTGGCCATCCTGTTCACCGACATCCCGGGGCAGTACGTGGGGCCGTTCGGCGAGCTCGCCGGAGGCGTGGACATCTCGCTTCCGCTCGGCCTCGTCCTGGCCGCCGTCCTCTACCTCGGCCTGCTGTTCGCCTTCCCCGAACCACGCGCTGTGTACGGCCCGGCCGGCCCGCGCCTGACCCGCGCGGCCGAGACTCCGGTGCCGCCTATCGTGGACGCCGGCAAGCTCCTCGCGGAGGCATAGGCGTGTACGGCCAGGGGGCAATGTGATCATCGACCTGTCGGTGCCGATCGTGAGCGGGATGCCGGTCTATCCGGGAGACCCCGAGGTGGAGGTCTCCCGCGCGCTCACGGTGGGGGTGGAGGGCGTCAACGTCCTCGGCCTCCATCTCGGGTCGCAGTCCGGCACCCACGTGGACGCGCCGTACCACATCGACGACGCCCTCCCCACGCTCGACGACCTGCCGCTGGACCGGTTCGCCGGCCCGGCGGCGGTCGCCGACGCGCGCGGCCTGCCGCCCCGCTCGCCCATCGGCCCAGAGACCCTGGCGCCCTGGCTCCGGCCCGGAGTCATCCTCCTGATCGCCACCGGATGGGCGTCCCGGTGGGGGAGCCACGACTACCTCGCCCATCCCTGGCTGACCCCGGAAGCGGCGGCGCTGATCGTCGAGTCGGGCGTCCGGACGGTGGGGATCGACGCGCTCAGCGTGGACCCGACGCCGGCGGAGGAGTTCCCGGCGCACCGCCTCCTCTGCGGGGCCCACGCCGTCATCGCGGAGAACCTGCGCAACCTGGACCCCGTCCTCGACGCACAGGCGGCGGGCCGGGAGATCGAGGTGTTCCTGCTGCCGATCCGGCTGGCGGCGGCGGACGGCGCCCCGGTGCGGGCGGTCGCCCGGGTGCGGTGACCGCCCAGCCCGTACACCCCAGCCGTAGAGCCGCCGGCTCTTGAACGAAAGGACTGAGCAGAATGACCGAGCCTCGGGGGCCCGTCGACTCCTCCCGTGTTCCCCGCTTCGCGGGCCCGGCGACCTTCGCGCGCCTGCCGCGACTGGACGAGGTGCCCCGTGCCGATGTGGCCGTCGTCGGCGTGCCGTTCGACAGCGGCGTCTCCTACCGGCCGGGCGCCCGGTTCGGCCCTTCGGCGGTCCGCGAGGCCAGCCGGCTGCTCCGGCCGTACAACCCGGGGCTCGACGTCTCGCCGTTCGACGCCGTGCAGGTCGCGGACGCCGGAGACATCGCGTGCAACCCGTTCGACATCAACGAGGCCGTTGAGACGATTGAGGACGCCGCGTCGGCGCTGATGCGCGACGGTGCCCGTCTCGTCACGATCGGCGGCGACCACACGATCGCACTGCCGCTGTTGCGCGCCGCCGCCAAGGTCCACGGTCCCGTGGCGCTGCTGCACTTCGACGCCCACCTGGACACCTGGGACACCTATTTCGGGGCCGAGTACACCCACGGCACGCCGTTCCGCCGGGCCGTCGAGGAGGGCATCCTCGACACGGAGGCGCTCAGCCACGTCGGCACCCGTGGCCCGCTCTACGGCAGGAAGGACCTGGAGGACGACCGCCGCATGGGCTTCGGCATCGTGACCAGCGCAGACGTGATGCGCCGGGGCGTGGACGAGATCGCGGACGCGCTGCGCCGGCGGATCGGCGGGCGGCCGCTGTACGTCTCGATCGACATCGACGTGCTCGACCCGGCGCACGCGCCCGGCACGGGCACTCCGGAGGCGGGCGGCCTCACGAGCCGGGAGCTGCTGGAGATCCTGCGCGGGCTGGCGGGAAGCGACCTGATCGGCGCGGACGTCGTGGAGGTCTCTCCGGCGTACGACCACGCCGAGATCACCTCGGTCGCCGCTTCACACGTGGCCTACGACCTGGTCAGCCTGCTCGCGCTCCAGCTCGGAGCCGGACGCGGGGCCTGACCGCCGGTCTGCCGCCGCTGGAGGAACCCGATCAGCGGGTTCCCCAGGAGTAGGTCTGCTTGTGCAGCTTGAGGTAGACGAACGTCTCGGTCGCCCGCACGCTGGGGATCGTCCGGATCTTGCCGAGGATCTCCAGCAGGTGGCTGTCGCCCTCGCAGACCACCTCGACCATGATGTCGAGCGAGCCCGCCGTCAGCACGACGTAGTCGATCTCGTCGATCGACGACAGCTCGTCGGCGACGGTCTCCAGATCGCCCTCGCACTTGATGCCGATCAGCGCCTGCCGGGGGAAGCCGAGCGTGAGCGGGTCGGTGACCGCGACGATCTGCATGACGCCGAGATCCAGGAGCCGCTGCACCCGCTGGCGCACCGCCGCCTCCGACAGCCCCACCGCCTTGCCGATCGCGGCGTACGGCTTGCGCCCGTCCATCTGGAGCTGCTCGACGATCTGCTTGGAGATCTCGTCGAGCACGACGGGTCCACCCTTGGCGGCCGCGCGTACCTTTGGCGGAGTCGTCATCCTTGGGGGGTGTCCTCTCTTGGCGGGCGTGCCCTGTAGCGCCCTCGTGTTACGGGACGGTTTTTAACATGTTGCCGTCCAGGTCTGACATGTTGTCAGCTGCATCGCTCGTGTCAAGCGATTCCGTAGCAATTTGGTATCTTAGCCACGAAATCCCTTGTCGTGGGTTCTTTCGTCTGTCAGAGTCGCGACAACTCAGCCACCTCAACAGGAGGTCAACGGTGACCACCCGTCTCCAGAACTTCGTGAACGGGAAGTTCGTCGACGCCGTCAGCGGTCGTTTCTCCGACGTGGTCGACCCCACGACCGGTGAGGTCTACGCGCAGGCACCGGTGTCCGGCCAGGAGGACGTCGACGCCGCCTACGCCGCCGCGACGGCCGCCTTCGAGACGTGGGGGCAGACGACGCCCGCCGAGCGCGCGACGCTGCTGCTGAAGATCGCGGACGCGATCGACGCCCATGCCGACGAGATCAACGAGGCCGAGTGCCGCAACACCGGCAAGCCCCGCGCCCGGATGGCCGAGGACGAGACGCCGATCGCCGCCGACCACTTCCGGTTCTTCGCGGGAGCGGCCCGCACGCTGGAGGGGCCGACCGCGGGGGAGTTTCTCGCCGATCACACCTCTATGATCCGGCATGAGCCGATCGGGGTCATCGGTCAGGTCACCCCCTGGAACTACCCGATGATGATGGCCGTCTGGAAGATCGCCCCGGCCCTCGCGGCGGGCAACACCATCGTGCTCAAGCCGTCGGACACCACCCCGGTCTCGACGATCAAGCTCGCCGAGATCATCGGTGACGTCCTCCCCGCCGGCGTGTTCAACGTCGTCACCGGCGACCGCGAGACCGGCTCCCTGGTCGTGAGCCACCCGGGCGCGAGCATGGTGGCCATCACCGGCTCGGTCGGCGCGGGCATGTCGGTCGCCAGGTCCGCCGCCGAGGATCTCAAGCGCGTCCATCTGGAGCTGGGCGGCAAGGCCCCGGTCGTCGTCTTCGAGGACGTCAAGGACATCAACGCCGTCGCCGAGGCGATCGCGGGCGCGGGCCTCTACAACGCCGGCCAGGACTGCACCGCCGCCTGCCGCGTGCTGGTGCACGAGAGCATCCACGACGAGTTCGCCGCCGCGCTCGCTCAGGCCGCCGCCGACACGAAGCTGGGCGGCCTCGACGACGAGGACGCGTACTTCGGCCCGCTCAACAACGCCGGCCAGCTCGCCCGCGTCGAGTCGTTCTTCCAGCGCGTCCCCGGCCACGCGACCGTCCTCACCGGCGGCCACCGGGTCGGCGACAAGGGGTACTTCTTCGCCCCGACGGTCGTCGACGGCCTCCAGCAGGACGACGAGATGGTGCAGGACGAGATCTTCGGTCCGGTCATCACGATCCAGACGTTCACCGACGAGGCCGACGCCCTGGCCAAGGCCAACGGCGTGCGGTACGGCCTGTCCGGCTCGGTGTGGACCTCCGACCACGGCCGGGCCATGCGGATGTCGAAGAGGCTCGACTTCGGCGTCGTGTGGGTCAACACGCACATCCCCTTCGTGTCGGAGATGCCGCACGGCGGCTTCAAGCACTCCGGTTACGGAAAGGATCTGTCGGTCTTCGGGCTGCACGACTACACCCGGGTTAAGCACGTAATGCACTACATCGGCGAATAGGTTTCGCGGCGGGAGCCGTACGACCTATCGAATGAAGAGGGATAAGCCTGGAATGACAGAGATCCAGGCGGGTCCGGGGGCAGCCGTCGCGGCTGCCCCCGATTCACAAGATGTGCCCGCCATCGAGCTCGACCACGTCGTCAAGGAGTACACCTCGCACGGCGAGGTCGTACAGGCGGTCAAGGGCGTCAGCCTGACCATCGCCGAAGGGGAGTTCTTCTCCCTCCTGGGCCCGTCCGGTTGCGGCAAGACCACCAGCATGCGGATGATCGCCGGGTTCGAGGAGCCCACCCGGGGAGTGGTCAGGCTCCTCGGGGAGGACGTCACGGCCGTCCCCCCGAACAAGCGCGACATCAACATGGTCTTCCAGTCCTACGCCCTCTTCCCGCACATGGACGTGTGGGAGAACGTGGCGTTCGGGCTCAGGCGCAAGAAGGTCGCCGACGCCGAGATCAAGCGCCGCGTGGGCGAGATCCTCGAGGTGGTCGACCTCGTCGGCCGCGAGAAGCGCCGCCCGCGGGAGATGTCCGGCGGCCAGCAGCAGCGCGTCGCCCTCGCCCGCGCCCTGGTCAACCGGCCCCGCGCGCTCCTCCTGGACGAGCCGCTGGGCGCGCTCGACCTCAAGCTCCGCCAGCACATGCAGATCGAGCTCAAGCGCATCCAGCGCGAGGTCGGCATCACGTTCGTCTACGTGACCCACGACCAGAGCGAGGCGCTCACGATGAGCGACCGCATCGCCGTCATGAACGACGGCCTCGTCGAGCAGCTCGCCGGGCCCCGCGAGATCTACGAGCGGCCCGCGACCAAGTTCGTCGCCGGGTTCATCGGCACGTCGAACCTGCTGAGCGGCACCGTACACCAGGTCAACGGCGGGACCGCCGTGCTCGACCTCGGCCCGAGCGACCGGATCCTCGCTCCCGTCGACGGCACGGCCTCCGTGGGGGACAGGCTGGACCTCACCGTGCGCCCCGAGAAGGTCACGATCTCGACCGAGGAGCCCCGGGGCGACCTCAGCGTCGTGCGCGGCATGGTCTCGGAGGTCGTCTACCTCGGGACCTCCAACAGCTACGCGGTGGTTCTCGCCGACGGCGCCGAGATCACCGTCTTCCAGCAGAACGCGCACGACAGCACGACCACGGCCGAGCGCGGCGACACGGTATGGCTGTCCTGGCAGCCCCAGCACTCCTACCTGTTGCGGTAGTCGCGAACCCCCTGAAGCGCGAACGCCCACAGCGCGAACCCTCCACAGCGGCAACCCCGTAGTGCGAACCCCACAGCACGACTTCCTGGAGCACGAACCTCATGACAGACTCCTTCAGGCAGGACTCCGCCTTCCTCCGTGGCCTGACCCAGGGCCGCGTCGGCCGCCGCGACGCCATGCGCCTGGCCGGGCTCTCCGCCGCCGGTCTGGCGCTCGCCGCCTGCGGTGTGCAGGGCAAGGGCGTGGCCAAGCCAAGCTCCTCGGCGCAGGCCCAGTCCGAGGTGGACAAGTACTGGTCGGGCAAGGTGAAGAACGGCCACGTCGACTTCGCCAACTGGCCCCTCTACATGGACCCCAAGCACCCCGAGCTCCAGCAGTTCACGCAGCAGACGGGGATCACGGTGACCTACAAGGAGGTCATCCAGGACAACGCGGGCTGGTTCGCCAAGATCCAGCCGCAGCTCGCCGCCGGGCAGACGATCGACTACGACCTGATGGTCGTCACCAACGGCATCCAGTTCACCCAGCTCGTCGAGCTCGGCTACCTGGTCCCCCTGGACCACTCCAAGCTCCCCAACTTCACGGCGAACGCCGGGGCCCGGTACAAGAACGAGTCGTACGACCCGGGCAACGTCTACAGCATCCCGTGGACCTCGGGGATGACCGGCATCGCGTACAACCCGAAGTACATCGACACCCCGCCCACCAGCTACTCCGCCCTGTGGGACCCGAAGTACAAGGGCAAGGTCGGGATGATGTCCGACTCCCAGGAGATCGGCAACTTCGCGATGTTCCTGCTCGGCGTCGACCCGGAGAAGTCGACCCCGGCCGACTGGGAGAAGGCGGCGGCGAAGCTCAAGGAGCAGCGCGACGCCGGAATTGTGCGGAAATATTACGATCAGTCGTACGTTGACCCGCTGAGCAAGGGCGACATCTGGATCTGCCAGGCGTGGTCCGGCGACATCTTCCAGAAGAACGTCTCCGACGGCACGGACCTCAAGTTCGTGATCCCCGAGGAGGGCGCCACCATCTGGACCGACAACATGATGATCCCGAAGACCGCGGCCAACCCCGTGGACGCGATCACGCTGATGAACTTCTTCTACGACACGCAGGTCGCCGCCCACCTCGCCGAGTACATCAACTACGTCACGCCGGTCCCGGGCGCGAAGGACGTCGTCCTCGCCGACGCGGCCAAGGCCACCGGCGACGACAAGAAGCTCCTCGAGTCGGTCGCCGGCAGCCCCCTGGTCTTCCCGACGGACGCCGATTACGCCAAGCTGCGCACCTACCGCTCTTTCAAGACCACGGCGGAGCAGAAGCAGTACGAGAACCTCTTCCAGTCCATCACCACGTCATGAGCAGACTGAGGACGGCGCTGACGCCGTACGCGCTGATCTTCCCGGGCGGGCTCTGGCTGGCGATCTTCTTCGTCATCCCGACCGTGGTCATGCTGTCGCTGTCCCTCCAGTCCGGCGACGTGGTGAACGGCTTCGCCTTCACCTTCAACTGGCACAGCTATGTGGACGGGTTGAGCAACTACCACGACCAGATCATCCGGTCGCTGGTGTACGGCCTGGCCGCGACGCTGATCCAGATCGTCATCGGGTTCCCCGTGGCGTACTGGATCGCGTTCAAGGGCGGCAGCCGCAAGTCGCTCTATCTGTTCCTGCTCCTGCTGCCGTTCCTCGTGTCGTTCGTGCTGCGGACGATCTCGTGGCAGTTCTTCCTGTCCGACAACGGGTTGCTCCTCGGCCCGCTGAAGAGCGCCGGGCTGGTGCCGCAGGACTTCCACATCCTGGCCACCGGCGTCGCGGTGATCGGCGGCCTGGCGTACAACTTCCTGCCCTTCATGGTGCTGCCGATGTACGTCGCGCTGGAGCGCATCGACCCCCGGGTCCTCGAAGCGGCCCAGGACCTGTACGCCAGCAAGACGCAGACGTTCCTGAGGGTCGTGCTGCCGCTGTCGCTGCCGGGTGTGTTCGCCGGGGTCCTCATGACGTTCGTCCCGGCGACGTCCGACTACGTGAACGCGTCGGTCCTGGGTGGCACGAGCAACACGATGATCGGCAACGTCATCCAGAACCAGTTCCTGGTCAACCAGGACTACCCGGTCGCGTCGGCCCTGTCGTTCACGCTGATGGCGCTGCTGCTCATCGGCATCTTCGTCTATGCCAAGGCGCTCGGGACCGAGGACGTGCTGGAGGTGGCCGCCCGATGAACCGGGGACTGCTCAAGGGGCGCGGGCTCCAGATCTACACCTGGCTCGTGATCGCATGGCTCGTCCTGCCGATCGCCGTCATGATCCTGTTCGGGTTCAACGACACCCACGGCCGGTTCAACACCACCTGGCAGGGCTTCACGCTCAAGTGGTACGGCAAGCTGTTCGAGATCGGCGACCTGACCGACGCCCTCGTCAACTCGATCGTCATCGCCGTGCTCACGATGGTGATCGCGGGAGTGCTGGGGTCGCTCATCGGCCTCGCGCTCGGCCGCTACCGCTTCCGCGGGGCCGGCGTGACCAACCTGATCATGTTCGCGGCGATCTCCTGCGCCGAGATCGTGATGGGCGCCTCGCTGCTCTCGCTGTTCGTCACGCTCGCCGTGCCGCTCGGGTTCTGGACGATCGTGATCTCGCACGTCATGTTCTCGATCTCGTTCGTCGCCGTCACGGTGCGGGCGCGGGTCATGACGCTGGACGCGTCGCTGGAAGAGGCGGCCCGCGACCTCGGCGCGGGCACCTGGGACACCTTCCGCCTGGTGACCCTGCCGATGATCTTCCCGGGTGTGATGGCCGGCTCGATGCTGGCGTTCGCGCTGTCGATCGACGACTTCGTGATCACCAACTTCAACTCCGGCGGCACGGTGACGTTCCCGCTGTGGATCTGGGGCGCCACCCGGGTGGGCATCCCGCCGCAGGTCAACGTCATGGGAACACTCATTTTCGCGGCCGGCGTGCTGATCGCCGTGGGCAACGCCCTCCTGGCACGCCGCCGCGCCTAGGTCGTATAGCCGTCTAGCTTGTACAGCTCGTGGGGAAGTGAAATGTGTGGATCCGCTGAGGGCGCTTGCTGACGCGGAGCGCAAGCCGTACTGGCTGGATCGCGCGATCGCGCCCAAGCCGCTGCCGCGGCTGACGGGCGAGGTCACCGCCGATCTGGCCGTCGTCGGAGGCGGGTTCTCCGGCCTGTGGACAGCGCTGATGGCCAAGGAGCGCGATCCCGCGCTCGACGTGGTCCTGCTGGAGGGCCGCGAGATCGGCTGGGCGGCGTCGGGACGCAACGGCGGCTTCTGCGCCGCCAGCCTCACCCACGGCCTGGGCAACGGCCTGGAACGCTGGCCGGAGGAGATGGCCGCGCTGGAGCGGCTCGGGCGGGAGAACCTCGACGAGATCGAGGCGTCCCTCGCCCGGCACGGCGTGGACTGCTCGTTCGAGCGGACCGGTGAGATGCATGTCGCGACGGGGGAGTGGCAACTTCGCGGGCTCGACGAGGAGGCGGCCGCCGCCTCCTCGCTCGGCCTGCGCGTGGACCGTCTCGACCGCGACCAGGTGCGGGCCGAGGTCGACTCGCCGACCTACCTGGGCGCCCTGTGGGACCGCGACGGCGCGGCCATGGTCGACCCCGCCCGGCTGGCGTGGGGCCTTCGGGACGCCTGCCTCCGGCTCGGGGTGCGGATCTTCGAGCACACCCCCGCCCGGTCGCTCAGGGACGGCGGCGGCCTCCTGGAGCTGGCCACGCCCCAGGGCACTGTCAAGGCCCGGCGGGTGGCCCTGGGCACGGGCGCCTTCTCCCCGCTGCTGCGCAGGCTGCGGCACTTCCTCGTGCCGGTCTACGACTACGCCCTGATGACCGAGTCCCTTCCGGAGGCTCGGCTGGCGGAGATCGGCTGGCGCAACCGGCAGGGCATCGGCGACTCGGCCAACCAGTTCCACTACTACCGGCTGACCGACGACAACCGGATCCTGTGGGGCGGCTACGACGCCGTCTACCACAACGGCGGCCTCGTCAAGCCCGAGTACGAGCAGAGGGACGAGACGTTCGTGACGCTCGCGCGGCACTTCTACGAGACGTTCCCCCAGCTCGGCGACGTGCGGTTCACCCACCGCTGGGGCGGGGTCATCGACACGTGCAGCCGGTTCAGCGCCTTCTTCGGCACGGCGTACGGCTCCCGCCTCGCCTACGCCGCCGGATACACCGGGCTCGGCGTGGGGGCCACCCGCTTCGGGGCGAACGTGATGCTCGACCTCCTCAACGGTGAGGACACCGAGCGCACCCGTCTCCGCATGGTCAGGCGCAAGCCGGTGCCGTTCCCGCCCGAACCGGTCAGGTCGGGCGTTATCCAGCTCACCCGCTGGTCGCTCTCCCGCGCCGACGCCCACCAGGGGCGCCGCAACGCCTGGCTCCGCACCCTCGACGCCCTCGGCCTCGGCTTCGACTCCTAGACTGGCCGCCCCCACCCCCCGGCGTGATCATGCATGGATTCCCACACGCGCCGTCCTACCTGGCACTTTGTGTTGTGTGATCATGCACATGTTCCGGCACGCACCGTCCTGCCTGGCGCTTTGTGCAGCGTGATCATGCATGACGAGGGCGCGCCCGATGGGCAGACACCGCATGATCACGAACAGTGTCGGTCCTGATCAGACCGCGTACGGCGGAATCCATGCATGATCACGATCCGGGGAACCCGACGTCCCCGAGCTTCCCGGGAAACCCTGCATGATCACGGCGAGGGTTGGCCGGCCAGCCAGCGGAGGGGGTTGTCGTGGGTGATCAGCCGCACGGTCTCCTCGTCGACTCCGGCCTCGTGGAGCGCGGGGACGAGATCGCGGAACAGCCGCCCGTACCCGTGCCCGCCGTACTCGGCGAGGTGTCCCTGCCGGGAGACGCCGCTGCTGAGCAGCACCTGATCGGCGTGGCCGGCGTCGAGCAGCGCGAGGACGTGCTCGGCGTTCGACACGCTCACATAGGCGCCGGTCTCCGCCACCTTGCGCTGGGCCGGAACGTCGGCCGTGCGCGCGCTCAGCCGCCTGGCGGGCACGCCCTGGGAGAGCAGTAGCTCCAGCAGCCCGAGACCCTCCGTGGACACGGGGAGGTCGGTCCGCAGGGAGGCGCGGGCCGCCGCGACGAGCGCGCGCTCCTCGGCCGCGGTGGGCGCCTCGTCCCAGGCGGTGGCCACGATCAGTCCCGGCCGCGATCCCGTGCCGTCGAGCCCGGCGCCGATCTCGTGGAGCAGGTCGGCGGTGAGGTCCTCGACGCCGTATTGCCGGATCAGCGCGCCGGAGAACGGCTCGGCGGCGAAACCCGTGGCGGCGACCACGGCGACCCGCCCGCCCATGGCGATGCGGGCGAGGGAGGCCGGGTCGCGCGCCATGCCGATGCCGCTGTGCTCGACCACCAGGCTCAGCCCGTCGCCGGTCGAGAGCCGCCTGAGCTCGTCGACGACGTACGTCTCCTCGTCGAGCCAGCGGTACGGGTCGGAATCCACGCCGATTCCCCAGCGGGTGTCGGTGCGCAGATGCTCATGGGGGAGCACCGGCCCGTCGATCTCGGCGACGGGAACGGCTCCCGTGACAGTCTGGATTCGGGGAAAATATGCGCCGGACATGCTCGGACATTAACCGATTTTTAACTGAACAAAGGCCTCTTCCCGCCATGAGCTGTGCGTGAACCTCCTTGAGGCGGCGGCTTCTCAGGCGGTCAACCGGCCAGCGGGGGCAATCGATCAGCGCGGTCAACCGGTCAGCGGGATCAACCGGTCAGCGGGGTGGTCCGGGCGAGGACGACGGTGCCGGCGCCGGCCAGCAGCGCCGCCGCGACGGCGGCGGCCGCGTTGGCCGGCAGCGGCTCGCCGAGGAGCAGGGCTCCACAGGCGACCGCCGTGACAGGGTCGGTCACCTGCAACGTGGCGTACGCCACGGCGAAGTGGCCGATGGCGTAGGCCCGCTGCAGCAGGGTCATGGCCGCCATCACCGGGAACGGGAGGACGGCCAGGAACCACAGGTGCTCACTGGGTCCTTCGACCAGGACGCGGGTGAGCGTGGCGCTCGTGCCGTACATCACGCCCGCGGCGACCGCGAGCAGTGCCGTACGGCCGGCGGCCCCGGAGCGCCGGGCCGCGGCGAAGCAGGCGAAGGCCGTGAGAGCGGCGACGGCGAGCAGCCCGAGGGCGCTCGCGCCGTCCAGGTCGGGGGTCCGCGTGGCGGGAGGAACGAGCAGCACGAGCCCCGCGAGGCCGACGCTCCCCGCCAACTCCTTGCGGGCGGGCCTGCGGCCGTGCAGCGCGGCGGCGATCGGCAGGGCGAACATGAGGCTCGCCACCCCCATCGGCTGCACCACGATCAGCGGGCCGGCGCTCAGTGCGTAGATGTGCAGCAGGCCCCCGACGGCGACCGCGCCCACCCCGGCCAGCCAGCGGGCCTGCGCAGCAGCGCGCGCATGCTGGGCCCCGCGGCGCCCGACGCCTCGTGCTGCTGGAACGCCGCCCCGAGGGCGAAGAACAAAGAACCCAGGAGTGCCACGCCGGCCGCGAGCACAGTCATGCGCCCTCCCTTCAGCTGAATGAAGACACGGCGTTGTTGCCGGAATGCCTCATAACGGCGTCCAGGGGTAAAACGCGGGACTAATGCCCACCGCCACCTTGGTGGCGGGAGGAAACAGCTCAGGTCATGGTCTTGCCGCCGTTGACGGCCAGCCGCTGGCCGGTGACGAAACGGGCGCCGGGGGAGGCGAGGAAGGCCACGGCCTCGGCTACGTCGAGCGGCACGCCCATGTGCCCGAGCGCCACGCCGCGCAGGTAGCCGTCGAACTCTGCGGCAGGAATGCCCGCGTGGCGTTCTACGGGGATCCAGCCCGGCTCGACCGTGTTCACGGTGATCCCGTACGGTCCCAGCTCGCGGGCCCACGACCGGGTCAGCCCATGCATGGCGGCCTTGGCGGCCACGTAGTGGCTGTACTCCGGATTGCCGAGGTCGGTGACCTCGCTGCCCACGTTGACGATCCGGCCCGATCCGGCGTCTCGCATTCCGGGCAGTACGGCCTGCAGGATGAGCAGCGGAGCCTTGACGAAGAATCGCAACTGGCCGAGGTGGTCCTCCCAGGTCTGCTTCTCGACCGGCATCAGCGCGTGCGGGCCGGTGGCGTTGTTCACCACCACGTCGATGTGCCCGATGGCGGCGACGCCCTGCCGTACGGACTCCTCGTCCGTGACGTCGAACCGGGCCAGGGCCGCGGAGTGGCCGCGGGCCAGGACACGTTCGACGACGGCGGACGCGCCCGCGGTGTAGTGGGCGTAGTTGACCGCGACGTGCCAGCCGTCCGCGGCGAGCCGCTCGGCGATGACGGCGCCCAGACCTCGTGAGGCGCCGGTGACCAGTGCTGTTCTCATGGCCGTTCCTCCTATCAGGGGCTCCTCCTGTCACGCGACTTGAGGGCGGGGAAGCGGCCTGCCTCGTGCGGAGGTCGCCCGCCGTGGTGCATAGTGATCGGCATGGATGAGATCGCCGCACTTGTGGATCGGGCCGAGATCGTGGACGTCGCCAACGCCGTCTTCGACACGGCGGACGCGAAGAACTGGCCCGTCTGCCAGGAGTTGTTCGACGACGAGGTGAACGTCGCCTTCCCCAACCTGAACGGCGGCGAGCCCGCCCGGGTGACCGCCGCGCAGCTCATGGACAGATGGGAGACGGTGCTCCACGCCAGGAAGCAGAGCTTCCACATGGTCGGCAACTACGCCGTCAACGTCGACGGCGCCGAGGCTGGGATGACCGCCAAGGCATACGCCTACATGCTGCTCGACGCCGATCTGGGCGGCGGCATGTGGGAGGTGTGGGGCGTCTACCGGTTCCGGCTCGCGCGGCAGGCGGAGGGCTGGAAGGTGACCGCGATGACGTTCGACGCCTGGCACTCCCGTGGCGATGACGCCGTGCCGGCGCACACGCTTCCCGCCGGCGAATGAGCGTGACCGGCGGATAGACGGGACCGGGCGCGGAGCGGTCAGCGGGTGAGCGCGGGCGTCACACGGGTCTCGGTGTGGAGCCGCTGGAGGACCCGGCGGAAGGCCCATGCCGAGCCGACGAAGGCGAGGCTGCTGATGACCGCTACAGCCGTCGTCCGGATCAGCAGGTAGGTCCCGATCGACTCGTGGAGCAGCAGCCAGATGCTCACCGTGGAGTTGGCCAGCAGGACGAACGCCCACAGCAGGGTGATCCGCGCGAAGAACCTGCGGACCCGCTCATGCTTGAGCACGGACGACGGCAGGTGGATGTAGTCGAGCGTCAGCTTCTGGACCAGGGGGCGGCGCATCCGCACCGACGCGAGGAAGACCATGCTGATGCAGATCGTGCCGAGCTCGGGCTGGATGAAGTAGACGACGGCGCTGCCGCTCCACAGCCCGAGGACGGCGCGCGCGGTGATCGCGATGGCGGCGAGGACCATGGTGCCCGGCACCGGGCGGCGGCGGACGAGCCGCCACAGCAGCCCGGAGTACACCCACGCCACCGCCGCGATCAGCGCGCCGTTCAGGCCCAGCAGGGCGAGGGCCGCGTAGAAGACGGCGAGGGGAGCCACCACACCTTCGAGGAGCCGCGGCACCGCCTGCTTGATCAACGCGGTGAGCCGGGGCAGGGCGAGAGGTGCGTGGTTCATGACACTCCAACGGGCCGGCTGAAGGACCGACCCTAAAGCTACGACGCCTACCCAGGCGTGGGTCGCCGAAAACACTTGGGCAGGCCTTTACCGGTGGCCTACCGTACCCGACCCTCAGCGCTTTATGGGGACCTTTCCGGCACCTCTCCGCCCCTCGCCCATTCCCGTACGGCATGGCCGCCGCTTTACGGTCCGCGGGCGGGTGTCGCTTCGGACTCAGCCATCACTCCGGTTACTTTGATCCCATGGACTCTGGTTTTGGCTACTTCGCAACGCACGACGCCGTCAGTCCTGAGGATCTCGCCCGGCTGGTGGAGCAGCGAGGGCACGAGGGCCTGCTGTTCACCGAGCACACCCACATCCCGATCCCGCCGGGCGGCGAGGTGCTGAAGGACGATCGGGGCCGTGTGCTGCCGCGCAGATACTGGCACACCTATGACCCGTTCGTGGCCTGCACCGCGGCGGGCCTCGCCACGACGCGGCTGCGCGTCGGGACCGGCGTCTGCCTGGTCCCCCAGCACGAGCCGATCAGTCTCGCGAAGACCGTGGCCAGCATCGACAGGCTCACGGGCGGGCGGTTCGACTTCGGCGTGGGAGCGGGCTGGAACGAGCCGGAGACCCGCAATCACGGGGTGGACCCGCGGCGGCGCTTCGCCGTGATGAAGGAGCACATCGAGGCGATGAAGCGGATCTGGACCGACGACGAGGCCGAATACCACGGCGAGTTCGTGTCGTTCGATCCGATGTGGTCGTACCCGAAGCCGGCCCAGTGGCCGCACCCGCCGGTGCTGGTCGGCGGCATGGGGCCGCGCGTGCTGGAGCGGGTGCTGGCCTACGGCGACGCGTGGCTGCCGAACTACTCCCCGGGCATCCTCGATCGGGTCGCCGAGTTGTTCCGGCTCGCCGAGGAGGTGGGCAGGCGGGTCAAGGTGATGATGCTGTCGGCGCCGTCGGATCCCCGGGTTCTGGAGGAGTGCGAGAAGGCCGGGGTGGCCCGCGTCATGGCGTGGCTGCCGTCGGCCAATCTGGGCCGCGTCGAGCGCGCGATGGACGAATTCGAAAACGCCCTCGCCGAGATGCGCGGGGAGTGACCCCGCTTTTCAGTTGAGGGTGGCGGTCGCGAGCTTGGCCCCGAAGCCGAGGAACAGCGCGCCCACGCCCGAGGTCAGGCCCGCCGCCAGCTTGCGGCGGCGCCGGAAGTGGTTCGCCAGGAAGGTGCCGCCGAAGATCAGCGTGGTCAGGTAGGCCACGCTGAACACCTGCACGATCAGCGCCAGGATGAGGAACGACAGCGCGGGCGCGCCGTACGACGGGTCCACGAACTGGACGAAGAACGCCACGAAGAACAGGATCGCCTTCGGGTTGAGCAGGCTGATGGCCAGCGCCTTCCGGAAGGGGCGCTCCTGCTCGTACGGCGCGGCCGGCTGAGCTGCGGCCGCCTGAGCCGTGTCCGCCTTTGGCGCGTCCGCCTGGGCGGCGGCCGGAGCCCGCCACGACCTCCACGCCGAGCGGAGCATGGTGAAGCCGATCCACGCCAGGTAGGCCGCGCCGGAGTACTTCACCAGGGAGAACAGCAGCGGCGTGGACTTGAGCAGCGACGCCACCCCGGCCGCCGAAAGGAACATGAGCACGGAGTCGCCGACGAAGACCCCGGACGCGGCGCGGTAGCCGTACCGGACGCCTCGCCGGGCGGCGCTGGACAGCACGTAGAGGGAGTTCGGCCCGGGCAGCAGGATGATCAGGAACGATCCGACGACGTAGGTCCAGATATTGGTGATCCCAAAGAACATCCTTGCTCCCCTAAAGAACGATATCTCTTGTTATAGCGGTTTACTGACCGTGGTCACAGCACGCTAGAGCGTCAGTATGCCTATTGACCCGATGGGAAAAGTAGGAAGATCCTGGGCGTATGACGCTCTGGAAACCGGATCCCACGTTCTATCCTTCTCCTCGCGACGCCGCCGCGGCCCCGCCGGAGAAGCTGGCATATGTCGCCGCCTTCGACCGCTCCGCGCAGAAGCCGGACGCGCTGGCCGTGCTGGACACCGATCCCGAGTCCTCTTCCTATGGGAAGGTCGTCGGCTGGACGGACCTTCCGTACACCGGGGACGAGCTGCACCACTTCGGCTGGAACGCGTGCAGCAGCGCCCTGTGCCCCTACGCGCCGCACCCGCACGTCGAGCGGCGATACCTGATCGTCCCCGGCCTGCGGTCCTCCCGGATCTACGTGTACGACACCAAGGACCGGGTCAGCCCCGAGCTCGTCAAGGTCATCGAGGCCGAGGAGCTGGGCAAGCGCGCCGGATACTCGCGGCCGCACACCGTCCACTGCGGACCCGAGGGGCTGTACGTCTCGGCGCTCGGCGGGTACGGCGAGGAGGGGCCGGGCGGCATCGCCCTGCTCGACCACACGTCGTTCGAGGTGCTCGGCCGGTGGGAGGTCGACAGGGGTTCGCAGTACCTCGCCTACGACTTCTGGTGGCACATCAACCACGACGTGCTCGTCACCTCCGAGTGGGGCACGCCGTCGATGATCGAGGACGGCGTGGTCGGCGAGTTGCTGCTCGGCCGCAAGTACGGCCACCGGCTGCACTTCTGGAACCTCCGCAAGCGCAAGCACGTCCAGGAGGTGGACCTCGGCGACCAGTACCAGATGACGCTGGAGCTCCGGCCCGCCCACGACCCGACCAAGAAGTACGGCTTCGTCGGCGTCGTCACCAGCGTCGAGGACCTGTCCGCCTCCGTCTGGGTCTGGTACGAGGAGGGCTCCCGCTGGGCCGTGAAGAAGGTCATCGACATCCCGGCCGAGCCGGCCTCGCCCGACGACCTGCCCGACGTGCTCAAGCCGTTCGGCGCCGTCCCGCCGCTCGTCACCGACATCGACCTGTCCGTCGACGACAGGTACCTCTACGTGTCGTGCTGGGGGACCGGCGAGCTCAAGCAGTACGACGTGTCCGACCCCTTCGCGCCCGTGGAGACCGGTTCGATCCACCTCGGCGGGATCGTACGGCGGGCCGCCCATCCCGCCGCGCCCGCGGAGCGGCTGGCGGGCGGGCCGCAGATGGTCGAGGTCAGCCGCGACGGCAAGCGGGTCTACGTGACCAACTCGCTCTACGGCTCCTGGGACGACCAGTTCTACCCTGATGGGGTGGGCGCCTGGATGGCCAAGGTGGACACCGCGTCGTTCACCCTCGACGAGCGGTTCTTCCCGCACGGCGACGACTTCCGCGGCCTGCGCCCGCACCAGACCCGGCTGCAGGGCGGAGACGCGTCCTCCGACTCCTACTGCTACCCGTGACCCTTACCGCGGTCATCTTGCTCGGAGCCTTTCACGGGCTCAACCCCGCGATGGGCTGGCTCTTCGCCGTCGCCCGGGGACTGCAGGAGCGCAGCCGCGACCTGCTGCTGCAGTCTCTCCCGGTCATCGCGCTGGGCCATCTCGGATCGGTGGCGCTGGTGGTTCTCGCCGTCAGCGCCACCGGCTCCCTGGTCACCGGCTCGGCGCTCGGGATCGGCTCCGGCGTCCTGCTCGTCGGGTTCGGCCTGTGGCACCTGCTCGCCAGGCGGCACTTCCGCTGGGTCGGCATGCGGCTGTCGCTCCCGCAGCTCGCCGCCTGGTCGTTCCTCATGTCGTCCGTCCACGGCGCCGGCCTCATGCTGCTGCCCGTGCTGACGCGCATCCCCCAGAGCGGCCACCAGAGCGGCCACCACGACCACGGCCTGTCCGGCGGCATGTTCGTCGCCGGGATCCACACGCTGTCCATGTTCGTCGTGGCGACGGTGATCGCGCTCGTCGTCTACGAGTTCGCCGGCCTGGTGATCCTCAGGAAGGCCTGGTTCAACCTCGACCGGATGTGGGCCTTCGCCCTGGTCGGAGCGGGCGTTTTCACCCTGGTCGCGGCCTGGTGACAAGACGATCAAGTCATCGGCAAGCCAGACGGAAGTGAGCTCCAAGACCGGTCAGGCAGGGTTCCCTCGTAAGCGAGACCCATGGAAGAGGGGGAACTCACATGGACTGCCGGCTGTTCCCGGCGCGGCACTCCGTCATGGACTTCGCGCAGCGGAGATCAATCCCTCAGGTCAGTACCTCTGGATCGAGACACTGACCGGCCTCCCGATCAGCGCCGCCGTCTGCGACTTCCTCCTTGGACGATGACATGCTCACTCAGGCGACAGCCGTACTCCAAGAGATCGCGGAGCTCGACCCCGGTGAGGCGCGAGAGCGCCTGCGGGGGCTCCGCGAGGCCTATCCCGATCACCGGTTCAGGCTGGTCTGGCAGCGCGAGGCCCACGACGCCTCCCTCCACTACGACCTGCTGATCACTCGACCGGATCGCTCGACGCTCTCGCTGTCCCACTGCCCGGACAGGGGGTTGCCCTGCGCGAGGGTCGTACGGCTCGACTTCCCCGACGAGGCGACGGCACGGACGGCGGCGAACGCTCACCGCCACGCGGAGGTCGGCTTCTATGAGCTCGCCGAGCGCGAGGGAGTGGAAGCCGCGTTCACCGAGGTACGGCGGGCCGACGCGCCGGCCGAGATCTTCGACGCGCGGCCGGGAACGGTGGCCGGCCCCTTCGGCGTGACCCTGTTCAAGGTGATCGAGGTGAAGGCGGCGACGCTCGACGAGGAGACGAGAAAGGCCGTCCAGAAGACGCTCTTCGACGAATGGATCGAGGAACGGCGCTCCGCCTCCAAGGTCGAGTGGTTCTGGGGAAGCGCGAGCCGTACGGCAAGGCCGTCACCATGAGCGGGCAGGTCTTCCGGACGGCCGCGCTGCGGCGGCGGGCCGCCGCGGGTCTGCCCGCCGAGGAGTTGTGGGTGACGCCACGGCGGCGCTTCGCCGTGATCTGGGCGGTCGTCCTCCTGCTCGTCCTGAGCTTCGCGGGGCTGGCCCTCATCCGGATTCCCCGTCATGTCAGCGGGCCCGCGACGGTCAAGACGGCCGCCGCGCTCGCGGCGGCCCAGGAGGTGAGGGGCGCTCCGGGCGCGCCTGCGAGTGGCTTGAGCCTGGTCGCCATCCTGCCCCCGAGCGCTGACCCGGTCGTCGCGGGGTCGCGGGCCCTGCTCACCCTGCCGAACCGGCCCGCGGCCGTGGACTGCGCCGTCGTCACGGCGGCCCCGAAGGCGGCGGCCCGGAGGACGGCGGGCCCGAGGACGGCGGGCTCCGGCGGGGAGAGGTGGGAGATGACGCTGGCCTGCCCCGGCGACCCGGATGCCCCGGGCAGCCCGGACGCGGCGCGTGGCGCGGGCAGGCTGGCCGGCCGTGTCGTCGATGAGGTCGTCGATGAGGTCGTCGGCGAGGTCGTCGGCGAGGTCGTCGGCGAGGTCACCGTCGAGCGCGGCACCGACACCGTCGGCGCTGTGCTGCTGGGTGGAGGTTCGAGATGAGCCGCCGGGTGCCCGTACGGCTGCAGAGCAGCCTCGCCGAGTGCGGGGCGGCCTGCCTGGCCATGGTGCTGGGGTTCCACGGCCGGCACGCGACCGTCCGTGAGGTGAGCGACCACGCCGGAGTGGGCAGGGACGGCCTGTCCGCCCTGGCCATCCTTCAGGTGGCGCGAGAGCACGGCCTGGAGGCGAGGGCGTTCTCCACGGAGCCCGGACGGCTCGGCGAGATCCCGCTGCCCGCCGTGGTGCACTGGGAGTTCAACCACTTTCTCGTCGTCGAGCGTTGGACCTCCAGGCGTGTCGACGTCGTGGACCCCGCCCAGGGGCGGCGCAGGCTCACGCCGGAGGAGTTCGACGAGGGTTTCACGGGCGTCGTGCTGGCCTTCTCACCTGGTGACGGCTTCGCGAAGGCGGGCTCGCGGCGCAGGCCGTGGCTGAGGGAGTTCGTCCGTGCCATGCTGCTGACCCGCCGGGGGTTGCTCGTCCAGACCCTGGTCGTCTCGCTGATCCTGCAACTGGCCGGCCTGGTCGTGCCGGCGTTCTCGCAGATCCTGGTGGACGACGTGCTCCGGGTCCATGCCGACCGGCTGCTCGCGGTGCTCGGCGCTGGGCTCGGCATCGTCGCCCTGGCCCAGCTCGTGCTTCTCTATCTGCGGTCGATCACGCTCGTCTCGCTCCGCACGCGGGTGGACGCCGAGCTGAACGACCGGGTCGTGCGGCACCTGTTCGCCCTGCCGTACCGCTATTTCATTCACCGGGGCACCGGTGACCTGGTTCAGAGAGCGGGCAGCATCGGCGCGTTACGGCAGATGCTGACCGGGCAGGTCACCTCGGCGCTGCTGGACGGGCCGCTGGCGCTCGGCTACATCGTCCTGGTGCTGGTCAGGGACCCGATCTTCGGGGCCTGCCTGATGGGGGTCGCCGCCGCGCAGGTCGCCTTGCTGCTCGCCGCCCGCAGGAACATCAGCGATCTCACGCAGCGCGGGCTGAGCGCGCAGGCGGCCACGCAGGGGCAGCTGATCGAGGCGATCAGCGGGATCGAGACGCTCAAGGCCTCCGGCTCGGAGAAGGGAGCGGTGGATCGCTGGGGGAAGCTGTTCACGGCTCAGCTCAACGCCGACGCCCGTACGGCTGTCGCGTTCGGGACGATCGAAGCCGTGCTCGCCTGCTTCCGGTTTCTCGCCCCGGCCGGGCTGCTCTGGGTCGGCGCGTGGCGCGTGCTCGACGGCCGGCTCAGCCTGGGCGCGATGCTGGCGCTGGGCGGCGTCGCCATCGCCGCGCTCACCCCGCTCGGGTCCCTGCTCACCAGCCTGCAGGTCCTGCAGCAGGCGGCGGCGCACGTGGAACGGCTGGCCGACATCATGGAGTCGGCTCCCGAGCCGCGGGGCGCGAGGGTGGTCACCCGGCTCAGCGGCCGGATCGCCCTGCGCGGGGTGTCGTTCCGCTACGACCCCCGGGCGCCGTGGACTTTGCGCGACGTGTCGATCGGGGTCGCGCCCGGCCAGAAGATCGCCCTGGTCGGCCGGTCGGGTTCGGGCAAGAGCACGCTCGCGCGCGTGATGCTGGGCCTGCTCGATCCCACCGAGGGCTCGGTCAGCTACGACGGCCTGCCGTTCACCGAGCTGGAGCGCGGCTCTCTCCGGCGGCATTTCGGCGTGGTCACCCAGGACCCGTCGCTGTTCTCCGGGACGATCAGGGAGAACATCAGCCTCGGCAACCCGGGCGCGCCCCTCGACGACGTGATCGAAGCCGCCCGGATGGCCTGCGTCCACGACGACATCGAACGCATGCCGCTCAACTACGAGACCCGGCTCTCGGAGGGCTCCGGCCTCTCCGGCGGGCAGCGCCAGCGCATCGCCCTGGCCCGCGCGCTGCTCGCCAGGCCGCGGATCCTGCTCCTCGACGAGGCCACGAGCAACCTGGACACGGCGACCGAGGCCGGCATCGAGGCGAACCTCGCCGGGCTCTCGCAGACTCGCGTGGTGATCGCCCACCGTCTCAGCACGGTCAGGGACGCGGACCAGATCTTCGTGCTCGACCAGGGCGAGGTCGTCGAGCGCGGCACCCATGAGCAGCTTCTCGCCCTCGGCGGCCACTACGCCGATCTCGTCGCCCACCAGTCGAGCGACTATCTGTCCGGCGCCCACCAGGGCCTTTGAGCTGCGGCAAGCCAGAGCCTTCGCGCTGCGGCGAGCCAGGGCGGCCTTCGCGCTGCGGCGAGCCAGGGCCTTCGCGCTGCGGCGAGCCAGGGCGGCCTTCGCGCTGCGGCGAGCCAGGGCCTTCGCGCTGCGGCGGGGTGGCCCGGAACATCGGGCCGCCGGCGGCTCCGCACGGCGGCGGCGAGCCCGCTCGGTTCGCAGATCACACTCAGGGAATCTTCAGCATTCTCCAAGAATTGGGCCTTGCCGAGTCGGCACACTCCCCGTAAGTGTTAGTAAACCTTACTAACGATTGGAAGGAGTGATCATGCGACGACGCTCCCCGGCCCTTGTCCTGGCCGGGTTGGTCTCGGTCGTCCTGGCGCTCATCGTGCCGGACGGCGCGAGCGCCGCGACCCGTTACGAGGCGGAATCGGCGACGATCTCGCAAGGTGTGGTGGAGTCCAACCACCTCGGCTTCAGCGGCACCGGCTTCGTGAACGGCGACAACGTCACCGGCAGCTACGTGGAGTGGACGGTCACCGCGCCTTCGGCGGGCACCGCGACCATCTCCCTGGTGTACGCCAACGGCACGACGATCAACCGGCCCATGGACATCAGCGTCAACGGCACGGTGGTGTCGGCGGCCCGCGCCTTCAACGGGACGGGTAACTGGGACACCTGGGCGACCAGCACGCTCACCGCTCCCGTGAACGCCGGAACCAACAAGATCAGGGCCACCGCCACCACCGTGAACGGCGGACCCAACCTCGACTACGTCGACCTCGACGTGACGACCACCGCGCCGTCCACGGAAGTCCAGGCGGAGGACGCGACGATCTCCCAGGGTGTGGTGGCGAACAACCATCTCGGCTTCACCGGGACGGGCTTCGTCGACTACACCAACGTGACCGGGAGCTACGTCGAGTTCAACCTCACCGTGCCCGCTCCGGGAGCGAACTCGCTGATCTTCCGCTTCGCCAACGGTACGACGGTCAACCGGCCCCTGGACATCAGCGTCAACGGCACGGTCGTGGCGGCGAACGTGGCCTTCAACGGGACCGGGAACTGGGACACCTGGCAGGAAGCCACGATCAACACCCCGCTCAACGCCGGGCTCAACACCGTGCGGGCCACCGCCACCACCGCCAACGGCGGGCCGAACCTCGACCGGCTCCGCGTCGCGGGCGGCGGCGAGCCGGGCGAGCCGCCGACCGTTCCGGGCAACCCCCGGGTGACCGGCACCACCTCCAGCAGCATCAGCCTGGCCTGGGACGCCTCGACCGACAACGTGGGCGTCGTCGGCTACCGCGTCTACGAGGGAACCACGGTCGTGGCCAGCCCGACCGGCACCACCGTGACGATCAGCGGGCTCGCGCCGTCGACCACGCACACGTACACGATCAGCGCCCTGGACACGCAGGGCAACGAATCGGCCAAGAGCGCCCCGGTGACGGGCACCACCACGGGCGGCACCACCGGCGGCACCCCCGTGGCGATCAACGGGCAGCTCCACGTCTGCGGCGTTCACCTGTGCAACCAGTACAACCAGCCCATCCAGCTGCGGGGCATGAGCACCCACGGTCTCCAGTGGTACTACCAGTGCCTGAACACCGGCTCGCTCAACGCCCTGGCCACCGACTGGAACGCCGACATCATCCGGATCTCCATGTACATCCAGGAGGGCGGTTACGAGACCAACCCGAGGATGTTCACCGACCGGGTGCACAACCTCATCGAGCAGGCCACGGCACGCGGCATGTACGCGATCGTCGACTGGCACATGCTCACCCCCGGCGACCCCAACTACAACCTCAGCAGGGCCAAGACGTTCTTCACCGAGATCGCCCAGCGGCACAACAACAAGGTCAACCTGCTCTACGAGATCGCGAACGAGCCGAGCGGCGTGTCCTGGTCGACCATCAAGAGCTACGCCAACAACCTCATCCCGGTGATCCGTGCGAACGA
This sequence comes from Planotetraspora sp. GP83, assembly GCF_041262585.1. NCBI lineage: Bacteria > Bacillati > Actinomycetota > Actinomycetes > Streptosporangiales > Streptosporangiaceae > Planotetraspora > Planotetraspora sp. GP83. The sequence goes on along the minus strand of NZ_JBGCBZ010000030.1, from coordinate 6,717 downwards.
CCCGGACACCCCGATCCTCATCGGCACCCGGGCCTGGTCGTCGCTCGGCGTGTCGGACGGCGCCAGCGAGACCGAGGTGATCAACAGCCCGGTCAACTTCCCCAACATCATGTACACCTTCCACTTCTACGCGGCCTCGCACGGCACGGAGTACCTCAACGCCCTGTCCCGCGCGGCCGATCGGATCCCGATGTTCGTGACCGAGTTCGGCACGCAGACCGCCTCGGGCGACGGCTCGAACAACTTCACCAGGTCGCAGCAGTACATCGACCTGATGGCCCAGAAGAAGATCAGCTGGACCAACTGGAACTACTCCGACGACGAGCGCTCCGGAGCCGTCTTCAAGGAAGGGACCTGCAACGCCAACGGTCCCTGGACGGGGACCGGCTCGCTGAAGCCCGCCGGGGTGTGGGTGCGCGACCGCGTCCGCACGCCCGACAACTTCCCGACCGGTTGAGCAAGCCCATTTCGAAGCACGTTTCCGAGCAAATCTCGGGAGTGCGTTTCGGAGGAGATGAGCTCGGGTAGGCAGAGGGCCTGAGCTTTCGGCACGCGTCCCGCCGGTGTGTCATAGATCACATCGGCGGGATGGACCGTGCCTTCCAGCGGGATGAGCTGCCCATAAGGGCCTCTTAAGGTTGCGCACCTTGTTGGCGGGGGACGGCCGGGAATACGCTCCCGGGAATTAATTGCCCCCGCCACAGGCGTCTCGTCACCAGACGCCCCCTGATAATCCCGGAGCCCCCCATGGGACCGATCATGCGCGGCGCCTTCGCCGTACTGGTCCTGGCCACCGTCCTGTCCACGCTGTTCGTCACCTGGTACGCCCCCGCCCAGGCGACGGAGACCCCCGCGCCCGAGGTACGGCAGGCGCTGGTCATGGCCCGCGCCACCCAAGAGCCGACGCCCAGCCCCGAGGTGACTTCCAGTTCCGAGATGACATCCGGCTCTGAAGCGTTCGTCCTCGACCCCGGCCCCGAGCCGGAGCCGGAGCCTGTCGTGACCGTCACTGTGACGATCACCCCATCGCCCTCTCCCTCCGTGCCGCCCTCGCAGCGGCCGGGCAAGGTGCGGGTCGGCTACCTGGCGCAGCGTGGCCCCTTCGGCGGCACGTCCACGGTCAAGACGCTCGACACCAGCGGAGAGATCGCCTGGCTCACCCATGTGAACTACGCCTTCGCCAACATCGACCCCGACACGCTCACCTGCGCGAGCGGGGTGACGAGGCCGCCCTCCAGCGATCCCGGCGACCCCGACCAGGGTGACGGCGCGGGCGACGCGTGGGCCGACTACCAGAGGGGCTTCACGGCGGCGGAGTCGGTCGACGGCGTGCCGGACGCCCCGGACGCGGCGCTCGCCGGCAACTTCAACCAGCTCAAGAAGCTCAAGGCCCGGCATCCCGGCCTCAAGACCCTGATCTCGATCGGCGGCTGGACGTACTCGAAGTACTTCTCCGACGTGGCCAGGACGGCAGCGAGCAGGCAGAAGTTCGTGAAGTCGTGCGTCGACACCTATATCAGGGGTGACCTCCCCGTGGCCGGCGGCCGAGGCGGCCCGGGAAGCGCCAGAGGCGTCTTCGACGGCATCGACATCGACTGGGAGTGGCCGGGCGCGCAGGGACACGTCGGCAACCACGTCACCGGTGAGGACAAGGACAACCTGACCGCGCTGCTGGCCGAGTTCCGCGCGCAGCTCGACGCCCTCGGCCGGGCGATGGGCAGGCGCTACCTGCTCACCGCGTACCTCCCGGACGATCCGGAGAAGATCCATGCGGGCTGGGACCTGGACCGGATCTACGACTCCCTGGATTTCAGCAGTATTAAGGGCCGCGGCGCCCACGCTGTCGGAGGCGGCTCCGTGCTGCTCTGACTCGGCTCGTCAGAATCCCCTTCGATTTAGGCCTTGTGGCCCGTTCCGCGCGGGGCTACGATCCCAACAACTCTTAGGAAACTTTACTAAAAGAAACTCCAGCGAGCCGAAACACCGACTAGAAGCCGCGTCCCGTCACCAGACGCCCCAAGTGCCGTACGGCTGACGCCGTTCGTCCGGCCGCCTCCGTGAGGCGTCAGCCGTACGGGTTCCATGACCTCCCTCCATCCCACCCCCCAAAAGAGGTTGTGACATGCAGATCAGGTATGTCTGGCGCGCACTGGTCGCGGTGGCCGCGCTCGGGCTCGCGCTCGTCGCGCTGCCGGCACAGGCCGCGACGGCGAAGGCCGTCTTCTCGAAGGACTCCGACTGGACCTCCGGCTACCAGGGCAGATACACGGTCACCAACACCGGCACGTCCTCGATCTCCAGTTGGATCGTGGAGTTCGACCTGCCGTCGGGATCGTCGGTCGGCGCCTACTGGGACGCCCTGATGACCAAGTCCGGTGACCACTACACCTTCAAGAACCGCGAGTACAACGGCACCCTGGCGCCCAGCGCCTCGGCCGCCTTCGGATGGGTGAACACCGGGGCGGGCGTCCCCGCCAACTGCAAGCTCAACGGCGGCTCCTGCGGCGGCACCACGACGACTCCGTCACCGTCCCCCACGCCGACGAACTCACCGTCACCGTCACCGTCGCCGTCTCCCACGACCACCACGCCGCCGCAGCCGGGCAACCTCCGGAGCGCGCCGTACGTCGACATGGGCTCGTGGCCGACCCCCAGCCTGAGCGCGATGGCCTCGGCCTCCGGGTTGAAGAACTTCACGATGGCCTTCATCACCGCGTCGGGCTGCAAGGCCATGTGGTTCAACGCGTACGACCCGCGGCAGCAGTGGGCCAAGGACCAGATCGACGCGATCCGGGCCGGCGGCGGTGACGTGAAGATCTCCTTCGGCGGCGCGAGCGGCATCGAGCTCGCCCAGGCGTGCACCGACGTGACGGCGCTCTACAACGAGTACAACGCCGTGGTCAACGCGTACGGCCTGAACTACATCGACCTCGACATCGAGGGAGGGGCGTCCGCCGAGCCGGCGTCGATCGCCCGCAGGTCGCAGGCGCTCGCCAAGCTCCAGCAGGCCCACCCCAGCCTGAAGATCTCACTGACCCTGCCGGTCCTGCCGAACGGCCTCACCGCCGACGGGCTCAACGTCGTGAAGTCCGCTCGCGACGCCGGGGTCAAGCTCGACGCCGTCAACGTCATGGCCATGGACTACTACCAGTCCGTCGACTACGGAGACGCGGCGGTCCAGGCGGCCAACAGCACCTTCTCCCAGGTCAAGTCCCTGTACCCGAGCCTGACCGACGCGCAGGCCTGGCGGATGGTCGGCGTCACCCCGATGATCGGCCAGAACGACGACGGCCGGATCTACAACCAGGCCGACGCCCGTCAGCTCGTCACCTTCGCCAAGGGCAAGCACCTCGGGTTGCTCGCCTTCTGGGAGGTGACCCGCGACCGCAACGCCTGCAACGGCGCGCTCTACATGTGCACCAACATCGCGCAGTCGCCGTACGAGTTCTCCAAGATCTTCGCTTCGTACACGGGGTGACTCTCATGAAGAAGCTCATCACAGCCGGGGCGGTCGCGTCCCTTGCCTTCGCGGGGTTCCTCACCGGCACGGCCCAGGCCGCGAACATCGTGGCCAACCCGGGATTCGAGTCCGGGCTGTCCGGGTGGACCTGCGCGGCGGGCGCCGCGGCCGTCTCCAGCCCGGTCCACGGCGGCACCAAGGCGCTGACCGCCACGCCGGCCGGGAGCGACTACGCCCGCTGCCAGCAGACGATCAGCGTCAAGCCGTCCACGGCGTACACCCTGTCCGCCTGGGTCCAGGGCAACTACGTCTTCCTCGGCGCCACCGGCACAGGCACCACAGACGTCCAGACGTGGGCCACCCCCGGCGCGGTCTGGAAGCAGCTCACCACGTCGTTCACCACCGGCTCCTCGACGACCAGCGTGACGGTCTACGTCAACGGCTGGTACGGCCAGGGCGCCTACTACGCGGACGACGTCGTACTGGACGGCCCCGGCGGCACCACCCCGTCGCCGACCCCGACCCCCACACCGACTCCGACTCCCACCCCGACACCCACCCCCACTCCCACGCCGACCCCGACGCCTACTCCGACGCCTACTCCGACACCGCCGCCGCCCGGCAAGCGGGCGCTGGTGGGGTACCTGCACGCGTCGTTCGCCAACGGGTCCGGATATGTCCGGATGGCTGATGTCTCGAACGACTGGGACTTCATCGACCTCGCCTTCGGCGAGCCGACCTCGGTCACGTCCGGCGACATCCGGTTCAACCGCTGTCCCGTGGCCGAGTGCCCGAACGTCGAGAGCGACGCCGACTTCATCGCGGCCATCCGCGCGAAGCAGGCGGCCGGCAAGAAGGTCCTCATCTCGATCGGCGGCCAGAACGGCCAGGTCCAGCTCACCACGACCACCGCGCGGGACAAGTTCGTCCAGTCGGTCGGCGCGATCATCGACAAGTACGGCCTGGACGGCCTCGACATCGACTTCGAGGGCCACTCCCTGTCGCTCAACACCGGCGACAGGGACTTCCGTAACCCGACCACTCCGGTGATCGTGAACCTGATCTCCGCGATCAGGTCGCTCAAGGCCAAGTACGGCTCGAAGTTCGTCCTGACCATGGCGCCGGAGACGTTCTTCGTCCAGCTCGGCTACCAGTTCTACGGGCCGGGCCCGAACGGCTCGGCCGACGCGCGCTCCGGCGCGTACCTGCCGGTCATTCACGCTCTGCGTAACGACCTGACCCTGCTGCACGTCCAGGACTACAACTCCGGACCGATCATGGGCCTGGACAACCAGTACCACACCATGGGCGTGGCCGATTTCCACGTCGCCATGACCGACATGCTGCTCACCGGCTTCCCAGTGGCCGGTGGGGCGACCTTCCCCGCTCTCCGCCCCGACCAGGTGGCGATCGGCCTACCGGCCGCGCCCTACGCCGGGAACGGCTTCACCACAGTCGCCGACGTCCAGAAGGCGTTCGGCTGCCTGGCGAAGGGGACCAACTGCGGCTCCTACCACCCGCACGGCGTCTTCTCGGGCCTACGAGGCCTGATGACGTGGTCCATCAACTGGGACAAGTACAACGGCTTCGAGTTCTCCCGCAGCCACCGCACCTATCTCAACTCCCTGTGAGGACCCCATGAGATTGAACCGGACGGCCGTCGTCGCACTGGCCTCCCTGACCCTGGCCGTCGGCGGCTTCGTCGCCGGGACGACCGGCGCCTCGGCGTCGGCCACCCCCAACCAGCTCGTCATGCTGGCCTACCCGGCCTGGCAGGCCTGGACCCCCTACGCCATCGGCGCGCGCGTGACGTACAACGGCGTGGACTACGAGTGCATCCAGGCCCACACCTCACAGCCCGGCTGGGAGCCGTCGAACGTCCCGGCCCTTTGGAAGCCCGTCAGCGGCGGTGGCAACCCGACGCCGACCCCCACCCCGACGCCGACGGCGGGAGCGCCGGGCAAGCCGGGCACCCCGACGGTCACCAGCACCACGAACTCCTCGATCTCGCTCTCCTGGTCCGCGTCGAGCGGCACGGTCACCGGCTACCGCGTCTACGAAGGCACGAGCGTCAAGGCGACCGTCACCGGGACCAGCGCCACGATCTCCGGCCTCGGCACCTGTGAGACCCACACCTACACCGTCAAGGCGTACAACTCGAAGGGCGAGTCCGTCGCGAGCGGCTCGGTGACGGGCAGCACCACGGGCTGCACCGGCGGCGGTGGCGGCAAGCTCCCTGGCGCGCCGTACCTCTACGAGGGCTGGGGCAGCCCGCCGAGCCCGACCTCGGTCATGAGCGCCACCGGCATCAAGGCGTTCACCATGGCGTTCATGCTCTCTGGCGGCGGCTGCAACCCGGCGTGGGACGGCTCCCGCCCGCTGTCCGGCAGCGCTGACGCGAGCGCGATCTCCCAGATCAAGGGTGCCGGCGGTAACGTCCAGATCTCCTTCGGCGGCTGGCAGGGCAACAAGCTCGGCCCGAACTGCTCGTCGTCGTCCGCTTTCGCCTCGGCCGTCCAGCAGGTCATCAACGCCTACCACCCGGCCGCGGTGGACTTCGACATCGAGAACTCCGACGAGTTCGAGAACGAGGCCGTGCAGGACCGCATTCTCGGCGGCCTGAAGATCGTAAAGCAGAACAACCCGAGCACCAAGGTGGTCGTGACCTTCGGCACCAGCACCACGGGCCCGAACTACTACGGCACCCGCCTGATCAACCAGTCGAAGGCGCTCGGCGTCAACATCGACAACTACACGATCATGCCGTTCGACTTCGGCGGCGGCTCGAACATGTACCAGAGCACGGTCAACGCCTCCGAGGGACTGAAGAACGCCCTCAAGGCGGCATGGGGCTGGTCCGACGCCACCGCGTACGCCCACATGGGCATCTCGGGCATGAACGGCCTGTCCGACCAGCAGGAAACGACGTCCGTCGCGACCTGGACCCAGATCCGTGACTACGCCAAGTCGAAGGGTCTCGGCCGGCTCGCCTTCTGGTCCGTCAACCGCGACCGCGGCTGCCCCGGCGGCGGCGTGGTGTCGGACTGCAGCGGCATCTCCCAGAACACCTGGGACTTCACGAGGATCACTGCCGGTTTCTGATAGCTGAACCGGCCAGTCCATGAACCCGGCGGGGGGGGGGGGGGGGGGGGCCCCCCCCCCGCCCGGCGGGCGCGCCGGGGCGGGGGGGGGGGGGGGGGCGGCCACCATGGGACGCGACCAACGAGCCGGGGGGGTGGGGGAGAAACCCAAAAACA
>NZ_JBGCBZ010000029.1:0-85377 GCF_041262585.1 Planotetraspora sp. GP83 | reverse complement strand
CCCACAACCACGCAAACCTACAGCTTCCACACCCACATCACGATCTTCGAGAAGGGACTTGCCTCCCGCCCACGATGCTAAACGCAACGGCGTTGGGGAACCCCACGTCCCCGAGCTTCCCCGGGAAACCCTGCATGATCACGGCGACGATTGTTTCGTTCTCTGGGGGGCCTTCCCGTGCCGGGCTTTCCGGCACGTCGGCGCATCCCGAACACCTCCGATGAAAGCCCTGAACGCTGTGCTAGGGGGTGGTCAGGGTGCCCCGTGCCCGATGACAGCTCCGATGTATTTGATCGGAGGGCCTTGACGATTTGATTGTAAGGGTCGATAACAAATGGGAACCATCTCATGGAAGGCAGGTGCGCTCATGGCGGAGCAGAAGGACCAGAGCAGCAAGCAGCCCCCGCGGGCTCACGGCAAGCGCCGCAAGACCCGTGGCGAGGACACGACCTGGCACAAGCCGGACTACCAGGTCGTCGAGGCCTCGATGGAGATGTCGGCGTACTTCCTGGCCACCAGGTAGTCGTCGCCCACTCTCAGCGATCTCACAGATCTCTCTGAAATTGGAGTGACACAGCACCGTGCGCCTGCGGGTACTTGGCACCGCGGCAGGCGGCGGCGTTCCGCAGTGGAACTGCGCGTGTCCCGGCTGCGCCGGGGCACGCGCACATCCTTCGTGGCGCCGCCGGCACGCCTCCCTCGCGGTCCGGACGCCGGACGGCCGATGCCACGTGGTCAACGCGACCCCGGACATCGGCGACCAGATAGAGGCGAGCGAGTGGCTCGTCCCCGGGCCGGGGCTCAGGGACACGCCGCTCGCCGGGATCATCCTCACCGACGCCGAGCTCGACCACACACTGGGCATCGCCCGCCTCCGCGAGGCCGACCAGGTGGAGATCGTCGCCACCCCCGCCGTACGGCATGCCCTGACCGAGCGGCTCCGGCTGGAGGAGGTGCTCTCGCCGTACACGGACCTCGTCTGGAAGGATCTCGGGCAGCCCGTCGCGCTGGGGGAGTCGTTGCGGGTGAGCGCGGTGCCGGTGTCGGGGAAGAGGCCGCGCTACGCGCCCGAGGGCGGCCCGGAGGACGGCTGGGTGAGCGCGCTGCGCCTGTCGGACGGCGCCACGGTGGTCTACGCGCCCGCCGTCGGCACGTTCCCCCCGGCGCTGGAGAAGGCGCTCGCGGAGGCCGACTGCGTGATCATCGACGGCACCTTCTGGGATGACGAGGAGCCGCGCAGGACGGGCATCTCCTCCAAGACGGCGACCCAGATGGGCCACGTGCCGATCGAGGTGACCGCTCCGATGCTGGCCGGTCTGCCCGGCCGGTGTTTCTACACGCATCTCAACAACACCAACCCGCTACTGGACCCGGACGCGCCGCAGCACCGGCTGCTGGCCGGCTACGGGGTAGAGGTGGCGGCGGACGGAATGGTGATCGAACTGTGAACTGGACCCCGGCGGAGTTCGAGAAGCGGCTCCGGGCGGTGCCCGAGGAGCGCTACCACCACCTGCACCCCTTCAACGTGCGGATGCACGCGGGCGACCTCAGCCCCGAGGAGATCAGGAGGTGGATCCTCAACCGGTTCCACTACCAGCGGCACATCCCCATCAAGGACGCGCTGATCCTGTCCAAGCTGGACAGCAGCGAGCTGCGCCGCATGTGGGTCCGCCGGATCCACGACCACGACGGGACGGAGCCGGGAGAGGGCGGCATCGAGCGCTGGCTCCGCCTGGGCGAGGCCGCCGGGCTGCACCGCGACGCGCTCCTGTCCGGCGAGGGCGTCCTCCCGGGCGTACGGCTGGCCGTCGACGGCTACGTCAACCTGTGCCGCCTCGGCACGCCGCTGGAGGCGGTGGCCGCCTCGCTCACCGAGCTGTTCGCCCCCGACATCATGCGCACCCGGATCGAGGCGTTCGAGCGGCACTACACGTGGATCGACGCCGAGGGCCTGCAGTACTTCCGCAACCGGGTGACCCAGGGACGCCAGGACAGCGGCGAGGCGCTGGCGCTGGTGATGGACTGGGCGCGAACCGAGGCAGAGCAGGAGAGCGCCGTCGCGGCGTTGCGGTTCAAGTGCGACCTGCTCTGGTCGCTGCTCGACGCGATCGATCGGGCGTCGGAATGACCTCCTGGCGGCCCGCGCTGGCGCCGTCGGTCGTCCTCCGCTACGACGCCGTCCGCGAGGCCGACCTGCTGATCATGCCGGAGCGGGTCGTGGTGCTGAACGGCCAGGCCGCCTCCATCGTCGAGCTGTGCGACGGCACGAGGACCGTGGACGAGATCGTCGCCGAGCTGGCCGGGGAGTTCCCCGAGGCTCCGGTAGCCGAGGAGGTCCCGGAGTTCCTCGGCCGCGTCCAGAAGGAAGGCTGGCTCCGTTGACTCCGCCTCATGAGCCCACGCATGTGATGCCCCTGCCCCAGGAGCCCGCGCCCCTGAAGCCTCCCCCGCCGTGGGCGATGCTGGCCGAGCTGACGCACGGCTGCCCGCTGCACTGCCCCTACTGCTCGAACCCGACCGAGCTGATCAGCCGCTCCCGGGAGCTCGCCACGGCGGACTGGGAACGCGTCATGGCGGAGGCGGCCGAGCTGGGCGTCGTCCACGCCCACCTGTCCGGCGGGGAGCCGCTGCTCCGGCGCGACCTGGTCGCGATCGTCGAGGCCACCGAGCGGGCGGGCATCTACAGCCAGCTCGTGACGAGCGGCGTCGGCCTCACCGAGGCGCGTCTGGCGGAGCTGGTCGCCGCCGGGCTGCACAGCGTTCAGCTTTCGGTGCAGGCGGGCGACGCCGCCCAGTCTGACCGCATCGCGGGCAAGCGGTCCTTCGCCGCCAAGGAGGACGCCGCCGCGCTCGTACGGCAGGCCGGCCTGGCGCTGGGCCTCAACGTCGTCCTGCACCGGCACAACCTCGACTTCATCGACGACATAGTGGCTCTCGGGGTCTCCTGGGGCGTCGAGCGGATCGAGCTGGCCAACACCCAGTTCTACGGCTGGGCCCTGCTCAACCGGGCGGCGCTGCTGCCGACGCGGGAGCAGCTCGCGCGGGCGGAGGAGCGGCTCAACCACTGGCGGGAGCGGCTCGACGGAATCGAGCTGATCTGGGTGATCCCCGACTACTTCGAGGGCGTCCCGAAACCCTGCATGGGTGGCTGGGGGGCGATCTCCCTCACGGTCGGGCCGGACGGCAGCGTGCTGCCCTGTCCCGCGGCGTACGCCATGGAGGGGCTGGCGATGCCGAACGTGCGGGACCACTCGCTGCGGTGGATCTGGGAGGAGTCGGCGGCGTTCAACGCCTACCGGGGAACGGAGTGGATGCGCGAGCCGTGCGTGAGCTGCCCGCGCCGCGACCTGGACTTCGGGGGCTGCCGCTGCCAGGCGTACGCGATCACCGGCGACGCGGCGGCCACGGATCCGGCGTGCCGGCTGTCTCCGGACCACCAGGTGATCGAGGAGCTCACCCGGTCGCAGGGAGACGTGCCCTTCGTCTACCGGAGCCCTAGACGGCGATCCGTCCCGGTCGGCGGCGCGGATCGACCAGCCCTCTGAGCCCTTTGCTGAGGTCGTAACCGGCGGCGGCCAGGCGCTCGCGCGTCGCCTGGAGCATCGCCCTCGTCGCCGGTTGGAAGACGCGGCTGTGCACGGATTCCGGCACGGAGTTCATGGCCAGCCGGAACGCCCTCAGCGCCGCCGTCACCGTGGTCTGCGGCACCTCGGGCAGCACGCCGTACATCTCGCGGGCCCAGCCGGGAAGCGTGTAGTAGCACAGCGCGCCGAACGGGAAGTACGCCGGCTTGGCCGGGGTGAGGATACGCAGGTCGTGCGGGACGCGCGGCCACAGCAGGAACCGGACCGTGGCCGCCGACTCCGGGATGACCCTGAGCTTGGGCCGCATCTCCTCGAAGTAGTTCTCCATCTCGCTGACCGAGCCCGGCACGTCCTCCAGATGGAGGCCCACATAGGTGGCGCTGCGACGCTGCTCCCAGAGGTACTGGTCGGCGAGGCGGTCGGTGATCCGCACCCCGGCCCGGCGCGCGGTCTCCAGGTAGGACGCGACCTCGGCGCAGTGGACCCAGAGCAACAGCTCCGGGTCGTCCACGCGGTGGTTCTCGCCCGTGTCGGGATCATGGATCCGCAGGGAGCGGTGGATCCCCCGCACACGCCTGCCGATCTCCTCGGCCTCCTCTGGGCTGCCGTACGTCACCCGGCCCACGAAGTCGGCGGTGCGGCGCAGCCGCCCGAAGGGATCTTCCTGGAAGTTCGAGTTCTGCCAGACGCCGCGCATCGCCAGCGGATGGAGCGCCTGGAGCATCAGGCCGCGCACGCCGCCCACCCACATGGACCGGTCGACGTGCACCAGCCAGGTGGCCGAGTGTGGAGGCTGGGCCGTCAGGCCCTGTGGCGAAGCCATCGTGGGTAAATGATGTCACGCCGGCCGACGGCCCGTCCAAGGGCTGTGGTGAGGCTCAGCCGTGCTGCTGCAGCAGCCGGCTCTCGGCGGCGTTCCAGAACCGGGTGAGGGCGGCCGCGGTGGTCTCCGGAGCCTCGACGGCGGGTGAGTGGGCCGAGCCGGGCACCACCACGCACTCGGCCTCAAGCCGGCGGGCCATCTCGGCCTGGACGACGGGCGGCCAGCCGTCGTCGTGCTCGCCGTACAGGACGAGGATGTCCAGGCCGCACTGCACGAGGTCGGGGACGCGGTCGGTGGCGTTCAGGACCTCGTCCGCCATGGAGAGCAGGCCGGTGGGGGAGTTGGCGAGCAGCCGCTTGCGGAGGAACGCCACGATGTCGTCGGGGACGCCCGCCCGGAGCGCCTCGGGCTCCATCCGGTTCGCCCACATGTAGTCGACGCCGTGCTCCGGCAGCTCCGCGAGCAAGACGCGGCCCGCCCGCTCGCGGGGCCCGGTGATGCCCTCCGGACCCGAGCTCATCAGCGTGAACGACGCCAGCTTGGCCATGCCGTTCAGCACCGTCTCACGGGTGACGAGGCCGCCGAACGAGTGTCCGAGCAGGTGGACGGGCTCGCCGTCGCCGACGACGGTCGCGATCGCGTCCACGTCCGCGCCCAGTGCCGCGCAGGTGTACGCCTTGGGGTCGTCGGGGCCGGGGGTCTCGTACTGCCCCCGCATGTCGACCGCGATGACACGGCGGCCGGCCTGTGCGAGGGTCTGCATGACCGAGAGGAAGTCCTCCTTGCTCCCGGTGAATCCCGGAACGAGGAGGGCGGGCCAGCGCTCCGCCACTCCGCTCACGGGCAGCGCCTCCAGGGCCGCGAACGAGCCCACTGGCGTCTCGATCTGCAGGACGGTGACCCCGGGGGGCAGGGTCAGGAATCGCGGCGTACTCACGAGGCCTCCTCCGCCCCTACCGGGACTGCTGGGACCGATGGGACGCGTGGTCCCGTCGGCGTCCACGCCCCGGACCATCTGCTGTGCCTGTCGGCTGGCTCGCTCACGTGGCATCACGATACCGAGTCGAGATCCTGGCGACACCGCCAAAAACGCTACGCGGGTTGCGAATGCTCATCGCGCGTGCCTCCTGCCAAGGTCCATACCCACTCGAGGTAAAGCGGTCCCCTGGCAGGCGGGACGCCGGGCGCCATGAGGCCACCCGGCGTGTTCGCGGTCCCGTGCTCGCGGTCCATCGTGCTCGCCGTCGATCGCGCGCGCCGAGGATCAGCCCGTACGGCGGGGCCGGGGCCGCGGCGCGGGGCGGCGCCGCTGCTGGGCACGCTCGGTCGCGGCCGACGGGGCCGGATCGTCGTCCTCGGTCGCGAGGTCGGGCGACTGGAAGACCACCACAAACGGGCTGGCCGGGATGATCCGCTCGGGCTCCGGCCGGGGCTGCGGCGTCTCCACCAATGCCTCAATCGCCTCCACCGCCTGCACGGGCACCTCCACCGGCACCCGCACGGGCGCCTTCATCGGGGTCTCGACCGGTGCGTCGTCGAGCCGCGCCCGTCCTTGGCGCGCGGCGCCGGCCTGCGGGGCGTCCGCCCGCGGAGTGCCGATCTCCGGCGCGTCCACCGCCGCGACGCGGGTCCTGCGGCGGGCGGGCCTTTCGGCGGCCACCTGCTCGTCCTGGCCGAGACGCGGCGGCTCGGCCGGTCCGGCGGGCTGAGCGGCCTGCTGCTCCGTCGCCTCCGGGGAGGTCTCGGGAGCCGGGGCGGCCACCGCGCGGGTCCTGCGGCGGGCCGGCTTCTTCTCGACGACGGGCTCGACGACGGGCTCAGTGATCGGCCCGGTGATCGGCCCGGTGATCGGCCCAGTGATCGGCTCGGCGACCGGCTGCGCTTCGGGCAGCGCGGGGGCCGCGCCGTCGTCCTGCGGCTGGGCGGGGGTGATGTCGGCCAGCGCGCCGCTGAGGGCGGCCGAGTTGGCCCCCCTCCGGCTGCGGCGGCCGGTCGTGTTCTCTGCCGTGGTCGGCGTCTCGTCCAAGATGTCCCCCAACGTGGAGGCGGTAGCCGTACTGACCGTGGAGGCCTCAGCCGTACCGGATCCGGCCGGAGCGTCGGACGTGACCGCTTCCTGCGCGCGGCCGCCACGGGTGCGGCGGCGCTCGCGGGTGCGGGCGGGACGCTCGCGGCGCTCCTCCCGGTCTCCGCGGCTTCCCCGCTCGGCGCGGTCGGACTTGCGGGAGCGGACGCGCCCGGTCTCGCCGAGGTCCTCGATCTCCTCGGCGTCGAGGCCGGCCCGCGACCGGTTGGCACGCGGCAGCACGCCCTTGGTGCCCTCGGGGATGCTGAGGTCGGTGTAGACGTGCGGCGAGCTGGAGTAGGTCTCCACCGGGTCGGCGAAGTCGAGCCCGAGCGCGTTGTTGATGACCTTCCAGCGGGTGAGCTCGGTCCACTCGACGAAGGTCACCGCGACGCCGGTCCGCCCGGCCCGGCCCGTGCGGCCGATCCGGTGGACGTAGGTCTTCTCGTCCTGCGGGCAGTCGTAGTTGACCACGTGGGTGACGTCGTCGATGTCGATGCCGCGGGCGGCCACGTCGGTGGCCACCAGGACGTTGATCTTGCCGTTGCGGAACGCGCGCAACGCCTGCTCGCGCTGGCCTTGCCCGAGGTCGCCGTGCACGGCCGCCGCGGCGAAGCCCTTCTCGCGCAGTTGCTCGGAGACCATGTCGCAGGCGCGCTTGGTCTCGCAGAACACCATCGTCAGCCCGCTGCCGCTGCTCTGGAGCAGCCGCGCGAGAATCTCGATCTTGTCCATGCGATGCGTCCGGTAGACGAACTGCGTCGTCAGCGGCATCGCCTCGGCCTCGGCGTCGTTGTTCTCGGCGCGGACGTTGGTGGGCCGGGTGAGGTAGCGGCGGGAGAGGGCGACGATCTCTCCGGGCATGGTGGCCGAGAACAGCATCGTCTGCCGCTTCTCCGGCACCAGCTTGATGATGCGCTCGATGTCCGGCAGGAAGCCCAGGTCGAGCATGCGGTCGGCCTCGTCCAGGACGAGCATGCCGACCTGGCTCAGGTCGAGGTGCTTCTGCTTCACCAGGTCGAGCAGGCGCCCGGGGGTGCCGACGATGACGTCGACGCCGTTCTTGAGCGCCTCGATCTGGGGTTCGTACGCGCGGCCGCCGTAGACGGTGAGGATGCGCGAGCCCAGCTTGCCGGCCGCGAGGACGAGGTCCTCGGTCACCTGCAGAGCGAGCTCACGGGTGGGCACGAGGACGAGGCCGCGGGGCTTCTTGCGGTTCTTCCTCGGCTTGCCCACGAGTTGGAGCATGGCGACGCCGAAGGCGTACGTCTTGCCCGTGCCGGTCCGCGCCTGGCCGATGACGTCCTGGCCGGCGAGGGCCAGGGGGAGCGCCATCTCCTGAATCGGGAACGGTGAAATGATGCCCTCGGTCTCGAGGGCGTCGGAGATCTCCGGGATGACTCCCAGGTCTCGGAAGGTCGTTGTCAGCGTGGCCTGCCTCAATCGGTGCGAAGGCGGCCTTCCGGGTCATCCTGGCCGGCAGATCTCCCCCGGTCGGGCCCTCGCGGATGTCGCGCCTTCGTCGTGATCAGCGACCGCGGGCATCCAATTACTGGGGGCTCCGGGAACCAATACCCCGGATCAACATAGTGCGGTCGCACTTTCACAGAGCAGTCTACTCGATACCACAACCCGGAACCGATTTCTGCTCCTTCCCGCTAAAAGTCCCGCCTCCTGCCGGATGCCGGCGGCCCCGAGCCCGCCGCTCCGGAGGCGCGACCCCGGACGCTTACGCTGCCCTTACGCTGCACTCATGACTGATAGCTCTCCCGGCATCGTGGACCTCCTGGGCGTGCTGGCGTACGCCGAGCTGACCGCGTTCCTCCGGCTGGCCGAGGACGCCGCGCTGCTGGCTCCGACCCTGAACGACCGGGCGGCGCTGGGCGACGTCGCCGCCACCGAGTACGGACACTTCCGCGTGCTGCGTGATCGGCTGGAGTCGCTCGGCGTCGACGCTGAGGAGGCGATGGCCCCCTTCGTGGACGCCATCGACGCCTGGCACGCCCAGACGAAGCCCAGGGACTGGCACGAGGCCCTCGTGAAGGCATATGTGGGCACCGGGATCGCGGGGGACTTCTACCGCGAGGCCGCCCGGCGGGCCGACCCGTCCACGAGGGAGCTGGTGGACGAGGTGCTGGCCGACACCGGCCGCTCGGAGTTCGCCGTGGAAAGGGTCCGGGCCGCGATCGAGGCCGACCCCCGGCTGAGCGGACGGCTGGCGCTGTGGGCACGCCGGACGGTGGGAGAGGCGCTGAGCCAGGGTCAGCGGCTCGCCGCGGCCCGCCCGGAGCTGGCCGGCCTGCTCGTGGGGGAGGAGGGCGAGGATCTCGCGGAGGTCGGCCGCCTCTTCGCCAGGCTGACCGAGGAGCACGGCAAGCGGATGGCGGCTCTCGGGCTGACGCCCGGCGTGTGAGCCGAAGCCGGTCTGCTGATCGAGCGGCGTGAGGGCGCCAAACGGTTGTACCGTGCGAGGCATGAGGGCCTCGCGCCGCTACGGCAGTTCCTTGACGAGATGTGGGCCGAATCGCTGGACTTCGCGCGCCGTACTGCGAAGGGGCAGCGCGGACTGTCCGACAGTCAGCCGGACGCGGGGTGACACCCACGGCGCGGGCCACGGCCGTCGCCCCCGCGGATGCGGATATGGGTGACCGCACGGCGGCCCACGCCGAAGGCGGGTGGCTACAGAGTTCCGCCGAAGCCGACGGCGCGCTGCTCGTCCTCGCCGATCTCGACGAAACCGAGCGAGGCCACGGGGACGAGGACGCGCCGACCCTTGGTGTCGGTCAGTGAGAAGACGCCTTTGTCGGTGGCGAGCGCCTTGCGGAGCTCCTCCTCGATCTGCTCGGCCGACAAGTCGGTCTCCACGATGATCTCGCGGTGCACCGACTGCACGCCGATCTTGATTTCCATCGGGCTCCCCTTTCGAGAGGGCTGTTCATACCCATCGTCGTCGCCCAGGGGCGCGGTGAGCCCTGTGATCGCGTCAAGCGAACACAATTCGCCCGTCAGCCGGTCCGGGGGAAGCCGCTGATGCCGCGCCAGGCGAGCCGGGCCATGAGCTGCGTGGCCGCCTCCTTGGGGATGGAGCCGTGGCTGGTGAGCCAGTAGCGTGCGCTCACCTCCGCCATGCCGACCAGGCCGACGCCGAGCAGGTGGGCCTCGTCGCTGGAGCAGCCGGTGTCCTCCTGGATCACCTGGCTGATCGCCTCGGCGCTCTCCTGGAGGGAGCGCTCCACCCGCTGGCGCACGGGCGCGACGTTGCGCAGGTCCGACTCGAAGACCAGCCGGAACGCCTCGCCCTGGCTGGACACGAAGTCGAAGAAGGCGCCGATGGCCGCCTGGACCCGCTGCTTGTTGTCGGTCGTGGAGGCCAGCGCCTCGCGGCAGCGGGTAACCATGTCCTCGACGTGCAGGTCGAGCAGGGCGAGATAGAGCTCAAGCTTCCCGGGGAAGTGCTGGTAGAGGACCGGCTTGCTCACTCCGGCCCGCTCGGCGATCTCGTCCATCGCCGCCGCGTGGTAACCGTTCTCCACGAACACTTCCTGAGCCGCGCTCAGGAGCTGGCGGCGGCGGGCCATCCGGGGCAGCCGGGTGCCCCGGGGCTTGGCGTCCGGGGTAGCGGTCACGGCAGTCTCCTTGTGGGGAGGGATATCAGGGGGCTCGCCGCCCCGTGGCTCATCCTACGCGGCGGTAACCAGGTCAGCGATAGTCTTCGTCATCGCCGAGGTCCACCGTGCGCTCCTGGTCGGCGGCGTCGGCGGGGTCGGCCTCGAACGGGACCTGCTCCGGCCAGCGGCTGTCCTCCGCGACCTTCACGAGTTGGTGCTGCTCGACCGCGTCAGCCTCCGGCGCCTCGATCGACAGCTCCTCGACCACGTCGTCGAGGGGTTCCATCTCGGACATGTGCACGTCCTCCCGTCCGGGGGTCTGCTGCGACAGGTCCCACACTACGGCAGGTCCACGTCACGGTTCGGCCTGCCACGTCCAAGCGCGGCGGGGCGAACACGTCTAAGCGCGGGCGGGCATGAAGAGGTCGCCGTGTTCCTCCACCCGGGCCAGCACGTCCGGGGCGGTGAAGACCAGCTCGTCGGGGCTGCGGCAGTCCTCGACCTCGTCCCAGAGGAGAGGGGTGGACGCGGTGGGGATCCGGTTGGCGCGCAGCGAGTAGGGCGCGACCGTGGTCTTGTAGGGGTTGTTCTGGCTCCAGTCGATGAAGACCTTGCCGGGCCGGGCCCGCTTCGCCATCACGCTGGTCACGTGGGGGTTCCCGGCCTCGAGCCGCTGTGCGAGCGCCTTGGCGTAGTCGGACGTGCCGGGCCCCTGGTCCCACGGGACGTAGAGCTGCATGCCCTTGTTGCCGCTGGTCTTGGGGAAGCTCTCGTGTCCGTCCTCCTTGAGCGCGTCCCGCAGGAGCACGGCGACCCGGCAGCAGTCGACGATCGTGGCGGGCGCCCCGGGGTCGAGGTCGAAGACGAGCGTGTCGGGCGCCAGCGGCTCGCCGTCCTCCGTCACCCGCCACATGGGAAGGTGCAGCTCCAGCGCGGCGAGGTTGGCGTAGTAGACCAGCGACGGCAGGTCGTTCACGATCGGGAAGTCGATCGTCTCCCGGTTCTTCGTGCTGCCCGGGGCGGGCAGGTTGACCGTGGGGATCCAGCCGGGCGTGTGCGCGGGCGCGTTCTTCTCGAAGAAGAAGCCGCCGTTGACGCCGTTGGGGAAGCGCTTCACGGTCAGTGGGCGGCCCTTCAGATGAGGGAGCAGGACCGGGGCGATCCGGGAGTAGTAGTCGATGACCTCGGCCTTGGTGAACGCCGCGTCGGGGTAGAGCACCTTGTCCAGGTTGCTCAGGGACAGCTCCCTGCCGTCGACCCTCACCAGCACCTTCTGCGTCATTCCAGCTCCTCTCGCCGCACCTCGGCGGGGACCTTGTCGGTCCGCACGCCGCGCCAGACCGGATGGCGGAGCCGGCCTTCGTTCGTCCACATCGTGAAGGCGACCTCCCCCACAAGCTCGGGCCGAACCCAGTGTGCGTCCTTGCTTATTTCCCTGGGAAGGCTGGTCGAGAATGCGCTCTGCCCGATCTCCAGGGGCTTAAGCAGCCGGTACAGATGATCCAGCACGGCGTCGGTGAACCCGGTGCCCACATGGCCGACGTAGCGGAACCCGTGCCCGGCGGGGGACGGCCCGCCGTACATGCCGACGAGGAGCGAGCCGACGCCGCCCTCGCGGCGGCCCTTGCCGGGACGCCAGCCGCCGACGACGACCTCGGCGGTGTTCAGGTTCTTGACCTTCACCCACCAGTCGCTGCGCCGTCCCGGCCGGTACGGCGAGTCGAGCCGCTTGGCCACCACGCCCTCCAGACCCTGCGCGCGGGTGGCCTCCAGCACGGCCGGATCGCACGGGAGGTACGGCGGGGCGTCCAGCCCGAGCGAGTCGAGCAGCTCCCTCCGGTCCCGGTACGGCAGGTCGAACAGCGTGTGCCCGTCGAGATGCAGCAGGTCGAAGGGCAGATAGGAGACGGGGACGACGCCGAGGAGCCCGGCGCTCCTCGGATCCGGCACGTTCATCCGGCGCTGGAGCAGCTCGAAGCTGGGCCGTCCGGCGGCGTCGAAGGCCACGACCTCGCCGTCGATGACGGCCCTGCGCCCTGCGAGCGGGGCGACCGCTTTCACGATCTCGGGATATCGGGAGGTGAAATCGGTGCCGCGGCGGCCGGTGACCCTGACACCATCTTCTATGTACGCGATGGCCCGGATGCCGTCCCACTTCACCTCAAGGGCGTATTCGGCGCAGTCGAGAGGCAGCTCTCCGGGCACCGCGAGCATCGGTTCAACCGGGTACGGAACCGCCATAGTGGGTACCTGCCCATGAGGTAAGTCACTTGAATCTAGGTATAGCGGTATTCGAACACAGAGACGAGAATGTGGCTATGCGGAGCATCTGGAAGGGCGCCATCTCGTTCGGGTTGGTCACTATACCCGTGAAGTTGTTCTCGGCGACCGAGCAGAAGGACGTCACCTTCCACCAGGTGCATCGGGAAGACGGTGGGCGGATCAGGTACAAGAGGGTCTGCACCGCCGACGGCGAGGAGGTCCCGTACGCGGACATCGCCAAGGGCTATGAACTGGCCACCGGCGAGATGGTCGTGCTGACCGACGAGGACTTCGCGCAGTTGCCGCTCACCACGTCCCGGCGGATCGACGTGCTGCAGTTCACCCCCGCCGAGCAGATCGACCCCATCTACTTCGCCAAGTCGTACTACCTGGAGCCGGACGCTCAGGGGGCCAAGCCGTACGTGCTGCTGAGGGACGCGCTGGAGCAGTCCGGGCACGTGGCGATCGTGAAGGTGGCGCTCCGGCAGCGCGAGTCGCTGGCGACGCTCCGGGTCCGCGACGGCGTCTTCGTGCTGGAGACGATGCTCTGGCCGGACGAGGTGCGTGAGGCGGAGTTCCCGTTCCTGGAGGAGGACGTGGACGTCCGGCCCCAGGAGCTCAAGATGGCCGAGTCCCTGATCGAGACCATGGTCGCCGACTTCGACCCCGACGAGTACCGGGACGCCTACCGGGAGGCGTTGCAGGAGGTCATCGAGGCCAAGATCGCCGGTAAGGAGGTCGTCGCGGCCGAGGCCCCGGCCGAGCAGGGGCCCGCCGTCGACCTGATGGCCGCTCTGCGCGCCAGCGTCGAGGCCGCCAAGCGCGAACGCGAGGGTACGGCAGCCGCGAAGACCGAGCGCGAGGGCGCTGCCGCCACGAAGAAGAAGGCCGCCGAGAAACCCGCCGCGAAGGCAGCTTCGAAGACCACTGCCAAGTCGGCCGCGAAGAAGGCCGAGGGGGAGGAGGGCACCGAAGAGGAGAAGGCGCCCGCCAAGCGGAAGACACGCCGCTCGGCGTGACTTTCGGCATGAGTTTCGGCGTGAGTTGAGCTCGGATGCGGGGGCTCCGGCGGAGGTCGTTCCGCCGGAGCCCTCGCTATCTACGCCCTGGAGAAGAGCCGGCTCCAGGTCCGGGCTGAGAAGCGGCCTCGAGAGGTCGATGTGCACAAGACCAGGCGCTGGCGCCGCCCTGCGCATGGGCACGCCGGTCTTCCCGCCACTCAGCCCGAGGCGCGTAGCTCACTCATCGCGGCAGGCCACCGACTCAGTCGAAGTCGATGTCACTCATGCCGCGGGCCTTGACGATGAACGTGTTGATGTCGCCGTGGTGGCGCGACCTCTCGTGGCAGCGGTTCCTGTGGCAGCCCCAGCTCCTGTGCCAGCTCCTCTTGTGCCAGCTCTTCTTGTGGCAGCTGCTCCGGTGGCAGCTGCTCCAGTTGCCCCAGCCGCTGCTCCAGTCATCGCCCCAGCCGCTTTGGATGGTGGCCGCGCTCGCCGCTGTGGTCGTGGTCGCTGTGCTCAGGCCGACGGCTCCGCCGGCAACCGCTGTGCTGATCGCGAAGCCCGCGATAACGTTTCTGAGCTTGGGCATTGCGTGTCCCCCTTGAAAGGATCGATTGCCCGATTCGCGACATTTCATGAATAGAGGAGAAATGTCGCTGAAAGGCCCGAATGGGCCATCCCTCCCGCGATGTCTTAATTGCCGAGGGCGATGCGGGACAAACGGCGACACTCCGGCTTTTGGTGCCCCATTGTCCCTTCGTGGGCGATTTGAGATGATGGATGGGGCTTTCATCCCTAAATGTCCGTTTCTCTGGGTTGTGTGGCCGGTCGAGGGCCGTACCACCCCGGCGCGAGGACGGGGGTGAAGCGCGGCGGGCTGATCCGGCACCGGCTCGGCGGGTGGCCAGGCGCAGCGGGGCGGCCCGGCAAGAAGGCGGCGGGGAACCGGCAGGCGTAGGGCCGTCACGCGCTTACGACCGGCGGGAGACGGGGAGGCGCGCGAGAGCCTGGGGGCGGGTCCCGCGCGGCGAGATGGGCCCGCACGGGCTGAGGCGAAGGTCGGGCGCGGGGGATGGACCTATGAGAGAGGGGTGGGCAAGGTCTGGCGCGGTGGGGATCGGATCGCGTGGGCTGAGGGGCGTCTGTGCTGGGGGATCGGGCAGGTGCCAGGACCACGGGGAAAGGTCAGGGGAAAGGTCATGTGCGGCGTGATGGCCGCGGGGAGGTCGTGCGCCGTGCCATGGGTCGGCACGCGGGCGGGACGACGTGCGGCAGCGGACGTGCGACTGGGGGCCGGTCGGGCAGAGGAACGTGAGCCCCGGAAAGGTCAGGGCTCCGGCGGAGAGAATCCGCCGGAGCCTCTGCTCTTTGCGCTGGAGGATGAAACTTCGTTCCAGGCCCTGAAGGCACTCACCGGAAGGTGCGATGCGCCCGGAATCCGTGCGCTCGTCCTTTCGTGAGCTATCTGCGTCGGCAGGCGCCGAGATCCCTATGAAGCACGGTCACTCTGGTCTTCCAGCCGATCGGCCCGGAGCGTTTTGATCACCCGAAGGCCGTCAGATCCGGCCCTAGTTGCAGTCGCCGCCCCAGCAGTCGTTGTTGTCGTTGTTGTTGTTGTTGTTCCAGTTGCAGTTGTCGTTGTTCTGGAAGCAGTTGTTGTTCTGCCAGCAGTTGTTGTTGTTCCAGCAGTCGTTCCTGCAGTCCTTGTCCTGGAAGCCGATGGCAACGCAGGGAGTGGCGATCGCGAAGCTGGAGCAATCGTCCCTGCAGCTGTTCCAGCAGTTGTTGTTCTGGAAGCAGTTGTTGTCCTGCCAGCAACAGTTGTTGTTGTCGTTCCAACAGTTGTTGTTGTCGTTGTTGTTGTGCCAGCTGACCGGGACCGTGGATGCGCTGGCGGCCGTGGCTCCGAGAGCCAGGGCGCCGCCCGCGAGAGCGGTGCTGAGTGCGAGTCCGGCGAAGACCTTCTTGAACATGGCCATTTCGTCTCCCCTTCGAAAGGATTCGATTTTGGTTTTCCGAGATTTCTCGGAATGCGCTGTCCTGCAATCTCATGACAACCTTGAGATTGCGACTGTAGGTTTACGGCTCAGTTGAAGGGCGTCAGGTCAGCTGTGCTGCTGGATTTGGCTCAGCTCAGTTCAGCGCAGTTCAGTTCACGTTCTCGGGCTCGGACTCGCGCGAGGTCTCGGACTGGTCGTCGTTGTTCTTGTCGTCGTTGTTCCAGAAGTTCCGGTTGTTGTTGTTCCAGCAGTTGTCCTTCTGGTGCCAGTTCTGGTTGTTCCAGAAGTCATCCTTCTGGGTCTTGTCCTGGAACCCGATGGCGATGTCCTTGACCGCGAGCCCGAAGTTGGTGTGGTCGTCCTTCTGGTTCTTCCACCAGCAGTTGTTCTGGAAGCAGTTCTTGTCCTGCCACCAGCAGTTCTCCCGGTCCTGCCACCACTTGTTGTCCCGGTTGTGGTCGTGCTCGTGGCTCTTCTCCGTCTCGTGGCTCTTCGGAGTCGTGTCGGCGCTCGCGGCCGTGACGCCGGCGGCCAGGGCGCCGCCCGCGAGAGCGGTGCTGAGGGCGACCCCGGCGAGGATCTTCTTGAGCATGGGCATTATGTGCTCCCCCTTGAAAGGATTCGATTGCCTCGAACCTTGCGGCATTCCGATATTTCGAGGAATGCCTGAGAAATGTGGTCATGGTCCGTGTTGGACCATCTGCCTGCGCTGACTTGATTTCCGGGCACATGGTGGCACAAACAGAGATCTGCTGCTTTTGATCGCTTATTATCACTTTATAGCCGCCATTAGACTATTGATGACGGCTTTGTAGCAAAATGTCCGATTTCGCGTCGGCTCAAAGCCGGGGAAGCCGTATCCGCGCCGCAATAGGCGATAGGCGCGGCAAGGAGGGGCGGCTATGTGGCCGTACGAGGCCTCAGACGCGTCCGTCCGCGCGCAGACGCGTCAATCCGTACCCCGTCTGTATGCGCCGGCCGACCGGGTCGCTCAGGGCGCTGCTCGCCGTCCCGGCCCGCCGTACGCGGATCGGTGGGGTCGTAGGCCGGCAGCTCGCCGGGGACGTCTCCCCGACCTCGGCAACCGCTCGGCGAAGTGAGACGAAGTGAATCGACGGCGAACGGCTGGGCGTGACCTGGCCGCCCGCATGGGGCCGCAGTTTCGGCTGGAAATGTGGGATCCCGGTGTGTGGAGGCGGGGCACTCGCCATCAGGGAGCCGCGTCTTCACCTCTGCCATGAGGGTCGCGAGGCGCGGAGGATGCCGGGGTTCGCGACGACATGACGACTATCAGAAGCGAGCGCATGGCGAATACGGGCCCAAGACGCAGGCCAGAACGCAGGTCAGGGACGCATGCGGGACAGGCGCCGAAGACAACGCCGAAGAGCCTGTACGGCGATGCCGTACAGGCTGGGTCTATTCGCGCCTCCCAGCGAAACTCGGAATAGGAGCGCGCCGGAGGACGGCCGGATCCGCGTCCGCCATTCGACGTGGTGATAAGCCGCCGGTTACCACGTCGTGCCCGACGATTAATGTCTTCGCGCGCGGCCCAGATGGCGCCTCGCCACGTTGTCGCCCGCCCACGAGATATTTCGCGAGCTTCGCACGCGGCCCGGGAACGCCGGCCGGAGGCTCTGTTCTTCCCCTTGCGACGGATCCATCGAGACAGGGAGCAGTGTCGAGCATTTTCTATCCGGCGCTTCGCCGATCAACGTCGTGACCGCGAAGAGGCCCGCGACAGCCCTGCTGGGAACGCGGTTGAAACTACGTCGTCCTGCACTCCGCTCATAGATCCGCTGGAGATGGCGCCGTGCCCTTCGACCTGGCCTGCTGAAGACCTGGCCAGTTGAAGACCAGGCCGACTGAAGCCGCATGTGACACGGGCCATGGAGCGAGGGCTCCGCGGTCGGCGCCCGCTGGAGCCCTCGCCAAGTAGAGGCCACAACGGCCTCATATCACTTACGCAGGGTTGGTGGCGGTGCCGCCGATGCCACCCGCGCCACCGGCACCACCGGCACCACCGGTGCCGCCGGCGCCGGCGCCCCCGGTGGCGGTGCCGGTCTGGGGGCCGGCGGTGTTGCTGCCGCTGCCGCCGCCGCTGCCGCCGGCGCCGCCAACACCAGCGGTACCAACGCCGCCTGTGGCGGCGCTGCCGGCGCCAGCGGCGGTAGCACCGCCGCCCGCGGCGGTGGAGTCACCGCCGACGCCGCCGGAGCCAGCGGGACCGCTGCCCAGGGTCGCGCCGGTGCTGGCGCTGCCGTTGCCGCCGGTCGCGCCGGAGTTACCGCCGGGGCCGCCCAGGCCACCGTTGGCGCTGGCGTCCGCGCCCACGGCAGTCGAGTTGGCACCGTTGGTACCGTTACCCGACCCCTTCTTCTCCTCTTGCTGTTGCGGCTCCTGCTCCTGCTCCTTCTGCTTCTGCTCGTTCTCCTGCTCGTCCTTCTGCTTCTGCTTCGGGTTCAACTTGGTGTCCGTGTGGTTGCGCTGGTTGTTCCAGGGCAGCGCCTTGGAGTCGGTGTGCTGCCAGTTGTACGGCAGGGCGTGGGCCGCGCTCTCGGTCTTCTGGAACGGCGTCAGGACGAGGGTGAAGTCCCGCAGCAGGAACTGGTGCTGGTTCTGGTGCTGCTTCTCGTGCTGCGACTGCTTGTTCTTGTTCTTGTTCTTGAGGGCATGACGCTGCGGTGCGCAGTAGCCGCGTACGGCGTGGCGGACCGGAGCGCCGACCACGCCGC
The DNA here is from genome assembly GCF_041262585.1 of Planotetraspora sp. GP83. Taxonomy (NCBI): domain Bacteria; kingdom Bacillati; phylum Actinomycetota; class Actinomycetes; order Streptosporangiales; family Streptosporangiaceae; genus Planotetraspora; species Planotetraspora sp. GP83. The sequence continues at coordinate 67,302 of NZ_JBGCBZ010000029.1, read as the reverse complement.
CCATGACGGTGCTCGCGCTCGCGGACGTGGTGGTCACGGCGCTACCGAGAGCGATGACTCCGCCGGTCAGCGCGGTGCTGACGGCGAGGACCCTCGCGAGGTTCTTGAACGACATTGCTGATTTCTCCCCTTGAAAGAGTTTCTGCCTCCGCTCTCCGGTGGTCTCCGATCGGCCGAGACTCGGAAAGCCGATGGTGAGAGCGTGGGCCTGCGTTTACGCCCGCGCGCATTCGCGCCGTGAGGATTCACGGTCTGAATGCCGCGACGTTTCACTGCGTGACATGAGCGTGCGATGAACCATGGCGAGGGCTCCGCGGCCGGCGTCCGCTGGAGCCCTCGTTGAAGAGAGGCCGCAAGGGCCTCACGCACTGTTAGGAGGTGGCGGTGCCGCCGGTGCCACCCACGCCACCCACGCCACCCACGCCGCCGGCGCCGCCGGTGCCCGCGCCGCCGGTGCCGCTGCCGGTCTGGGCGCCGGTCGTGTTGCCGCCGCTCCCGGCGGCGGCGCCGCCTACGCCGCCGGCACCAGCGGTGGCCGCCCCGCCTGTGGCGGTGCCGCCGCCGGTGGCGTTGGCGCTGCCGCCGGTGCCGGTCGAGCTGCCGCCGGCGCCGCCGGCGCCGCCGGCGCCGCTGGCCAGGCCCGCGGTGGCGGTGCCGGTGCCGGTGCCACCGGTGCCGGTGGAGGTGCCGCCCGCACCACCCGGGCCGCCGTCGGCGCTGGCAAGCGCGGTCGGGGCGTTGACGGTGCTACCACCGTCGTGCTTCTCCTGTTGCGGCTGCTGCTCCTGCTCCTGCTCCTTCTGCTTCTGCTCGTTCTCCTGCTCCGCCTCCTGCTTCTGCTTCGGGTTGGTCGTGGAGTTCGTGTGGTTGCGCTGGTCGTTCCAGGGCAGCGCCTTGGCGTCCGAGTGCTGCCAGTTGTACGGCAGGGCGTGGGCCGCGCTCTCGGTCTTCTGGAACGGCGTCAGGACGAGGGTGAAGTCCCGCATGAGGAACTGGTCCTGCGTCTGGTGCTGACGGTGGTGCTGCTTCTGCTTGTTCTTGTTCTTGTTCTTGTTCTTGAGGGCATGACGCTGCGGCGCGCAGTAGCCGCGTACGGCGTGGCGGACCGGAGCGCCGACCACGCCGCCCATGACGGTGCTCGCGCTCGCGGACGTGGTGGTCACGGCGCTACCGAGAGCGATGACTCCGCCGGTCAGCGCGGTGCTGACGGCGAGGACCCTCGCGAGGTTCTTGAACGACATTGCTGATTTTCTCCCCTTGAATGAATTTCTGCCTCTGCTCTCCGGCGTTCTCCGATCGCCGAGACTCGGGAACGCATAGGTGGGAGCATGGGCCTGCGTTTACGCCCGCGCGCATTCGCGCCGTGAGGATTCACGGTCTGAATGCCGCGGCGTTCACTGGGTGGCATGAGCGCCCGGCGTGGACAGCGCGCGGCCGGGACGCGTCATCGAATCGCGTTATCGATGTGTTGTTTACTTGGACGACGCAACGGGACGGACCATGGAGCGAGGGCTCCGCGTTCGACGCCGGAGCCCTCGCTGATTGCGGCCGGAGCGGCCTCATGGTCTGCGCCCGTACAAGGGCCCGTGCGCACTCGCTGGTCAGGGCACCCGAAAGGGATCCTGGCGACAGCGACCACGGGCGCCGTTCAGCCCCTCAGTCATGGCCCGAAGGCCAACTGCGATCTCCGTGCGAATGGCCGAGATCGCATGCTTGGGTTACTTCTTTGTGTTGGAGGGCGACGGAGTGACCGGAACCTCCTGCTCCTCCTGCTCGGCCTCCTGCTCGGCCTCCTGATTCTGCTTCGGCTCGGTCTTCGTGTCCGTGAAGGAGTTCTGGCGGTTCCAGGGCTGCGCCTTGGTGTCCGAGTTCTGCCAGTTGTACGGCAGGGCCCGCGAGTCGGTCTCGGTCTTCTGGAACGGCGTCAGGACGAGGGTGAAGTCCCGCAGCAGGAACTGGTGCTGCCGCTGGTGCTGACGCTCGTGCTGCCACTGCTTGTTCTTGTTCTTGTTCTTGTTGTGGTTCCGGTGGCCACGGCCCCAGTTGCAGCAGCCGCCACCGCCACCGCCACCGACCCAGCCGCCCATGACGGTGGAGGCGCTCGCGGTGCTGGTGATCGCGTTGCCGAGTGCGACGGCTCCACCGGTCAGAGCGGCGCTGATCGCGAGGATCCCGACGATGTTGTTGAACTTGGGCATTTCATTTGCTCCTTGAAGGACTACTGCCCCGACACTCCGGCATTTTCCAAATCAGTTGGAAAATGTACTTTCTGATGACCCTTGCGGATCATCCCTGCATTGTCTTGATTTCCTCGTCGCCCAAGTGACAAACGGCGATCGGTGGCTTTTGCCATCTGCTTATCGCTTTATTGACGACGTTGGACCGCTACTGATCACTTCGCCCATAAATGTCATTTATGTCGCATTTGAAATGTCCGATATGGGAGATATCGGCGAACCGGTACATGGGGAGAGGTCCCAAAGATGCTTACTGTCCGTAGCCGGGCGGGCGGCGGGAGACGTGCGGCCGGGGGGTTATCGTCGAAACAGAAGGAGAACAAGGGAGGACGCGTGGGTGTCGAGCCGATTCCGCATTGGCCGGGTGAGCACATCGATCTGGGCGAGACGCGGGTCCACGTGAGGACCACCCCGGAGGGGCCGCCCGACACCGCCGTGTTCGTCCACGGTCTGGCCGGCTCCGCCACGAACTGGACCGACCTCATGGGCGAGCTCGCCGGCGACGTGAGGGGAGTCGCCATCGACCTGCCGGGAGCCGGGCACTCGCCGGCGCCCCCCGACGGCCGCTATTCGCTGGACGGCCACGCGGACGCGGTCGTGCGGTTGATCGAGCACACAGGCGGCCCTGTTCATCTGTTCGGCAACTCCATGGGCGGGGCCGTGTCCGTGCGGGTCGCGGCCGCCCGGCCCGACCTCATCAGGTCGCTGACGCTCGTCTCCCCGGCGATGCCCGACCTGCTGCCCCGGTACGGCCCGGCCCGGGTGGCCATGTCGGCCGCGCCGCGCCTGGGCGAGCTCGCGGTCCGCTGGCTCTCGTCCGTCCCGGCCGAGCGGCGCATCCGGGCGACCCTGAGCATGTGTTACGCCGATCTCAACAGGGTCCACCCCGAGCGGCTCCGCGACGCGGTGGAGGAACTGCGGCGGCGTGACGGCCTACCGTACTCGGGGGAGGCGATGGTGGGCTGCGCCCGCGCGATCGTCAACGAGTATTTCCGCACCGGTCCGGACAACCTCTGGCGGCAGGCGGCCCGGGTCACCGCGCCGACGCTGGTGGTCTACGGCCGCCGTGACCGGCTGGTCGACGCCCGGATGGCCCGCCGGGCTGGCCGTACCTTTCCGGACGTCAGGCTCGTCACACTGCCCAACGCCGGGCACGTCGCGCAGATGGAGTTCCCCGAGGTGGTCGCCAGGGAGGCACGGCGCCTGCTCGCCGAGACGCGAACGCGCGAAACATGGGTGTCCATACGGCGGACAGCGTGATTGGGAATGCGGAACGCCCCGGTTAAGTTGTGAGTAGAGCTTGTGATGCGCCCATGGAGCCGAGCGCGACCATTTGCACGAAAACGGGACACGAAAGCAGGAGTGGGACTGTGTCGTTGCCACCGCTGGTAGAGCCGGCAGCTGAGCTGACCGTCGACGAGGTGCGCCGCTACTCGCGTCATCTGATCATCCCTGACGTGGGCATGGCGGGGCAGAAGCGGCTCAAGAACGCCAAGGTGCTGTGTGTGGGGGCGGGCGGCCTGGGCTCTCCCGCGCTGCTCTACCTGGCCGCGGCCGGGGTGGGGACTCTCGGGATCGTCGACTTCGACATCGTCGACGAGTCGAACCTGCAGCGGCAGATCATCCACGGCCAGTCGGACGTGGGGCGGCTCAAGGCGGAGTCGGCCGCCGCGAGCGTGCGTGAGATCAACCCGCTCGTCAACGTCGTGATCCACAATGTGGCCCTCACGACGGACAACGTGATGGACATCTTCTCCGGCTACGACCTGATCGTGGACGGGACGGACAACTTCGCCACCCGCTACATGGTCAACGACGCGGCCGTGCTGCTCGGCAAGCCGTACGTCTGGGGGTCGATCTACCGGTTCGACGGGCAGGCCAGCGTGTTCTGGGCCGAGCACGGCCCCTGCTACCGCTGCCTCTACCCGGAGCCCCCGCCGCCCGGCATGGTGCCGAGCTGCGCGGAGGGCGGCGTCCTGGGCGTGCTGTGCGCCTCGATCGGCTCGATCCAGGTCAACGAGGCCATCAAGGTCATCACGGGCATCGGCGAGCCGCTCGTCGGCCGTCTGATGATCTATGACGCGCTGGAGATGAAGTATCGGGACGTCAAGGTCCGCAAGGACCCGGAGTGCCCGCTCTGCGGCAAGAACCCGTCGATCACCGAGCTGATCGACTATGAGGCGTTCTGCGGCACCGTCTCCGAGGAGGCGCAGCAGGCGGCCGCGGGGTCCACGATCACGGCGGCCGAGCTCAAGGAGATGCAGGACCGGGGGGACGACATCTACCTGATCGACGTCCGCGAGCAGAACGAGTACGAGATCGTGAACATCCCGGGCGCCGTGCTCATCCCCAAGGGCGAGTTCCTGAACGGCTCCGCGCTCGAGGGCCTGCCGCAGGACAAGAGGATCGTCCTGCACTGCAAGTCCGGCGGCCGGTCGGCGGAGGTCCTCGCGGTCCTCAAGAACGCCGGCTTCTCCGACGCCGTCCACGTCGGTGGTGGCGTGCTGGGCTGGGTCAAGACCGTCGACCCGAGCCTGCCCACCTACTGATCGCCTCTCGTACGGCTGCCGCCTCCCACCGGGGGCGGCAGCCGTACGCGTTGGAGAGCGCTCAGTCGGAGAGGACCGTCAGCCCGCTGGGTGAGACGATCTTTTGCAGGTTCGCCACATACAGGGTGAACGCCGCTCGCCCGACGTCGGTGAGGCTGTACCAGGTCTTGGGCCGCTTGCCGACGTGACCCTTGCGTATCCGCACATATCCGGCCGTCTCCAGCGCGCTCGCGTGCTTCGACAGCACCGAGTCGCTGATGCCGAGCGTGTCCCTCACGAAGCCGAACTCGGCCTGCTCCGCGGCCGCGAGCAGCGACACGATCTGCAGGCGGGTGGGCGCGTGGATGACGGGGTCGAGCTCCATCACACCCCTTTTTCGATCTTGAGGACCATCTGCCTGGAGATCCACCGGGCGACATACGGGCCGGTCGCGGCCATGAACGCCGTCATGACCAGGCCGGCGTACGTCCGAGCGTAGGCGATTTCGGCGGAGGCCAGCCACAAGGCCAGTGCCAGGCAGAGGCCGATGCCGGCGCACAGCCAAAGTGCGAACACGACCATTCCCGCCGGGGATGTCAGGCTGCGGTGGGCGGTCATCCGTCGCGACGTGACAAGCCGCCCGATCAGGGCCCCGAGCCCGGCGGTGAGCACGAGGCCGCCTCCCACTATGACCGAGACCGGCGTGCCCGGCTCGGTGATGAACTGCGCTCCGGTCACGAAGACCCCGACCCCGGCCGCGTACCACGTCGGAAACCAGGGCTCGGATCCTACGGCCTTCGCCTGCGTCCGCCGGATGGCCGAGAGGCTCCGCGCGGCTTCTTCTGGATTCACGGGGGGCTCCTCCGCTGTCGAAACCATCACTTTCCGTATCGGAAAGTACTTTCCACTTTCCATTGCGTCAAGTACTTTCCGGGGTGGATTTGTGGGGATGATGGGCGTCAAGTCGGGTTAAGGTCGCTGGGGTGATCCCGCGAACCCGAGTGAGCGGAGGCGTGGTGGGTGAGACGCGGACCTGGCCGGTCCTGCTCGTGGCCTCCGCGCTCACTCTGATCTGCGCCGTGGTCGCGGGGGTCGCGGCGACCGCCGCGGGCGCCGAGCTCACCCGTGGTCCGAGCGCGGCCGAGATCCGGCAGGCGAGCGCCACCGAGGTCTCCCGGCGCTGGGCGTTATGGCCCGCCGGCCGGATCTTCCCCCTGGCTCTGCCGTACACCGGCGAGCAGGGCGGCAGGGAGACGGCGCGCAGGGTCGGCATCTCGTCGAGGATCGACTGCCGCACGGCCGTCGACGCGGCCCTGCGCAAGGCGGTCCTGGCCGCCCACTGCCACGCGATCCTCCGGGCGACCTACCTCGACGCGCTCCAGGGCATTGTGGTGACGATCGGGGTCGCCGCGTTCCCCGACACCGCGTCGGCGGCGGCCGCGAAGGCGGCATTCCCACGGAACGGCGGGCCGTACCCGGGGCTGCGCGCCCTGGCCTTCCCCGGCACCGTGACCGACCGCTTCACCGCCGGAGGCCGCCAGGCCGGCACCGTGCGGCAGGCCGGCCCCTACGTCGTGATGAGCACGGTCGGGCAGGTGGACGGACGCCCGGCCAGAGGCGTCGGCAGCCAGCGGCCGACCATGTTCTCCTTCACCGGCGACCTGGTCGGGAACATCGCCGCCACGCTCACCGCCCCCGCCTCCCCGGACTGCGCCGCCAAGGAGTGGCAGTGCTGAGACGCGCCGCGCACGCCGTCGCGGCCCTCGCCGCCGCCCTGCTTCTCGTCACGCCTCGTACGGCTGTCGCGGACGACGTGCGGGTGAGCCAGGAGGCGGTCCTGCGGACCCTGGACGTCGCGGACGCCTGGGCCGAGACGAAGGGCGCGGGCGTGACCGTGGCCGTTCTCGACTCGGGGGTGGACCCCGAGCACCACGACCTGGCCGGATCGGTGATCATCGGCAAGGACTTCACCGCCGGGGCGAACCCGGACGACGTCGAGCCGGTCCGCCTGCACGGCACCTACATGGCCTCCCTCATCGCGGGCCACGGGCACGGCCCGGGAGGCGGCGACGGCGTCATCGGCGTCGCGCCGGAGGCCAGGGTGCTGTCCGTGCGGGTGATCCTGGAGGACGAGGAGCCCGGCTTCCGCACGTTCAACTCCGACCCCCGTTTCGAGGGCGTGGTCGCCAAGGGGATCCGGTACGCCGTGGACCACGGAGCGGAGGTGATCAACCTGTCCATCTCCAAGGACCTCCCGACCGAGGCCGAGCGTGAGGCGATCCGCTACGCGATCTCCAAGGGGGTGGTGCTGGTGGCCGCCGCGGGCAACGACGGCGCCGGCAAGCGCACCGCGCCGTACTCGTACCCCGCCTCCATTCCCGGCGTGATCTCCGTGGCGGCCGTCACTCCGGCCCTGCGCCGCGCGTCGTTCTCCAACCGGAACTCCTCCGTCCTCGTGGCGGCGCCCGGCGTCGACATCCTCGGCGCGGGACCGGGCGACGAATACTGGGTCGGCCGGGGGACCTCGCAGGCCACCGCGCTCGTGTCGGGGGTGGCGGCGCTGATCAAATCACGCCACCCGGGGATGTCACCCGCGCTCGTCGCCCAGGCGCTCACCTCGTCCCCGGCCCAGAAGAGCCCCTACAACACCGGCACGGGCTTCGGCGTGGTCAACGCGTACCGCGCGCTGAGCATGGCGGCGGTCCTCGCCCGCCACAGGGCCACGGCGTCGGGGCCCGGCGTCCAGGATCCGGCCCGGACCGTGCGCGCGGCCACCGACCGGGGCGGCCCCGTCGTGGTCGTGCGCCGCGACGAGCGGGCGATCACCGTCTACGGCGGCGTGGCCGTCGCGGGCCTCGGCGGCGCGGTCTCGAGCCTCGTCGTCCTGATCCTGCTCGTACGGCGGGCCAGGCGGAAGGAGCACGAGGCTCTGGTCATGTCGTCACCCCGGCCGACGGGCCTGCCGACGTAGCATCGGGGTATGCCGCCCGAGCAGCCGAGGACACCGCGGACACCGCCCGGTGGCCGGCGGGGACTGCCGCCCTTCCCGGGCCGCACGGCTCAGGGCTCGTCCTCCGGCCGCCCTCGGGCGCGCCCCTGGCCGGCGTCACGAGGCCGCGCGGCGGCCGCACAGGCGGCGCGGGAGCGGGCCGAGTTGGAGCGCGGCATCCGGTTCCGGTCGATTTTCCTGACGGTGATGGGCGTGGTGCTGGCCGTCGCGGCCGCCAACGTGCTCCTCGGGTCGATCGGGCTGCTCCAGGAGACCCGATCCCGCCCGCTCACCGACGCCGAGCGGGCCAAGTACGTCGCGGAGGATGTGGCCCGCAGGTGGCAGGCGTGGCCGGTCGGCATGGTCTTCCCCGAGGAGGTCCAGTACACCGGCCTCGCCCGGGCCCAGCAGTACGCCCGGCGCGTCGGCGTCGCCCCCGAGGCGGCGTGCGCGGCCACCGTCGACTCCCCGGTCGCCTCCGTCCTCCGCGAGCAGGGCTGCCGCACCATGCTCCGGGCCACCTACGTCGATCAGACGTCCACGTTCGCCATCACGGTCGGGGTCGCCGTGCTCAGGGACGAGGAGGCGCGGATGGAGGCCGCCGCCAAGCTGCCCGTCGACGACCGCGTGGGCGTGCGGCCGGTCGCCTTCCCCGGCACGGTGACCGACATGTTCGGCGCGGCCCAGCGGCAGCGGACCGCCTGGGTGGGCGCCGGGCCGTACATCGTCTTCTCGACCGTGGGGTACGCCGACGGCAGAACCCGCGACTCCGTCGCGCTGGAGGAGCTGCTGAACAGCGAGATGTGGCCGGCCGCGGAGTCCGTCGCGGGGCGCATCGCGCGATCCCTGGGCGAGCCGCCCGATGTCCCGCGCTGCACCCAGGGGAACGTGTGCTGAGACCGATCACCCTGTGCGCCGCGCTGGCGAGCGCGCTCCTGGCGGGTCCCGCGCCGGCCGGCCCGGCGCTGGCGGAGCCCGGCGGGGAACGCTGGGCGCTCGACGCGGTCAACGCGGAGAAGGCATGGAAGGTCACCCGGGGCGAGGGCGTGACCGTCGCCGTGCTCGGCGCCGCCCGGCCGGACGGCGGCATTCCCGAGCTGAAGGACAAGGTCCTCTACGGCCCGGACATGACGGGCAGGGTCTTCGGCGGCCTGGTGCCGGGCGACGCCGAGACCGCCCTGGCCTCGCTGATCGTCGGCAGTGGGCGCGACGGCGGGATCGCGGGCGTCGCGCCCGGCGCGCGGGTGATGTCCATCCCGGTGGCCGAGCCGAAACCCGACGGGAACTTCCTCGATCCGGAGGCCGAGACCGGCGTGCCGCAGGACCGGCCGGTGGCGCGCGGCATCCGGTACGCCGCCAACCACGGGGCGACGGTGATCTGCCTGCCGATCTCGGACTACGGCGTGGACCGGACGGACCGCGAGGCGATCTCCTACGCGCTGTCGCGTGGGGTCGTCCTGGTCGCCTCGGTGGGGGACGGCGGCCAGTCGGAGTACGCCCGGCAGACGGGGACCTCCTACTGGAAGTTCCCCGCGGGCTATCCGGGCGTCGTGGGCGTCGCGGCGGTCGACCGGCAGGGCCGGAAGGCGGAGTCGAGCAGCGACAACCTCTCGGTCCTGGTCGCCGCGCCGGGAGTGGACGTGCCCGTGGCGCTGGCGGGCGGCTCGCACGGCACAATATCGGGGACGCCGGCGTCCAGCGCGCTCGTCGCGGGAATCGCCGCACTGATAAAAGCGAAATATCCGGATATGGCGCCGGAACTCGTCTCGCGGGCTCTCACTTCGGCATCTCGCCCGCACCCGCGTGCCGGTTATGACGACAAAGTGGGATTCGGGGTGGTGGATGCGGCGGCGGCTCTGACAAAGGCGGCGGAGCTGGCGGGCTACACCCGCACGGTCCCGGTGCGGGACGATCTGCATTTCGGGAAGGGACCGGTTTCCGAGGGACCCGCGCGCCCCGGGCCGGATCCGGTTAGGCTCTGGATCTACGCGATCGCCGTCGTCCTCGGCCTGGGCGGCTTCGCCGCCGGCGCCGTGGCGCTCAGCCGACGGTGATCACATGTTGGCCGCCATTTGGCCGCGTTTCGGCTGCGGTCCCAGGGATGTTCCGGTTTCCTGTGACAGGACGGGGTCAAGTTTCGCTAAGGTCCCGCCTCATGGGGTACGAGCTGCGCGTAGAGCGGGAAGCACCGCTCGCCTACGCCGAACTCGCGAGCGTGGTTTCGGCGGAGGCCGGATTCGAGCTGCGCGGGTCGCACGAGGCCGGCGAGGTTGTCGCGCGGCACGGCGACTCCGTGCACCACGTCGCGACCTGGTCGGGACGGCTGATCGGTCAGCCGGGATCGGACTGGCAGGTGGCCCAGCTCGCCCGCCTCACCGATCTGATGGGCGCGCGGCTGGTCGGCGAGGACGGCGAGGCCTACGGGATCAGGAACGGCGTCGTCGAGCAGATAAACGGCTCGGCGAGCTACGAGTTCGGCAAGCTGGAAGAGATCATCGAGGCCGGGCCCTCCGAGTGGAGCACCTGAGAGCCACGCCGTTCGCGCGCGGATCTGAGAGCCACGTCCCGAATGGACACGCCTGAATGGGGCAGCGCGCCCATCGCGAGCCGACGCCGTATGCCGAGCGGGTGCTCGGCGTGGTCGAGCGCATCCCGCCGGGCAGGGTCATGTCCTACGGGGACGTGGCGGAGTACCTCGGCGAGGGCGGCCCCCGGCAGGTCGGCCGGGTGATGTCCCTGTGGGGCGGCGGCGTGCCCTGGTGGCGCGTGATCCGGGCCGACGGAAGTCCCGCACCTGGCCTGGAAACCGAGTGTCTCGCCAGGTGGCGCCAGGAAGGAACCCCCGTGAAAAGGGGCCGGGCGGACATGCGTGCGGCTCGATGGGACGGGCGGACCCTGTGACCGGCATTACCATTTCTAGAACACCGGTCTCCGAAGGGTGGTGCCTCCCTTATGACACCCGCACGCACGAGCGACGCCGTCGCCGACCGATTGCGGGCTGTCCAGGAGCTTTATGACCGGGGCGAGCCCATCGAAGCCCTGGTCGCACTGGTCCGCGAAGGCGGCCTGACCGGGGCGGAGCGTCGCGAGGTCGACCGGGAGGCGCTCGCCGGATCGCTCGGGCTCCGGCTCGACGCGGCGGCCAAGCGCGGCCCCGGGCGGCGCCGCCAGGCGATCGACTCCCTCCGGCCGTATCTCGCGGAAGTGGATCCCAAGGTCAAGCGCGACCTCCCGGTCGGCCGCCGGGTCGCCTTCCACCTGATCGAGACCCGTGATCCCGAGGAGCTCGCCGAAAGCGACGTGCTGGCCAAGCTGGCCGCCGCCGCCGCGGAGCCGTCCCGCCGGGTGCGCAAGGGCCTGCGGTGGTATGCCGACCTGCCCGTGGAGGTGGAGCCCGAGCTGCTGCGCCTCCGGGCGGCCGACCTCGTGCCGGTCACCCAGATCGACGACATCACGTGGGCGGACGGCCGCCTGCGGATCACGGGCCATGCCTACCTCGCCGGGCTGTCCGTCCGGAGCGGCCGCTTCAACCGCGCCACGGTCGTGCTGCGCGGCCCCCGGTGGCTGCCCCCGGTGACGCTCAAGACCAAGCGAATCTATCGGCCCGAGGCGACGCACGACGCCAAGGAGCCTGGCTGCAACTACGACTGGGCCGGGTTCACCGCCGAGCTGAACCCGCTCTCGCTCCGCTGGCGCGCCGGGCTGCGGGCCGTCGTGCGTGGAGGGAAGCGGCTGCTCCGGCGCCGCCACACCGTCCAGGACACCACGACCTGGCGGGCCGAGATCGTCATCTGGAGCCGTGCCGCGCGGGCCAGGGGTCCCCTCCGGGGTCCCGCGATCGGCCGCACGGAGCGCCCGGCCGGGCTGCGGGTCCGGTCGCGGTGGTGGGTGCGTCCTGTGTGGACCTCCGACAAGGCCCTCCAGGTGGTGCTCCAGCCGACCCGGGCCGAGCTGACCGGTGTCCGGCTGGACGGCCCCATGGTCGAGCTGACCGGATTCCTCCCCGGCAGACCCGTCACAAAGGGCAAGGCCCGGGTGGGCGGCCACCGCATGTCGGCGGACTTCACCCCGGCCGACGGCGGCACCCGCTTCTCGCTGGCCGTCGCCGTGCAGACCATGCTGACCTGGGATGCCCGGCGGCTGTGGGTCGAGCCCAAGGGCGACCCCGCCGCGGCGGTGATGCTGGAGGGCGCCGACGAGACGCGGCTGATCGTCGGCGACCGCGAGATCACCGTCCAGGGCGACCGCCGCGACCGGGTGGTGATCTCCGGCCACAAGATCCTGCCGGTCATCACCTCGGCCGAGTGGCGCGACGACTCCCTGACGCTCACCGGGCGGTACCCCGACGCCGACCCCGGGCCGCGTGACCTCGTGCTGCGGCACCGCGGCGGGCTCACGATCCGGGTGCCCGCCGAGCGTGACGGCGACCGGTTCTCCGTACGGCTCTCGCCCGGCGCGATGCCGCGCTTCGGGTCGAGCGTGCCGCTCTCCGAGGGCACCTGGAACCTGTCCGTGGCGCCTCCGGATCGGTACGGCCCGGCCATGGTGCCGGTCCGGTTCGACCACGCCGCGCTGGACGGGCTCGACGAGAGCCCCCGGACGATCTCGGGCCGGGTGTACCGGTTCGTCGCCACCCGGTTCGACGTGCCCGTGCTCGTGGCGGCCGAGGACCGGCCCGGCGACGAGCGGAGCGCGGCGGGCGTCTGGGCGCTCAGCCGCACCTTCTACCCGGCGGAGCGGGCCCGCCCGCTGCGCGAGGCCACCGTCTACGCCTCCTTCGACGGCCGGTCCTACTCCGACAATCCGCGTGCGATCTACGAGGAGCGCCTGCGGCGCGGCGACGAGGGCGAGCACATCTGGGTCGTCCGCGACGGAGCCTTCGTGCCGCCGGGCTCGCGGGAGCTCGGCCTTGGCGACGGCATCGTCCCGACGGTCGTCCGCGACGGCAGCCGCGAGCACTACGAGGCGCTCGCCCGCTCGCGCTACGTCGTGACCAACGGCTTCCTCCCGGCGTGGTTCCGCACCCGGGACGACCAGGTCTGCGTGCAGACCTGGCACGGCACGCCGGTCAAGCACATCGGGCGCGACCAGGCGCACATGAAGCGGGAGCCGCGGCCGCCCGTCTGGCACCGGCAGGCCGCCGAGGTGCGCGGCTGGGACGTGCTGCTCTCCCAGAGCGGCTGGGCCTCCGACGTGCTGCGGAAGGCGTTCGGCTACGAGGGCCAGATCCTGGAGTTCGGCTATCCCCGCAACGACGTGCTGGCCGCGGCCGAGCGCGGGCCGGCGGCCGCCGAGATCAGGCGGCGCGTCGGCGTTCCGGAGGGCAAGCGCGTCGTCCTCTACGCGCCGACCTTCCGCGACTACGACCGCAGGAACGCCTCGGTCCGGCTCGACCTGGTGGACGCCAAGCGGGTCCTCGGCGAGGATCACGTCGTGCTGGTGCGCGGCCACGCCATGCAGGCGTTCCCGCACGTGTTGCCTCATGAGGGCTTCGCCATCGACGTCACGACATATCCGGACATGGCCGATCTGCTGCTGATCGCCGACGTGCTGGTCACCGACTACTCGTCCTCGCTATTCGACTTCGTGGCGACGGGACGGCCGGTCGTGCTGTTCACTCCGGACCTCGCGAAATACCGCTCCACCCGCGGGTTGTACCTCGATCTGGAGTCGCAGCGGCCCGGCCCGCGGCTGGAGACCTCGGCCGAGGTGGTCGAGGTCCTGCGGACGATCGACACGGTCGCGGCGAAGCTGGCCGACCGCTACGCCGCGTTCGCCCGGACCTACGCCCCCCACGACAACGGCAAGGCCGCGGCACGCCTGGTGGATCACGTCTTCTCGTCCTGAGCCGTGCCCCATCCGGATTGCCCGCGATTACACCGAGGTCAGACCAGATCCGCTGGTGATGGCTCGGCGTGTCGTGCCGTTTGTTGAGACCACAGCACGCTGTACTGGTCATTCGGGCACGATCTACCCCAGGGTTCTGGTGGAATTCTGAGTTGTGAGTGGTCAGAACTACCGGCTGGTGCGCCGGGGCGGCGTGGGACGGCGTGCCGTTCCCGTGCTGGACGAGCACCAACGCGCCGTCGTCGAGCACGAGAGCGGTCCCCTGCTCGTGCTGGCGGGACCCGGCACGGGCAAGACCACCACGATCGTGGAGACCGTGGTCGACCGGATCGAGCGGCGCGGCGTCGATCCGGAGCGGGTCCTCGTGCTCACCTTCAGCCGCAAGGCCGCGGGCGAGTTGCGCGAGCGCATCACGGGACGGATGCGCAGGACTACCAGGACGCCTCTCGCCCTCACCTTCCACAGCTACGCGTACGCGCTGCTGCGCCGCGAGGCCGTACAGGCCGGAGAGCCGCCGCCCAGGCTGCTGACCGGCCCCGAGCAGCTTCTGGAGATCCGGCGGCTGCTCCACGGCGAGCTGGAGGACGGCGCGCGGCACTGGCCCGACCGGATGCGCGAGGTGCTGAAGACGCGCGGGTTCGCCGAGGAACTGCGCGACTTCCTGTCCCGGGCGGCCGAGCGCGGGCTGGACGGCGACGCGCTCGTCCATCTGGGCCGTGAGCACGGCCGGCCCGACTGGGAGGCCGCCGGGCTGTTCTCCGGCCGCTACCAGGACCGCTTCGACCTCGACCCGGTGCCCTCGCTCGACTACGCCGAGCTGATCCGCGAGGCCGCCGGGCTGCTGACCGACGGCGACATACGGCGGCGCGAGCGGGACGCCTACGACGTCGTGCTCGTGGACGAGTATCAGGACACCGATCCGGCCCAGGAGTTCCTGCTCCAGCAGCTCGCGGGGGAGGGCCGCGACCTGATCGCCGTGGGGGACCCCGACCAGTCGATCTACGGCTTCCGCGGCGCGGACGTGCAGGGGATCCTGCGGTTTCCCGACAGGTTCCGGACGCTGGACGGGCGGGAGGCCCCGGTCGTCGCCCTGCGCGTCTGCCGCCGCAGCGGCCCGGAGCTGCTCGAAGCCTCCCGCCGCGTCGCGTCCCGCCTGCCCGTGGCCCCTTCCCCGGGCGGCGGGGGCCGGTCGGCGCGCGGCGGCCACCGGGATCTGATGCCGGCCGATGACGCCGAACCGGGCGAGGTCAGGGTGCTGCTGGCCGACAGCGAGAGCCAGGAGGCCGCCGTCGTGGCGGACACCCTGCGCCGGGCCCACCTGCTCGACGGCGTGCCCTGGTCGCGGATGGCCGTGCTGGTGCGCAGCGCCACGCGGCAGGTGCCCCTGCTGCGAAGGGCCCTCATCACGGCAGGGGTGCCGGTCGTGGTCGCGGGCGACGAGGTGCCGCTGGTGCAGGAGCCCGGCGTCCGCCCGCTGATCACCCTGCTCAAGGCCGCCGCCCGGCCGTCCACCCTCGACGTCCCGACGGCGGAGGAACTGCTGACCGGCCCGCTGGGCGGCACGGACATGATCGGAGTGCGCCGCCTGCGCCGCGCGCTCCGGGTCGCCGAGCACGAGGCCGCGGCGGCGTCGAACGCCGCGGACGCGTCCGGCCCAGGCGAGCAGCCGGCCCTGCCGTTCACTCCGCGGTCGTCCGACGAGATGCTGGTGGCCGCTCTCCGCGACGCCCGCGAGCTCATCCCCGTCGAGCCGCACGTGGCCGCCCCCGCCGAACGGGTGGCCCGGCTACTGAAGCTCGCCCGCGCCGCCGTACGGCACGGCCGTGGCGCCGAGGACGTGCTGTGGGAGATCTGGCAGGCCAGCGGCCTCGCCGAGCGGTGGGCCGACGCCAGCCTGTCCGGCGGGTCCAGGGGAGCGCAGGCCGACCGCGACATGGACGGGGTCGTGGCGCTGTTCGACCACGCTGCCCGCTTCGCCGACCGGCTGCCCAAGGCGGGCGTGGAGGTCTTCCTCGACGACCTGACCTCCCAGGAGATCGCGGGCGACTCCCTCGCGGAGCACGCGCCCGAGGGCGACGCCGTACGGATCCTGACGGCCCACCGGTCCAAGGGGCTGGAATGGGACGTCGTCGTGGTCGCGGGCGTCCAGGAGGGCGTCTGGCCCGACCTGCGGCTCCGGGGATCGCTGCTCGGCGCGGAGGCGCTCGTCGAGCTCTCCGCGGGGACGGCGCTGGACACGACCCAGGTGGCGACGGCCGCACTGGCGTCCAAGCTCCTCGCCGAGGAACGGCGGCTGTTCTACGTCGCCGCGACCCGGGCCCGCCGCAGTCTGGTGGTGACCGCCGTCGGCGGCGAGGACACCGACGAGCGGCCGTCGCGGTTCCTCACCGAGCTGCTGCCCGGCGGGGTCGAGGGGGCCACTGTGGACGACCGGGCGCGGTGGCTCAGCATGCCCGCGCTCGTGGCGGACCTGCGGGCGGCCGTGTGCGACACGACCCGGCCCGAGTCTCTGCGCCGCGAGGCGGCCGGCCACCTCGCCCGGCTCGCCAGGGCCGGAGTGCCCGGCGCCGGCCCGCGCGAGTGGTACGCCATGACGCCCATCTCCGACGACCGGCCCCTCGGCTGGCCCGACGACATCGTGCGGATCTCCCCCTCGGCCGTGGAGAGCTTCACCAAGTGCGGGCTCCGCTGGGTGCTGGAGACGGCGGTCGGCGCGGGCGGCACCAGCGTCACCCAGAGCCTCGGCACGGTCATCCACGCGATAGCCGTACTGGCCACGGAGGACGGCGCCGACCTTGGGCGCCGGCTCGACGACATCTGGGACCAGCTCGACTTCGGCGGCATCTGGTTCAACCGCAAGCAGCGCAAGGTCGCCGAGCAGATGGTCGAGCGGTTCGTACGGTGGCACCAGGAGAACCCGCGCGAGCTCGTGGCGCTGGAGGAGGCGTTCACGGCGGTGGTCGCCGACGGCGTGCACATCAAGGGCCGGGTGGACCGGGTCGAGCGCGACGGCGACGGCAGGGCCGTGATCATCGACATCAAGACCGGCAGCTCCAAGCCGAAGGACGACGAACTCGACCGGCACCCGCAGCTCGGGGTGTATCAGCTCGCCACGCTGCTCGGCGCGTTCAAGCGGCATGGCCTGGTGGAGCCGGGAGGCGCGTCGCTCGTCCAGGTCGGCAAGGCGGCGGGCACGTCCGGAGGGGCCAAGGAGCAGGCCCAGCGCGCGCTCGGCGAGGACTCGGAGCCCGAATGGGCGCAGGAGCTCGTCGAGACCGTCGCCGCCGGGATGTCGGCGAAGGTCTTCGTGGCGAAGGTGAACGACGGCTGCCGCACGTGCGCGGCCAAGGTAGCCTGCCCGGTCAACGACAACGGAGGCCAGGTGTGCTGACCCCGCGCGAACCAGCGGACCCGTCCATGCGAACCATCGGAACCATGCGAACCATCGGAACCACGCGGGCCGTCCGCGTACCGCTGGGCCGGGCCGTCCGTGCGGGGATGGCGTCATGGTGAGCCCCGCGTTGAACCCGGTGGACCTCGCCGGCAAGCTCGGCGTCCTTCCGCCCACGCCGGAGCAGGCGGCGGTCATCGAGGCGCCGCTGGAGCCGGCCGTCGTCGTGGCCGGCGCGGGATCGGGCAAGAGCGAGACGATGGCGGGGCGGGTCGTCTGGCTGGTGGCCAACGGCCTCGCCCGGCCCGAGCAGATCCTCGGCCTCACCTTCACCCGGAAGGCCGCCGCCGAGCTGGCCGAGCGCGTGCGCAAGCGGCTGGCCGGGCTGGCGGCCGCCGGCCTGGTCGAGGCCGAACTGCTCGACACGGAGCCGGCCATCTCCACCTATCACGCGTACGCCGCCCGGCTGGTCACCGATCACGCGCTCCGCGAGGGGCTGGAGCCGACCATGCGGCTGGTGACGCCCGCCGTCGCCTGGCAGATGGCGGCCCGGGTCGTGGGGCAGTACGACGGCCCGATGGACAAGGTGGATCTCGGGCCGCCGAGCGTCACCGCCGCCGTGCTGGAGCTGGCCGGGGAGATGGCCGAGCATCTGCGCGGCCCCGATGAGGTGCGCGAGGTCGGCGACTGGCTGCGGGACCGCCTGGCCGCGCTCCCCGGACGGACGATCCTGGCCCAGCAGAAACCGGTCAAGACCCAGGCCGTCAGGGAGCAGTTCCTCCCGCTGGTCGAGGCGTACGAGCGCCTGAAGCGGAGCAGGGAGGTCATCGACTACGGCGACCAGATGGCCCTGGCCGCGCGGATCGCGTCCCGGCACCCCGAGGTGGGCATGTCGGAGCGGTCCAGGTTCTCGGTCGTGCTGCTCGACGAGTATCAGGACACCAGCCACGCCCAGCTCGTGCTGCTCCGGGCTCTCTACAGCGGAGGCCATCCCGTCACGGCCGTGGGCGACCCCTGCCAGTCGATCTACGGCTGGCGCGGCGCGTCGGCGGGCAACCTGTCGCGGTTCCCGCAGGACTTCCCGACGGCGACGGGCGATCCGGCGCCCGTGCGTCAACTCTCGGTGAGCTTCCGCAACGGGGAGCGGGTGCTGGGGGTCGCGGCCGCCCTGCAGGGCCCGCTGCGACGGGAGGCCCGTCAGGTGCCGGTGCTGGTACCCGGCGACAACCGGGCCGGGCGGGGGCGCGTGGTGTGCGCCTTCCACGAAACGGCCGAGGACGAGGCCGAGTGGATCGCCGAGGGCGTCGCGAGGACACTCGGCCTCGACAGCGCTCCCGACGGGCTCCCCTGGGGCGAAGGGGAGCGTGGCGGCAAACGGGGGAATGCCCTGCAACCGCAAGACGTGGCCATCCTCGCCCGCAAGCGGTCGCAGTTCCCGGCACTGAGGCGGGCGCTCGAGGCCAGGGACGTCCCGGTCGAGGTGGTGGGCCTCGGCGGCCTGCTCACGGTGCCCGAGGTGGCCGACATCGTGGCGACGTTGCGGACGCTGTACGACCCGACGGCGGGGGACGCGCTGGTGCGTCTGCTCGCCGGACCGCGCTGGCGGATCGGCCCGGCCGATCTGAAGATCCTGGGCGACTACGCCCGTGAGCTCAACCGCGAGACTCGGCGAGGGCCGAAGGAAGAGGACCCCCTCGAACAGGTCGTGGCCGACTTGGCCGAGGAGCGCGGCAGCCTGGTCGACGCGCTCGACGAGGTTCCGGATCGGCCGGAATGGCTGGAAGCCTTCTCACCGCTGGCCCGTGTCCGGCTGCCCGCACTCGCCCTGGAGTTGCGCCTGCTTCGCTCCCATTCCGGGCAGCCCCTGCCGGATCTGATCAGCGAGGTGGAGCGGCGGCTCGGGCTCGACGTCGAGGTGGCGGCCCGGGGCGGCAGCCCGCTCGCCGCCCGTGCCGACCTCGACGCGTTCCTCGACGCGGCCTCCCGGTTCGCCGGCGACTCGGAGGACCCCACGCTGGGCGCGTTCCTCGCCTACCTCAAGGCCGCCGAGACCGAGGAGTTCGGGCTGGAGGCCGGGCGGGTCGGCGACACCAACAGCGTCAAGCTGATGACGGTCCACGCGTCCAAGGGGCTGGAATGGCCGGTCGTCGTCGTTCCGGGCCTCTCCCAGCTCACCACCCAGAAGGGCGGGCTGGCCAAGGGCAGCGTGTTCCCCGCCACCCCTGTGACGAACTCGCGCTGGACGGAGAACCCGCGCAAGCTGCCCTACCCCCTTCGTGGTGACAAGGCCGACCTGCCGGTGCTGGCGGGGCTGGACAAGGAGGCCCTGGCCGACTTCGACGAGCGCTGCCGCGACCGCGATCTCCTGGAGGAACGGCGGCTGGCCTACGTCGCCGTGACGAGGGCCCACTACCTGCTGATCGCCTCGGGCTACCGGTGGGGCACGGCATCGAAGGCGCTGGAGCCGTCGGACTTCCTCACCGAGATCCGCGACGCGGGTGCCCAGGTCGCCAAGTGGGAGCTGGGCGAGAGCGAGGAGAACCCGCTCCTCGCCGATCCCCCCGAGGCGCTGTGGCCGTCGGTGTCGGTGCGCGAGTCCGTGCTGGACGGCGCCCGACTGGTTGAGGACGCCCTGGCGGGCTTCGCCGACGCTGGTCCGGTCGGGTCCGATGTTGCTGGTCCGGTCGGCTACGCCGAGGGGGCTGCGGGGGGCGAGAGCCGTACGGACCTGAAGGACTGGGAGCTGGAGCGGATGCGGGCCTGGGCGCGGGACACCGACCTGCTGCTCAGGGAGCGCGAGGCGAACCGGCATCGGGCCGGGGCCGTCGTGGAGCTGCCCGCGCGCCTCACGGTGTCGTCCCTCGTGACGCTGGCCACCGATCCGTCGGCGTTCGCGCGGCAGGTGCGGCGCCCGGTGCCGAGAAAGCCCGCGCCGCTTGCCCGCCGGGGCACGGCGTTCCACCGCTGGCTGGAGTCACGCTGGGGCCAGCAGCGGCTCATCGACGATCTGGAGCTGCCGGGGGCCTCCGACGAGCTCTCGGAGGCCGATGTGCACCTCGCGGAGCTGCAGGAGCGGTTCGAGGAGAGCGAGTGGGCCGGGCTGGAGCCGGTCGATCTCGAGGTGCCGTTCGAGACGATGATCGCTGACCGGCTGCTGCGGGGCCGGATGGACGCGGTGTTCCGTGAGGGAGACGGCTACGTCGTGGTCGACTGGAAGACGGGCGAGCGGCCCACCGGCAAAGCGGCCGACACCGCCTCGATCCAGCTCGCGGCCTACCGGATGGCCTGGGCGGCCCTGGCCGGGGTGCCGCTGGAGAAGGTGGGGGCGGCGTTCCACTACGTCCGGTCGAACGACACCGTCCGCCCCGTCGACCTCCTCGACGCCGACGGCCTCACCGCCCTGATCCACCAGATCCCATCAGTCGAATAGCTCTCCGGTGTCGAGTTTGATTCATCCAGGGGCTCACGACGACCTGGCCCCAGGAGATCTCCGCGGTGTAGCCGGCGTCGTTGAGCTCCTGGCAGAGCTGCTGGATCTCGTCCTCCTCGTCGAGCGGCTCGGGCTCGATGTCCGGTGGTCGGGGAGCGGGGGTGTGCTGGTGCCTTCCGTGCCGGGTGGGCTTTGTGAGCGCCATGTCGCCGCCATCCTCTCGGGCTCCCTACATGTCCGATGGTACGTGCTGTCGCTGAGGCGCAACGGAACGTAACAGCAAGTGGAAGGCGGGCCGTACCGGCGGCGAAACGGCCAGGGTGGAGGGAACCCGGCCCTCGGGTGCGGAGTTCTGCTCCCGGAGAGCAAAAGACCTGACCCTGAACCTGATCGGAGATGACGACGTGACCGTCGCGACGCCCGCGCAAGCGTCCATCTGGGAGCCGGCTCACGCCGCTGGCCTGCCCGCCTACGTGTACGACCTGGTGGGTCTGGACGCCCACGCGGCGGCCGTACGGGAGGCCCTGGGTGACGTGGAGCTCTACTACGCGGTCAAGGCCAACCCCGACCCGGAGCTGCTGCGGGCGCTGGCCCCGCACGTCGACGGCTTCGAGGTCTCCTCCGGAGGGGAGTTGGCGCACGTGCGGGGCCTGTTCCCAGGTGTCGCGGTCGCGCTCGGCGGGCCGGGGAAGACGGACGGCGAGCTCTTCGCGGACGTCACCCGGCTGCACATCGAGAGCCCCACGGAGCTGCGCCGCCTGCTCGCGCCCGGGCGCCCGGCCGACGTGCTGCTCCGGGTCAATCTGGACGTCCCGATTGACGGGGCTTCCCTGGCCATGGGCGGCGGCGCGACGCCGTTCGGCATGGATCCGCAGGGGATCGCCGAGTGCGTCCGGCTGCTTGAGAAGCAGGACGTCGTACGGCTGCGTGGCGTCCACGCCCACCTGGCCAGCGGGCTCGACGCGCCGCGGCTGCTGGAGCTGGCCGCCGTGGTGCTCGACTACGCGAGGGGCCTGGGCGCCACCGAGATCAATCTCGGCGGGGGCATGGCGGTGTCCTATGCCGACCCGGAGGCGCTGTTCGACTGGCGGTCGTACGGCGAGGGCCTGGCGAGGCTCCGCCGTCCCGGCGAGGTGCTCCGAATCGAGCCGGGACGGGCGCTGACGGTCTACTGCGGGCGGTACGTCACCCGGGTGATCGACGTGAAGCGCGTGCACGGCGAGCTGTTCGCGGTGGTCGCCGGGGGCACCCACCACCTGCGGACCCCGGCGACCAAAGGCCACGACCAGCCGCTGGCAGGGCGCGGACGGGTCGCCGGTGAGCCCGTCACCATCGTCGGCCAGCTCTGCACGCCGAAGGACGTGCTCGCCCGCGACGTGCCCGTGCGCCTCGAAGTGGGCGACGTGATCGAGTTCGCGATGGCCGGGGCGTACGCCTGGAACATCTCCCACCACGACTTCCTGATGCACCCGAAACCCGCCTTCCACTACATCCGCGAGGCGGTGTAGCGGTCCAACACGCGGGCGGCGTCACGGCTGCGTGTCAAATGTGTTGACTTCGGTTGACGGTTTGTGTCCAGGCCCCTATGTTCTCCAATACATCCGATCTCTTGGATGAAAGCGATGCGGGAGCGGCCCTCAATTACGCGACGGAACTGGGTAATCGACGTCCCACAGTCCCGACCGTTGCGGTAAACACCCAAGGTCTGTCCGCTCCTCCCCCCAACCGGCAGCTCACTAGGAGGCAGCCGTGAACGACATGTCCCCATCAGAAGTCGGACGCCGGAGAGTGCTGGCGATGGGAGCGGGCGCGCTCGGCGCGCTCGCGGCCGGAGCCCTGCCCGCCGCCCTGCCCGCCGCCGCACAGCCGGCCGTCGCTGGCACGCGGTCGAAACTGATCGCCGCCGCCCCGTCCTGGGTGCTCAAGTGGAGCCCGAGCCCGTCGTCGGACGGGTTGAACGCCTTCGAGGGACTAGAGGACGACCGGTCGGACTCGCATCCCGGCGTCAAGCACATCTACGTCGAGGGCGACCACTGGCGGTTCGACATGCACACCCGCGACCGCGACGGCTCCGACCGCCAGCGCAACGAGGTCAAGGGGATGCGCACGGGAAGCACCCTGCACAAGATCGAAAAAGACACCACCTGGCGGATCACCTACCAGGCCTACTGGCCGTCCTCGCTCACCGCCACGAGCAAGTTCACGCACATCATGCAGATGAAGGTGCAGGACGTCGGCGGTCCGCTGTGGACCCTGACCCCGCGCCTCAGGAGCGGCAAGCCCACGCTCACCGTGCTGACCCTCAAGGACGACGACTCCAACACCGAGCACGTCCTGACGGCGTACGCGCCGCTGCAGAACAAGTGGATCGACGTCGAGTGGGAGTTCAAGGCGTCCAACAGCGGCGGCTACCTGGCCTGGACGCTGCGCGACGGCTCCACAGTGGTCGCGAGCGGGCGGACCACCGCCGTCGACCTGTGGCGGGACAAGAACTACCTGCGTCCCAAGTGGGGCATCTACCGCAGCATCGAGAGCAGCGGGCTGCAGAACACCTACCAGCTCATCCGCGATTTCAAGGCCTACCAGCTCCAGTAGCCCGCGAGGGGGTTGGCGACCGGGACGTATCCCGCCGCGCTGTCCGCTGAACGGGCCCACCTCACGGCGAGGTTGGCCTTGGCGGGGAGGGGCGCGCCGGCGAGCAGGCCCGCCAGGGGAACCGGCCGGCCGTGCTCGCCGGCGTAGCCCGCCAGCACTTCCCTCGCCACCTCCCACAGCCGATCGAGAAGCGAGGCTGGTTTCGCGGCCGGCTCGGCGACGGTCGCCGCGACCTCGGCCAGGTGGTTGACCACGAGGCAGTAGACGACCCGGTCCCAGCCGTGTCCGGCCTCGTAGGTCACCGCCTCAGCCACCCGTCCGGGCAATCCGGACAGGTCGTGGCGGCCGGCGACCAGCTTGGTGCCCTCCAGGTCACGAAATATCGCCTCAACGGGGAGTCCGTCGTCGTCGACCCCGATGAGGACGTTCTGCACGTGGGGTTCGAGCACCACCCCATGGGTGAAGTAGGCGTCCAGCACCGGAGGCGCGACCCGTTCGACGTAGGCCTTCCACCAGGTCAGCGGGTCTCCCGCCCGGCGCGCGCGGACAGCGTCCGGCACCCCGGCCGCCGTCGCCGCGTCCCCCTCCGCCATGCCGTACGGCGGGGCCGCGAGCGCCGCGGCGAGGATGGGGGTGACGCCGGGGCCGCACACCGCCCAGGGGCCCGATCGAACGATGACTCCGAGTCCCTCAAGCAGCCGGGTGCCGAGGGCCGCCGAACGATAACCGGGCTCGGGGAGCCAACGAGTGCCGGGGAAGGCGTCGGCCAGCCGTTCGAAGACCGGGTGCAGGCGCTCGGTCAGCTCGACCGCCCCGGTCAGCTCGTACCACGCGTTCTTCCGGACGCAGTTGGTGATCCGGACGTCCAGGCTGAACTTCAGGCAGGTCCCCGTGCCGGGCTCGTACACCGTCCGCACCGACGAGGTCGGGATCACGGGGCGGGAGCCGTACCCGAGATCGATCAGCCGCCCGTCGCCGAGCGGTTCGCGCAGCTCGCCGGCCAGCAGGTCGAGCTGCCACGGGTGCGCCGGGAGGAGCGCGTAGCCGGGCGGCGCCGTGCCCAGCCGGTCGAGCGCGCCGGCGTCACCCTGCCCCGCCACGAGATTTGACCGGACGCCGAGCAGCCGCAGCGGGAACTCGGCGTGCGCCTCGGGCGCGTAGAGGGGCCACTGTGAGCCGGTCCGCGCCTTCGGGGAGGGATGGAACGGATGCCCGTACACAAGGGCCTGCTCGGACGCCAGCCAGGGATCCTGTGGCGGACGGGAGGCCCGTGCGGTGCCTTCGGCGGCTTCGGCACGGGCCGAGAGAATCGTCGCGATCGCGTCCCGGCTGGAGACCACCTGCGCCGCGAACTCGTCGTTGACACCCTCAAGCCCGCGTCCGACGACCTCACGTTGGTCCGCCACGCGTTGATCCAGCCCGCGTGTGGCGCGCTGCGGTCGGACGGGCCGCTGTTGAAGGGGCTGCTGGGCGAACTCCTGTTGAGCGAGTTCCCTCTGGAGGAGGTCGAGGAGCAGGCCGGAGGTCAGCGGGAGCCAGGATCCGTCCGCCAGCCATTCCGGCGGGCCGTCGAAGCGCAGCGCGATCCCCCCTTGGGCGCGGACGCGGAGAAGCGTCCCCGCGACGCGCAGCATGACGTACGGCTCGGCCGCCCAGACCTGGCCGCGCGGGCCGCACACCTCGCGGGCGCAGCAGCGCAGCAGTGCGGCGAGCGTCGCCCCCTCGGCCAGGGCGGTGTGCGGGTCGAGCAGGAGGCGGTCCATATGCGAAATGCCCTTTGCATGGTCACGGATGGAAAAAGGCCAGGTCGGGCGGGGGTTCGGGGAAGCCATGCATGATCGCGCGCGAGGTTGTGGCAGGTCGGAGGGGATGCGCGGGAAGCTGTGCATGATCACGGCGAGGGGTGGGGGCGGAGGTAGTTGGGGCCCGTCGTGCCGTAGAACTTGTTGATGTCGCGGGCCCCGGACCGTCGCTTGTCCACCAAGGTCCCGGCGATGACCATCGACTTGCCGGCCAGCCGATCGGCGTCCAGGGTGCGGGCGCGGAGCAGCCTCGCCATCGGGTCGTCGCCGAAGGGCTCCAGGGCCGCCGACAGCTCCTCACGGAGGAGATTCGCCGCCGTGCCGTCCCGCACGACGTCGCGCAGCGCGGGGAAGGTGATCGCGGCGGCGGCCAGGTGGAGGGTGATCGTCACGAAGACGTCGGCCAGCGCATGGGGGTCGTTCGTGAGCATGCGGTCGTCACCGAAGTCCGGCACGCCGAGCCCGGCCGCGCGCAGCCGGTCGGGAGAGGCGAGCAGGCCGTCGTTGTCCTTGACGAGCAGCCGCATCGGCCCGTCGCCGAACACGAGGGCCAGGTTCTGCTGATGGGCCTCCAGGGCGATGCCGTACCGGACGAACAGCCTCACGTTCCACGCGAACAACGTCGCGAGATAGTCCCGCAGCAGAGCTTTCACGTCGCCGCCGGAGAAGCGATCCGCGAGCTCGTGCAGCACCAGCCAGGTCTCCCGCTCCGGAGCGGCATCCTCCGGCCACGGGCCCAAGTCCTGGAGCCGCCGGGTCCAACCCTCCGGCCGCCGGGACAACTGCTCAGAGTGTCGGATGGCGTGCTCCGGCCACGGGGCGAGAAGCGCCGCGACGGGGACGATTTCGCCCTCGGGGACGCGGCGGATCAGCCAGCCCAGATACTCGTGCCCGGCGTGCCCGTAGGACTGCTCGTCCGCCAGCGACACCCGCATCCGGGGTTCCCGTTCGAGCACCTCCCGCAGGAGCGACTCGGCGAGCGCGCCGTCCCGCAGCGTGCCCGGCTTGATCGATCTCCGGTTGCGCAGGCCGAGCGTGCTCGTCGCGAGGGGCAGCTTGAGGTGCGTCCGCTCCTCGACCTCCACTGTCCGCATGGAGAGCGTCGGACGGACCATCAGGTACGGCTTCCGCCCCACGATCACGCCGGGCACCTCGGCAAGCTGCGGCACGGTGAGCGGGTGGACGGGGAACAAGACGTGCGTTCCGGCGAGCCGGTGCGACAGTCCGACGTCGCCCGGCCGCGGCCACCACGAGGGCTGCCAGGACGCCCCGGCCCCGACCTCCGCACCCACGTCGGCATTGGCCCCGGCGTCGGCGTCCGCGCGGTCGCCGGCTTCCGTCCCGGCGACCACTTCCGCGCCGGCGTCTGCTCCGGCCCCGGCTTCCGCCGCGGCTTCGGCCGGGGGCCGCGTGACGTGTGCCAGGGGGACGGCTGCCCAGGCCAGTTCGAAGCTCGGGGCGAACTCCGGAGCGTGTGCCAGCAGTTCGTCGGCCGAGACCCCGAGGCGGCAGCGGGCCGTCGGATAAAGCGGGTGATCGACCCCCGCCGCCAGCGTCTCATAGAAGATCAGGCTGAACCCCGAACCCATGCGAGCTTCCCCGTCTTCGTCGGCCAGGCCGCCCGCCTCGGCTCCCTGGGCTATGCGCTCCTGGCGGAGGAGGCGGGCGATGGCCTCCTCGTGGTGGCGCTCGTGGAGATCCAGGGCGGCGAGGGTTTCGTGGCACTCGGTCGTGAAGGCGGCCACTCCCTCGGCGTCCGCCAGGTCGGCGACCGCTTCCAGCGTCCGGAGGACCTCCACCAGGCCGAAGTCCGCCGATGCCGCTCTCCCTCGCTTCGCGGCGTTTGGTGCGGCCACGGCGAAATCCTGGAACGGGGAGCCGGGGCAGAGCCGTACTCTCCTGCCGGAGGCCAGGACCAGGGCGACGCCGTCCTTGTCGCTGGTCAGGCGCGAGGAGATGCCGGCGTAGTCCTCGCGGAGCAGCGCGTTGAGCACCCTCACCGCCAGATAGCGCTCCTGGGTGGACACGTCGGTCACGCGATCACCCAGGGGTGGAGCTCGCGGAAGGACTCGATGGCGGCGTCGACGCTGAGGCGGTCCGGCCCGATCGCGCGGACGATGCCGAGATAGTCGCGGTTCGTGTGGGTCAGCTCTATCCGGTCGCCGACCGCTCGTAGCGGCCGATGCCAGAGGCGGACGCCGTCGGCCGCGACCGCTGACAGGTCCGCCGGAGCGGCAGTGATCACGCCCGAAGCCCCGGCGACGAGGCTCACCGCCGCCCCGAAGCGTCTCGCGCTCTCATCCGAAACGCCCAGGCCGGAGACGCTTTCACCCGACACGACTCCGCCAGAGGTGCTCTCGCCGGCGACGCTCGCGACAGACCCGGAGCCGAGCGCGTCGAGAGGCTCTCCCGCGTGCACCCGGAGGATCCACGCGAACAGCGGCGCACCGATCAGATCGGCCAGCAGGAAGTCGCAGTTGTCGCCGATCAGCCGGTAGTTCGTCTCGATGATCCGTGGCCCGTCCCGGGTGACGACGAACTCGGTGTGGCAGACCCCGAAGCCCACTCCGAGCGCGTCGAGAGCGGCGGTCACGTGGCGCAGGTGCTCCTCGGGCGGTTCGGGGTTCCAGTCCAGGCGTTCCTCGACGAAGTGCGGGAGCGGGCCCAGTGTGGTGCGGAATCCGCCGAGGACGCGGGTCGTCCGGCCGTCGCCCAGCGTCTCCAGCGTGTGGAGCGGCCCGACGAGGAACTCCTCCACGACCAGCACGTCGCTGGGCCGCCGCGTTCTGATCCCGGCGACGGCCTCGGCCAGCTCTCCGGCGCCCGCCGCCAGCATGACGTCCTCGCTCGCCACCCCCGCCGCCGGTTTCACCACGACGGGGTACGGCAAGCCCGGCGGAAGGTCCGCCCCGGGCGGGAGCCGTACGGACCGGACGGACTCCACGGGAGCGAGGCGGCGGCGCATGAGGGCCTTGTTCTTGGCGGTCACGCAGGCGCGCCAGTCCTTGGCCGGCAGCCCGAAGTATCCGGCCGCCAGGGCGGTCTCGGCCTGGAGGTGGTCGGAGTTCGAGAAGACGACGTCCGGCCGGTGGTGCCCGGCGATGGCGTCGATCATCGCTCGCGTGTCGCGCACGTCTGTCTCGATGACCTCGTGGCCGGGGTAGCCGTCCGGTTGGTTCGTGAGGACGGTGACGTCCCAGCCCAGTGACGCGGCCGCGGGGAGGAAGCCGCCCATGACGGAGTCCGTCGGGTTGAGCGCCGTGAGGTAGAGCCGCACGCGGAGCCTCCATAGGTAAGGCTTACCTAACCTACGACATCCTAGCCTCCTGGACATCGGTCCGCGCGCCGGAATCCCCACGGGCGGCCACGTGTTGCCGGAAGAACTCCCCGAAGAACTCCCGGAAGAACTCCCGGAAGAACTCCCGGAAGAACTCATGGAAGGATGACGCCGTGGAAATCTCGGAAGGTCTGCTCGGGCCCCTGCTCCTGGCGCGGAGCGCCATCGACCGTTCGGCGGCGCTCAGGGGCGACGGGGAGTGGCTGGAGCGGGCCTGGGCCGACGAGAAGACGCGGGTCCTGATCGTGAACGACGGCCAGACCCTGATTCGCCGGTTCAGCGAGGACGCGGCCCTCGTGCTCATGTCCCCGCTGGAGGCTCCCGAGGGCCCCCGCTACCTGCTCGGGGTGGACGCGGACGGCGTGCCGTACTTCGCGGTCAAGGCCCCGCTCCCGCCCGGCGAGGCGGCGGGGCTGCGGCAGGCCGGGGCGCTGCTCGACGACCGTGACGCGGGGCTGCTCGTCTACGCCGTCGCCCTTGAGGCATGGCACGACACCCACGAGTTCTGCCCGCGCTGCGGGAGCCGTACGGACATCACCGCCTCGGGCCACATGCGGATCTGCCCGAAGGACGGCAGCCAGCATTTCCCTCGGGTCGATCCAGCGGTGATCATGCTGGTCCTCGACGACGACGA
This sequence comes from Planotetraspora sp. GP83, assembly GCF_041262585.1. Lineage (NCBI taxonomy): Bacteria > Bacillati > Actinomycetota > Actinomycetes > Streptosporangiales > Streptosporangiaceae > Planotetraspora > Planotetraspora sp. GP83. The sequence goes on along the minus strand of NZ_JBGCBZ010000029.1, from coordinate 38,512 downwards.
CCGCGTCCTGCTCGCCCGCGGCCCGGAATGGCCGGAAGGCCGGATGTCGGTCCTGGCGGGTTTCGTCGAGCCGGGGGAGTCGCTGGAGCACGCGGTGATGCGCGAGGTCCTGGAGGAGGTCGGCGTCACCGTCACCGCTCCCCGCTACATGGGGAGCCAGCCGTGGCCGTTCCCGCGCAGCCTGATGCTCGGCTTCGTCGCCCGCGCCACCACGACGGAGCTCCGGCCCGACCGCGAGGAGATCGCCGAGGCGCGCTGGCTGTCCAGGGCGGAGCTGGCCGCCCAGGTCGAGTCGGGAGAGCTGGCCCTGCCGGGCCAGGTCTCGATCGCGCGGAGGCTCATCGAGACCTGGTACGGCTCGGCCATCCCGGGCGAGTGGTGAGCCGGGGGACGACCGCTCAGCAGGCGCTCAGCAGGCGCCCTGGAGGTGCCGCTTGACTTCCGAGACGGACGGGTTGGTCATCGTGTGGCAGTCGGCCACCACCGTCGGGACGACCTGGTTGCCGTTGTTGACACTCATGACGAACTGGGCGGCGTCGGGGTGCCGCTCGATGTCGACCTCGCTGTAGGCGATGCCCTCGCGGGTCAGCTGGCTCTTGAGCCGCTTACAGGGGCCGCACCAACTCGTGGTGTAGACCGTGAGCGCCATGATCGTCCCTTCCGGTGCGCGAACGCGAGCGTCATTGGCAACACGGCCCGCCATCGTCCTGTTCCCGCTCAAACCGGGCTTTCAGCGCCTTCCTGAAGGGACTTCTAGCGAGCGAGCCTCGCGGCGATCCACGCCTGGACGGTCTCAGCGACTCCGGGCTCCCGGTAGAGCGGCGCGCTGTGCTCGGTGCCCGGCATGGTCTTGATGGTCATGGGCACGCCCACCGCGCCCAGCGCCTGCCTGAGCATCTCGCTCTGGTACGGCGGGACGAACTCGTCCGCGGAGTGCACGGTCAGGACGGGGGCGTCCCCGGCCGTCGCGTGGAACGGAACCTCCATGCTCGACCAGGTCTTCGGGCACTCGGCCGGGTCACAGCCACCGGCCAGGACGATGGCCGCCCGGCGGAGCTTGCGCTGCTCGGCGTCGCCGCCCTTGTCCCCGTCGGTGTACGCCGTGAGCGGCGAGACGACGGGGGAGACGCCGACGACCCCGCGGAGCCCGGGAAGGCCGTCGCCGTACGTGCCGATCGCGGCGGCGATGTGGCCGCCTGCGGAGAAGCCGACGATGACGTAGCGGTCCGGGTCGGTGTTGAACAGGGCGGCGTGCCTGCGCACGGTCGCGATCACGTCGATCGCGTCGGTCCGCTGCGCCGGCCAGACCGCGTCCCCCGAGAGCCGGTAGTCGAGGTTGACGACGGTGTAGCCGAGCTGGGCATAGCTGCGGCTGACCTCAGTCATGTACTTCTTGTCGCCGCCAGACCACCAGCCGCCGTGGATGACGAAGACCGCGGGACGCCGCGCGCCGGTCGTGTGCCACCAGACGTCCATCCGCTGCCGGACGTGCGGGCCGTACGAGAAGGTCCGGATCTTGATATCGGAGGGCGCCGAGGCCGTCGGGGTCGGGGTCGGGGTCGGGGTCGGGGTCGGCGTGGAAGTGGGGCTGGGGCTGGGCGTCGGAGTGACGGTGGGAGCCGGCTCCGCCCTGGTTCCCGCTGTGGTTCCCGCTGTGGTTCCCGCTGTGGCGTTCGCCACCGTCGAGGCCCCGGCATGGGTCGGTGCGAGCAGAACGGCGGCGAGGGCGAGCGCTCCGGCACCTACTACCGCTGTTCCCACCCTTGTCCTCACGGCTGTGTCCTCCCCGCTGCGGCCGTCGTAGTGCCGCCGTAACGCATTGGTACGCCTTGGTGTCGCCGTCTTGCCGACCCGGTCCGGGGACACGCCCGGTCCGCTGCTGGAAGGATGATGCCAGTACATCCGTCCGCATCGCATGTTGGGAGCCCTACTTGGACATCCTGGAGGGTCTGGACCCCGAGCAGCGCGAGGTCGCCCAGGCGGTGCGCGGTCCTGTGTGCGTTCTCGCGGGGGCCGGCACGGGAAAGACGCGGGCCATCACGCACCGGATCGCCTACGCGGTGCAGAGCGGGGTCGTGGAGCCGCAGGGCGTGCTCGCGGTGACGTTCACCACTCGGGCGGCGGCCGAGCTGAAGCAGCGGCTGCGCCGCCTCGGGGCGTCCGGCGTCCAGGCGCGCACGTTCCACGCCGCCGCGCTGCGCCAGCTCACCTACTTCTGGCCGCGTGTGATCGGCGGCGACCCGCCGCGAGTGGTGGAGTCGAAGCTGCCGTTGCTGATCGAGGCCTGCCGGCACCTCCGGAGGAACCCCGACCGCGGCGAGCTGAGGGACGTCGCCAGTGAGATCGAATGGGCCAAGGTCACCCAGATCGGCCCGGAGGACTACCCGGCCGCGGCGGCGAAGGCCCGGCGCACCCCGCCGATCGCGCCGGAGGAGGTCGCGCGGCTCTACGACGCCTACGAGGGCCTCCGCCGCCAGCGCAACCTGATCGACTTCGAGACGATCCTGGAGCTGACGGCAGCCGTCATGACGGAGCACCACGAGGTGGCCGGCCAGATCCGCCAGCAGTACCGCTACTTCGTGGTCGACGAGTTCCAGGACGTCAACCCCCTGCAGAAGCTGCTGCTCGACACCTGGCTCGGCGGGCGTGACGATCTTTGCGTGGTCGGCGATCCGAACCAGACGATCTACTCCTTCACGGGGGCGACTCCGCACTACCTGACCAACTTCGCCGTCGAGCACCCCTCGGCCAACGTGATCAGGCTCGTCCGTGACTACCGCTCGACCCCGCAGGTCGTGTCGCTGGCCAACCGGGTGATCGCCCGGTCGGTCCACCGGCTGGAGCTGGTCGCCCAGCGGCCCGACGGCCCCGAGCCGGTCTTCACCGAATACGACGACGAGCCCGCCGAGGCGATGGGCGTCGCGCTGACGGTCAAAAAGCTCATGGCCGACGGCGTGCCCACCCGGGAGATCGCCGTGCTCTTCCGGATCAACGCCCAGTCGGAGGCCTACGAGCAGGCCTTCACCGAGGCCGGCGTGCCCTACCTGCTGCGCGGCGCGGAGCGGTTCTTCGAGCGGCCCGAGGTGCGGCAGGCCGTCGTCCTGCTGCGGGGGGCCGCCCGCTCGGCCAACGACGAGGAGCCGCTCGCCCCCGAAGTCCACGCGATCCTGTCCGGCATCGGGCTCACCCCCGAGCCGCCGGGCGGCGGCAAGGCCAGGGAGAAGTGGGAGTCGCTGAAGGCGCTCGCCGATCTCGCCGAGGACATGGCGACAGAGGGCGCCAACCTGGCGGGCTTCGTCACCGAGCTGGAGCGACGGGCGATGGAGCAGCACGCGCCGCCCGTCGAGGGTGTGACGCTCGCCTCGCTGCACGCGGCCAAGGGCCTGGAGTGGGACGCCGTCTTCCTCATCGGCCTCACAGAGGGCATGCTTCCGATCATCTACGCCGAGACCCCCGACCAGGTCGAGGAGGAGCGCCGGCTGCTGTACGTCGGCATCACGCGGGCCCGCGAGCACCTCCACCTGTCGTGGGCGCTGGCCCGCTCTCCCGGCGGCCGCCGGTCACGCCGTCCGTCACGGTTCCTCGACGGGCTCTCGCCGCGCACCGCGAGCGTGAGCCGTACGGAACGGCCCGCCGGAGGCGGCAAGAAGCCCGCGGCGCCGTTGCACTGCCGGATCTGCGGCAGGACGCTGGCCGCGGCCGCCGAGCAGAAGCTGGGCCGCTGCTCGACCTGTCCCGCCGACTACGACGAGGAACTGCTGGAGAAGCTCAAGTCCTGGCGTACGGCCGTCGCCAAGGAGGCGAAGGTCCCCGCTTACGTGGTCTTCACCGACGTGACCCTCCAGGCCATCGCGGAGCGCGTGCCGACCTCCGAGGAGGGCCTTCTCGCCATCGCCGGAATCGGACGCGTCAAACTTGACCGGTACGGCGAAGCGGTGCTCGACCTGTGCCGCGCCGCGACTAGTGTTACTGGTCAGTAATAACCCCCGCTTGATGGAGGCCCCCGTGAACTCGGCTCTCAAGGAGCTGCTGGATCTGCTCGACCTGGAGCAGATCGAGCTCGACATCTTCCGGGGACGCAGCCCCGAGGAGCGCTTCCAGCGGGTGTTCGGCGGCCAGGTCGCGGCGCAGGCCCTCGTGGCAGCGGGCCGCACGGTGCCGTCCGACCGTATGGTCCACTCCCTGCACGCCTACTTCATCAGGCCGGGCGACCCGGCGATCCCGATCGTCTTCAACGTCGAGCGGGTCCGGGACGGGCGCTCGTTCACGACCCGGCGGGTGGTGGCCATCCAGCACGGCAGGGCCATCTTCACGATGTCGGCGTCGTTCCACATCACGGAGGAGGGTGTCTCCCACCAGGCGGTGACGATGCCGTCGGTCCCGGCTCCGGAGGCGCTGCCCACCTTCCACGAGCGCATGTTAAGCGTCGTCGGCGACGACCCCATGTGGCGCGACTGGCTGTCCAAGCCGCGCCCCGTCGACTCCCGGTACGTGAACGCGCTGCCCTGGGAGGCCCAGAAGGACCCCAGCCTCATCAGCTCCGAGAACAGCGTGTGGTTCCGGTACGACGCGGACCTGCCCGACGACCCGTTGCTGCACGTCGTGCTGGCGGCCTACGCCTCGGACTTCACGCTCGTGGACACCGTGCTGCTCGCGCACGGGCTCGCGTGGGGCTCGTCCAACGTGACCGGCGCGTCCCTGGATCACGCCATGTGGTTCCACCGCCCCTTTCGCGCGGACGAGTGGCTGCTCTACGCCCAGGAGTCGCCGTGGTCGGGAGGCGCCCGCGGTCTCGCCCGCGGTGAGATGTTCACGCCCTCCGGCGAGCTCGTGGTCTCGGTGGTGCAGGAGTGCATGATCCGCGTCAGCAAAGATGTCACGAAGCCGTGAAAATCGCAGGTAGAAAATAGGTTGCCCGGTTCTGCGGATCAGTTTAGGGTCTTCATCAAGTCAGCCGGATGGTCCTGTCCGGCCATCGCATTCCGAGTGGAGGTGAGTCCTGTGGAGAGCACGATCATGTTTGCCACCCCGTGGCTCGCTTCCGCATGCCCGGCCGCCGCCTCCGTCGTCACGCAGTCGAAACTGCGGCGTGCGAAGGCCGCCCGCGCCCAGGCGCTGATCGTCAGTGAGCCTGGCGCGGCTGTCTTCGGCGTCCTCGCCGACGTGGCCAGCTACGGCATCCCCGCCTACCGACCGATCCTGACGGACCGGCCGATGGGCGATGAGCAGACCAACCACACCGCCAATGGTGGAGTGCGGGGTCCGCATTATGCCTGGAGAGAACCAGTCACAACCTGACCGGTCTCCATCTCCAGGCCGCGGATCCCCAACAGGATCCGCGGCCTTCTTGTTTCTCCGGCCACGAATCCGCCACCACGAGGACAAACCGACCAAACCCATTCGAAGAGGTGACGCAGATGGCGGCCCCGGTCATGGACCTGATCGAAGCCGAAATCCCCTGTCGTACCGAGCCCGACCTGTGGTTCGCCGAGTCTCCGGAGGACGTGGAGTTCGCCAAGGCGCTCTGCGGAGGCTGCCCGATCCAGAAGGCCTGCCTGGCCCGCGCGCTGGAGCGCGAGGAGCCCTGGGGCGTCTGGGGCGGCGAGCTCATCCTGCGGGGGGCCGTCGTTCCCCGGAAGCGTCCGCGTGGACGCCCCCGCAAGTCCCCTGTCGCTGCCTGAACCACCGCTTACGCACCACCTTGAAAGGACACCTGTAATGACCATCTCCCCGGCGACCTCCCTGTATCCGCATCACGAACTGGTCGACGAGCGAATACGGAACCTCCACCGAGAGGCGGAGCAGGAGCGACTCGCCAGCCGGATCAGGAGCGTGCGGAAAGCGCGCCGGCAGGTCGAGCGAGCCTCCGAGCGCCTCCGCTACGCGCTCTCGCGCGTATGACGAAACCGCGTGAATCGCCCATGACGGCAGCGTCATGAGCGAGTGACGACCCACCTGCGAAAGGCCCGGTCCCAACGGCCCGGGCCTTTCGTCGTACGCTCCCGGCGTCGCGTCAGCTCGGGCTCGGTGCCGGCAACCGCCGCAGCACCTCATTGAGTGTGGCGTTGATGTCCACCAGCCGTTTATCGACTCCGTCCAGCCGTTTATCGACTCCGTCCATTCGTTTCCCGACTCCGTCCAGTCGACCGCTTGTCTCGTTTGCGTCCTTTGTTAGGTTCGCGACGCTGACGGTGAGGCCCGCGACATAATCCGTCATTACATCGATGCTGGCTGTCGCCTGTGACATGTCCTGCTGGATGAGTGCGACATTGCGTTGCAGGCATGTTGATCCACAGGTCCTGGCGAGCGTGGATCTCCTCGGGGGTGACCATGATGGTTACTCTACGGGATCGGTCCGACACGCAAAGAAGTTTTCTACAGGGGGTCAGACTACGGCGAGGGGGGTGTCCTCGGGGTCGCCGGGGTCGTCGCCGAAGCCCGGGACCCAGCGGACGACCTCGTCGCGGAACCGGGCGGTGGTGCCGAGCTGGCACAGCACGCCGACCCCGGCGGCGTGGACACGGTGAATCAGCACGTATGACGCGGGCAGGTTGAGGTGGCGGACCACGTTGTTCGGCCGGAGGTCGGCGACGGTCGCCGCCTGGTGCCGCAGCCAGTCCCGGCTGAAGGTGAACTCCTCCACCCGGGTGGGCTCGACGTAGGGGGCGAGGAACGCGCGCAGCGCGTCGACGTCGACCTCGATGTGCGGCCGGATGAAGCCTTCCGCGCGCAGTCCCTGGACGACCGTCTCCATGTCTCCCTGGTTGAAGATCCTGGTCAGGGTGCCGAACACAGGGGGATAGCCGTCCGGCAGCCGGTTGACCGCCCCGAAGTCCAGCACGCCCAGCCGGCCGTCCTCCATGACCCGGAAGTTGCCGGGGTGAGGGTCGGCGTGCAGCAGGCCCACGCGGGCCGGGGAGCAGAAGAGGAAGCGGACGAGCTGGAGGCCGGCCCGGTCACGCTCCTCCTTGGCGCCGTCGGTGATGATCTTCGACAGCGGGGTGCCCGTCATCCACTCGGTGACCAGGATCTGCTCGTTGGCCGCGATGACATCGGGCACGAAGAAGTCTGGATCGTTCCTGAACTCCTGGGCGAACGCGTGCTGGGCCTCGGCCTCCTTGAAGTAGTCGAGCTCCTCGGCCACCCGCTCCTTCAGCTCGTTCAGGACCGGCTTGATGTCCAGTCCCGGCAGCAGCGCCCCGAAGAGTCTGCCCAGCCGGGAGAGCTGGTTGAAGTCCGAGATCAGCGCCTTTCCCGCGCCGGGGTACTGGATCTTCACGGCCACCACGCGTCCGTCGTGCCAGATCGCTCTGTGGACCTGCCCGATGGAGGCCGCCGCGGTGGGCCTGTCCTCGAACTCGACGAAGTTCTCCCGCCAGTCCTCGCCGAGTTGCTCTGCGAGGACCCTGTGAACGGCGGTCGCCGGAAGCGGCGGCGCGGCGTCCTGAAGCTTGGTCAGCGTCGCCCGGTACGGCCCCGCGATCTCGGGCGGAAGGGCCGCCTCGAAGATGGACAGCGCCTGGCCGAGCTTCATCGCCCCGCCCTTCAGCTCGCCGAGGACCTTGAAGATCTGCTCGGCGGTGCGCTGCTGTATCTCCTGCGCGACGATCTCCGCGGACGCGCCGCCGAGCCGTCTTCCCAGGCCAAGTGCGGTACGGCCGGCGAACCCGAGGGGGAGCGTGGCCAGCTTGGCCGAACGGGTCACCGCACGATGGGGAAGGTCGCTCACGTGACCATTGTTAGCGAAGTCAGGTCGTTTCGACTACAAGGACAGTGCGGATGGCGCTCCCAGGAGCGGTGACGCCAACGCCAGTCGGGCATCAGGTCGAGTGTGCCGTTCGTCACACCGCCTCCGTCGAGGTAGGTGAGCGCGTGTCCGGCCGTCTGCGCCGCGACCAGCGAAGACAGTGTCGTGTCGCACGCGATCTCCCCCACCGGGTAGCCGCCGAGCCGGGCGCTGACGGCCGGCCAGGAGGGGTCGCGATCGCGCCGGGTGAGATCCAGGCAGTGGAGGCACGGCGTCGCGCCTGGGATCACGAGGGGGCCGACCGAGCCGCAGCCCTCGAAGGCCGTCGCCAGCAGATGCGGGATCCGCTCCGTGCCGATCTCGTGGACCAGCACGGAGTCGAGCGGGCCCACCGGAGCCAGGACCACCAGATCAGGCCGGGACGCGCCGTCGCTCAGCCGCGACGCGGTCCGGCCCGTCCAGGCGTTGACGCTGGGGGCGATCACGCGGGCGGCGGCGACCGCCCCCTCCTCGCGGGCCGTACCCACATCCGCGTAGCCGAGCCCGCCCGGCACCACGTCTTCCGGCCGGGCCTCGCCGGGATCGACGACGCAGATGTGGCCGACGCCCGAGGCGGCCAGCAGGACGGCGACCTGGGCGCCCACCCGGCCCGCGCCGTAGATCCGGACCCGGGCGGCCCTCCTGCGCTCCAGCGTCCCCATGCCGCCGTCCGCCGAGGTCAGCGAGAGCCTGTCCAGGTCGGGGCGGAGCCGTTCCCGCTCCGCCATGGTGAGGTTCGCGAGCGGGCGCGGCCGGACCGCCGCGTCGTCGATCACGCCGCGCGCCACCAGGAGGGCGATCACCTCGCGTGCCGCCGAATCGTCGAGATCGCTCTCGGCCACGGCCTGCTCCAGGGTGCGGGTGCCGTCCAGGCTGTCGATCAGCCGGCGTACGGCCGGCTCCAGGCCGGTCAGCACCACGGCGCGGTGGGGGTGGACGCCGAGCTGCAGGGTCTGGCCGTCCCGCTCCACGCGGCGCAGGACGGGCTTCAGGCGTGGTCTCATAGCCGCCAGACCTTGGCACACATCGCCCCCCATGCGGGCCGGAATGCCGGGGGCTGTGGATAATTACCGGGGTGATTGGGGCTGCTGAACATGGGGGACGGCGGAGTTTCCATGCCCGCAAGGTCGCGTTTGCTCGATTGACCAGGGAGAACGCGTTCCACCCCCTGTGGAAATCCGCGCGTGTCGGCTACCTTTCATATGTGCCCCCCGAGACAGTCGAGGTTCGTCGGAGCGCACGTCGGCGGCGAACCGTTTCCGCGTACCGCGATGGCGACAAAACCATCGTGTTGCTCCCTGCCGGTCTCAGCACGACCGACGAGGAGCAGTGGGTGCGCCGCATGCTCGATCGGCTTGCCGCCAAGGAGCAACGGAGGCGCCCGAGCGACGACGACTTGCTCGATCGAGCGATGGACCTGTCGAACCGCTACCTGGACGGCAGGGCCACGCCCACGAGCGTGCGCTGGGTCGAGAACCAGCTTCACAGGTGGGGCTCCTGCACGCCCGACCACGGAACGATCAGGCTCTCCGCGCGGCTCCGGGGCATGCCCGCCTGGGTCGTAGACTATGTGATCATGCACGAGCTGGTCCACTTGCTCGTCCCGAGTCACGGCCCGAGGTTCTGGGCCCTGGTCGAGCGCTACCCGCGGGCGGAACGCGCCAGAGGCTTCCTCGAGGGCTTCTCCATGGCGGCCAGCGGCTCCCCGGAGGAGTGTTGACCCGGATCGCCGCGGTCCTGGTCACGCCCTCGATGGCCGACGCCGCGCCCCCGGGCGTCGATCCCGCCGAGTTCCTGCTGGCCATGGCGGAGGACACCTACGAGATGGCCGCCGGGCTGGAGCTGGTCGAGCCCGTGATCCTGTCCGCCGGGGTGCCGGGGCTCGACGCGATCGCCTGGCCCGGCACACCCGTGCTGTCCATCGGCTCCCCTTCCGCGGCATTCGCGGCCCTCCCGTACGGAACCGAGGGCGTGGTGATCAGCGCCGACGCGCCGGACCTGCCGCCTCTGCTGATCGGGAAGCTCTTCCGGGAGCTGGGCCGGGCCGAGATCACCGTCTGCCAGGCCGAAGGCGGGGGAGCGGTGGCCATCGCGGCGCGCCTGCCGTTCCCGGACTGGGCGGCTCCCGACTTCGACGAGCCCGACCTGGTCGCACGGCTGCGCCGTCAGGCCCCGGGGCCTCGCATGGTCGCCACCGGCCCCGGCTGGCACCGCCTCAGGAAACCGGCCGACATCTCCCGCCTCGATCCCGGCCTCGAAGGCTGGGACAACACCCGCGCCCTCCTCAGCTAGGGCTTCACGGCCAGGCGGAGCTCGGCGAACAGGGCGCGGTGGTCTGTTCGGGGCACGGCGTGCACGCTGGTGCTCAGGGCCGACGCCCGCTGGTCGTACAGCACGTGGTCGATGGTGATCAGCGGGGGGAGCCGCCTGTTGGCGGGCCAGGTCGTGTTCAGACCGGTCCCGGTCGCGTCGGCGGCGTCCGCGTATCCCCGAGAGAGCACGTCCCGGAGCGCGGAGTGGTCGAGGCTGGCGTTGAAGTCGCCCGCCAGGATCCGGATCACGCCGCCGGCCGGCGAAGGAAGCGACTTGAGGTCCGCCTGCCAGGTCGCGACGTCCGGCCCCAGAGGCGCGAGGGTGTGGACATCGACGATCTCGACGACCTGCCCGGTCGGCAGGGTGAACCGGGCAGACGGCATGTTGTGGCCTCCGCTGGGTGCGAAGTCCGGCAGCTCGGTGAGCGGATAACGCGAGAAGATCCCGCTGCCTGAGGGGCCTTCACCCGCCTCCACGTGCTCGTACGGCAGAAGCGTGCTCAGACCGGCCGCTTTCAGGGCCTCGACCTCGGCGGGAGTGAGCTCCTGGGTGGTGAGGACGTCCGGGCCGAGGCGCCGCACCAGGTCGACCACGGTCTGGGCGTCGCCGTTCCCGAAGAGCAGGTTGCTCGTGAGGATCTTCAGCGTCGGGCCGGTGGCCGTCGGCGTGGAGCCGAACGCCCGCGGCAGCACCACACAGGCCATGATGACGGACGTGACCACGGCCACGGCGATGGCGGCCCGGTTGCGAGACGCCACCGCGATCAGCGCCGCACCCAGTGAGGCGGCCGCGACGTAGGGCGTGCCGGTCATGAGCTCGACGATGACCGGCCAGCGGTCGAGCCCCGCCAGCCGTGCCACGGCCCACACCACGAACGGTGTGACGGCCACCCACGCGAGCGCGGCGGGCACCCGCCGACGCCGTCGCCGAGGAGTCGTGACCACCCCGCCTACGTCGACCTTCGTCATGGGGCCGACCCTAACCGGCGAAGATGAAAGGGGACGTAAGACATATGTGCAGATCATGTGCAGGCCCCGGCCCCCGGCCGTACGGTGACGATGGGGCCGAGGCGCCATGCGCGGTCAGCCGGCGTGCAGGCGTTCCCGGGCTCGCCGGGCAAGCCGGCGGGTCGCCTCGTCGCTCAGCTCGGGGATCTCCTCGATGGCGAACCAGCGCAGGTCGAGCGACTCGTCGCTGATCACGGCCTCGGCTCCGGCCGGGGCGACCGCGCCGTACTCGACGTCGAGGTGCCAGCTGTGCGGAGGGTGACACCAGACCTTGTGCCGGTCCAGGGCGAGCGGACCGTCCAGCAGCACGAGACCTGGGATGCCGGACTCCTCCGTCGCCTCCCGCAGGGCGGCCTGGAAAAGCGAGAGATCGTCACTCTCGCAATGGCCGCCCATCGGGAGCCACATGCCCGCCTTGGGATGCAGGGTCAGCAGCACCCGCGCGCCGTCGTGCGACAGCACGGCCGTCGTCGCCGTCAGATGGCCCGGCACGCATTCACGTGACATGGCGTCGTCATAGGCGTGCAGGTGGTCCAGGAACTCCTTGCGGAGCAGCTCCTCGTCGGCCGTCGGCGCCGACCACCCGGTCAGCACGGCTTGCGCGTCACGATGCAGGCTCACCGCGGCAGCCTACCCAACCCCCGCCGTCCCCTTGCCGTGATCATGCCCGGTTTCCCGCGGTGGCGCCTTGTCCTGCTCCAATGCAACCGCGTGATCGCACGGATTCCCGTACGTGCGTACTGAGCTGTACGGATGTCATCCGTGATCATGCATATTGCGCCAGTGCCAGATCGCGAACCGCGAAGTCGCACATCAGAGCCGCCATGCGGGAACCCGTGCATGATCACGACATGGAGATCCGCGATCACGACATGGAAAGCACGTGATCACGATATGGAAATCAAGGGCCTGTGTCGTCCTTGGGCTCCTGAAGGGCGGACAGGTCCAGCTCGGCCTCGCCCTTGACGAACGACTCCGGGTTGTTCAGGTCGTCCGCCGTCGGCATCAGGTCGGGGTGGTTCCACACGGCGTCCCTGCCGTCGATCCCGCGCTCGTCGCCGAGCGCCTTCCACAGCGCGGCGGCCTCGCGGAGCCTCCTTGGACGCAACTCCAGGCCGACCAGCGTGGCGAAGGTCCGCTCAGCGGGTCCACCCGTCGCGCGGCGGCGCCGTACGGTCTCGGCCAGGGCGGCGGAGGACGGCAGCTTGCCGTCGGCGGCCGAGTCGACCACCGTCGCGACCCAGCCCTCGACCAGCGCGAGCGCGGTCTCCAGACGGCTCAGCGCGGCCCTCTGCTGCTCGGTCTCCTCGGGCTTGAGCAGTTCGCCCCCGCCGAGGACCTCCTGGATCTGCGCCGGGTTGCCGATGTCCAGCCCCTGGAGCTTCTCCTCCAGGGCGGAGACGTCCACGGTGATCCCCCTGGCGTACTCCTCGACGGCGCCGAGCAGATGCGCCCGCAGCCACGGGACGTGCTGGAACAGCCGGTGGTGCGCCGCCTCGCGCAGAGCCAGGTAAAGCCTGATCTCCTCGGACGGCGTCTCCAGGCCCTCGCTGAACGTGGCGATCCCGCCGGGCAGCAGCGCGGCCGTGTCCGAGAGCGGCAGGCCGATGTCGGAGGAGCCGACCACCTCCCGCGCGAGCGAGCCGATGGCCTGGCCGATCTGCTGGCCGACCATCATGCCGCCCATCTGCTTCAGCATGCCCATGAGCGGCCCGGCCATGGCCTGCGCCTCGGGTGGCAGCCCGGCCGCGCCCAGCGTGCCGCCCATGGTCTCGACCATCTGGTTGGCGACCGGATCGCACAGCTGTTTCCAGACCGGGACGGTCTTCTCGATCCACTCCGACCGGCTCCACGCCTGCGGGTTCACCACGCCGCTCGGGAGCGCCGTCACCTCGTTCAGCCACAGATCGGCGAGGTTGAGCGCCTCGACGATCTGGCGTCGCTCGCCCTCCATGACGCTCGGGTCGCCCTCGGCGGCCACGGCGTGCCGGGCGATGTTCTTCGCCATGTCCCAGTTGACGGGTCCGGCGTCCGGCGAGGCGGACAGCATGTCCGCGAACTGCCGCATGGCCGCGGCTATCTGCTCCGGGCTGCCGAACATGGCGAACGGATTCTCGTTGGGGTCGTTTTCGCGACCTGGCAGGTCAGTCACCGCGCCACCTCGTGCAGGATGGAGGAGTCCACATCCGCCACGTTATCCGCCGTGGGGCGGGTCAGTGCAAAGTGAGGACCTCGTGCCTACCTCGAAACGCCTTCGTCCGCCCGTCGTCGCCGTCACCGGCGCCGCCTCTGGAATCGGCAGGGCGTTCCTCGCGAAAGTGGCCTCGTCTGCGGATTTCCGCCGAGTCGTGGCCATCGACGACCACCGCGGCGACGTCCCGGACGTCACCTGGCGCGTCCTTGACATCCGTGATCCGCTCTTGGCGAACCGGATCTCAGATGTGGATGTTCTGGTCCATCTTGGGACGAATGACTCGCTGAACTCCGACGCGGCCGAGCGCCGCCGCTACAACCTCCGGGCCGCCCAGACCGTCCTCACCGCCTGCGCGGCCGCGCGCGTCCGCCGGGTCGTGCTCGTCACCAGCGCGATGGTGTACGGCGCGGCCGCCGACAACGCGGTGCCGCTGCCCGAGGACGCGCCCGTCGCGGCGGAGCCCGACACCGGCGTGGTCGGGGACTACCTGGAGACCGAGGCGCTGGTCCGGCGCTCGCTGCGCTCGCACCCCGGTCTCGAAGTGACCGTCCTGCGCCCCGCCGCCCTGGTGGGGCAGGGCATCGACACCGTCGTCACCCGCCACTTCGAGGCTCCCCGGCTGCTCGTGGTCAAGGGCTGCCTGCCGCGATGGCAGTTCTGCCACGTGGAGGACCTGGTGTCCGCGCTGGAGCTCGCCGCGCTCGGCCAGGTGACGGGCGTGGTCGCCGTCGGCTCCGACGGCTGGCTGGAGATGGACCAGGTCGAGGAGATCTCCGGGCTGCGCCGCTTCGAGCTGCCCGCCGGGCTGACCTTCGGCACCGCGCAGCGCCTGCACCGGCTCGGCATCACCCCCGCCCCCGCGACCGACCTGCACTATGTCGTCTATCCATGGGTCGTCGACTGCGCCTCCCTCCGCGAGGCCGGCTGGAAACCGAGCTGGACGAACGCCGCCGCCCTGCAGGAGTTGCTGGAGCTGAGCGAGGGCAAGCACGCCGTCGTCGGCCGCCGCCTGTCCGGCAAGGAGGCCACGATCACCGCCGCGGGTGCCACCGTGGCCGTCATCGGCACCGCCGCCATCGTCCGCGTCGCCCGCCGCAAACGGCGTGTTTGATTCAGTCCAGACACGGCCGCGCCCCCTCGCACACCGGTTGGCCACAGAAGGGGCGATCTTCGGTAGGGCAATGTCGCGGAGTTGCGGGAAGGGCGCGCATATTACTCTCGGGGGGTGGATGTCATCCGGTTGCTGGGGATTCGGGACACTCCGCTGTCCGTGGACGAGGTGCTGGGCGCCGTCGGGGATCACGCGGCGGGGGGCACGGCCGTCTTCGTCGGGACCGTGCGCGAGCAGGATCACGGCAGACCGGTGACGCTCCTGTCCTATTCGGCCCATCCATCGGCCGGGGAGGTGCTCCGCCAGGTGGCGGAGAAGGTCGCGGGCGACTACCCGGTGACGGCGCTCGCGGCCGTGCACAGAGTCGGCGACCTTCGGCTGGGCGACATCGCGGTCGTCGTGGCGGTCGCGTGCCCCCATCGGGGCGAGGCGTTCGAGGCCTGCCGGAAGCTGATCGACGATCTCAAGGACGAGGTTCCGATCTGGAAGCACCAGGTGTTCGCCGACGGCGACGCCGAGTGGGTCGGCGCCTGCGGTTAGGGTCCCGGGGGACCGCATAGAGTTCCTTCATGTCCCGACGCGCTCTGACCCTGTTGGTGGCGGGTTTCCTCGCGCTCACGCTGGCGCTCATCAGCGCCGTGCTGCCCGTGCCGTACGTCGTGCTGAGCCCGGGGCCCACCGAGAACACGATCGGGGACGTCAAGGGCAAGCCGGTGATCAGCATCTCGGGACACCAGACCTACCCGACCGAGGGCAAGCTGAGCCTCGTAACCGTCGCCTACCAGGGCGGCCCGGACAACCGCCTCGACCTGCTGACCGCGCTGCGCGGCTGGGTGGACCCGACCGTCGCGGTCGTCCCCGAAGAGGCGATCTTCCCGAAGACCTCGACGTTAAAAGAGGTCGAGGAGCAGAACACCCAGGAGATGACCGACTCCCAGCAGTCGGCGACCGCCGCGGCGCTGAACGCGTTGAAGATCCCCATCCAGAAGGCGGTCTCCGTGGCGGAGACCGACAAGGGGCAGCCCGCCGACGGAAAGCTCAAACCGGGGGACGAGATCACGGCCGTCGACGGCACACCGGTCGCCGAGCTGGAATCGGTCGCGGCAGCCGTACAGAAGCACAAGCCGGGTGAGCCGGTCCGGTTCACAGTGAAGCGCGGGACGGCCTCCACCGACGTCACGATCACCACGGCCAGGTCCGACGAGGGCAAGGCCCTGGTGGGCGTGCGGATGCAGTCGGCGTACAAGTTCCCGTTCAAGGTCGACATCAGCGTGGGCCAGGTCGGCGGGCCGAGCGCCGGGCTGATGTTCTCTCTGGGGATCTACGACAAGCTGACGCCGGGCGGGATCACCGGAGGGAAGTCGGTCGCGGGCACGGGGACCATCGACCCCAACGGCAACGTCGGGCCCATCGGCGGAATCGAGCAGAAGATGGTCGGCGCGCGGAGCGCCGGGGCGACGATCTTCCTCACGCCCTCCGGCAACTGCGCGGACGCCGTGCGGGCCGTCCCCAAAGGGCTTCGCCTGGTCAAGGTCGAGACGCTCGAAGGCGCGGTCAAGGCGATGGACGCGCTGCGGACCGGCTCCGGCGACGTGCCCGCCTGCCCCGCGAGCTAGCCTGAGGGAGACCGGCTTCTGGATCACGACCGCGCTTTTCGCGGTGTAGGTTGCCAGGCACGGACCGTTGCTCTGAGACAAGGGGTTGGCGTTGAGCTTCCGGAGCCCCGGAGCCGGACGGGCGATGCGCTTGCCCCGAAGGCCGCGACTACTGATTCCCGTCACGATCGCCGTCGTGACGGTCGTGGTGTTACTTTTGATCTTCGCCGGGATCTTCACCGATTACCTTTGGTACGACTCGGTGGACTTCTCGTCGGTGTTCTCCAAGATGCTTGTCACCCAGGTGCTGCTGTTCCTGGTGGGCGCCCTTCTCATGGTGGGCATCGTGGGCGGCAACATGGTGCTGGCGCACCGGATGCGGCCGATGTTCGGCCCGGGGATGTTCGGCGGCCCGCAGGGCGCGGACCGCTACCGCGTCGCGGTCGACCCGCACCGGCGGCTGGTGTTCCTGATCGGCATGGGCATCCTGGCCCTGTTCACGGGATCGTCGGTCGCGGGACAGTGGAAGACCTGGCTGCTGTTCGCGAACGCCACGCCGTTCGGGCAGAAGGACCCGCAGTTCGGCATCGACGTGTCGTTCTTCATGTTCACCTTTCCGTTCATCCGGATGGTGCTGAACTTCCTGTTCACGGCCGTCATCCTGTCGATCATCGCGGCGGCGGTCGTCCATTACCTCTACGGCGGGTTCCGGATCCAGTCGCCGGGCGGGGTGCAGGCGTCGCGGGCGGCCCGCGCTCACCTTTCCGTGCTGCTGGGCGTGTTCGTCCTGCTCAAGGCGCTGGCCTACTGGCTCGACCGCTATGAGCTGGTGTTCTCCACCCGCGGCTTCGTGCACGGCGCCTCCTACACCGACGTCAGCGCGGTGCTCCCCGCGAAGGGCATCCTGGCGGTCATCGCGCTGATCTGCGCGCTGATCTTCTTCGCGGGCGTCATCCGGCCGGGCGGGATGTGGCCGGGTGTCGCGTTCGGGCTGCTGGTCCTCTCGGCGATCCTCATCGGCAGCGTCTATCCCGCTCTGGTCGAGCAGTTCCAGGTCAGGCCGAACCAGCAGGGCAAGGAAGAGCCGTACATCGCGCGGAACATCGCGGAGACCCGTAAGGCGTACGGCGTCGCGGACGCCGGGGTCGTGGCCTACCAGGCGCAGGGCACACCCCAGCAGGGCCAGGCGGCCAACGACGACACCGTCTCCGGCGTCCGCCTGCTCGATCCGGTGCTGGTGGCCAAGACCTTCCAGCAGAAGCAGCGCATCCGCGGCTTCTACGACTTCGCCGACCCGCTGGACGTCGACCGGTACAAGGCCCAGGACGGGAACGTCCGTGACCACATCGTGGCCGTGCGCGAGCTCACCGTGCCGCCCACCGAGCAGGACAACTGGATCAACCGGCACCTGGTCTACACCCACGGATACGGGTTCGTCGCCGCCCCCGGCAACGAGGTGGACACCGAGGGCCTGCCCAACTTCGATGCCAAGGACATGCCGGTCACCGGCCCTCTGGTGACGGCCACGGGACTCAAGGAGCCCCGCGTCTACTTCGGAGAGCGCGGCACCGATTACGTCATCGCCGGAGGCTCGCCCAACAAGCCGCAGGAGCTCGACTACCCCGAGAGCAGCGGGACGGGGCAGCAGAACACGACCTACACCGGCAAGGGCGGCGTGCCCCTCGCCTCCTTCTTCAACCGGCTGCTCTACGCCGTGAAGTACGGCGAGAAGAACCTGCTGCTGTCGGGCGACATCAACGACCAGTCCCGCATCCTGTACGACCGGGAGCCCGCGGAGCGGGTCGCCAAGGTGGCGCCCTTCCTCAACCTCGACTCCGACCCCTACCCCGCGATCGTGAACGGGCGGATCGTCTGGATCATCGACGCCTACACGACCGCGAACGAGTACCCCTACTCGCAGAGCAAGAGCTTCTCGGACATGATCCGGGACACCGCGACGGACCCCAGGGCGATCACGCCGCCGCCCCGGGACCAGATCAACTACATCCGCAACTCGGTCAAGGCCACGGTGGACGCCTACGACGGCACCGTGACGCTCTACGAGTGGGACTCCACCGACCCGATCCTGAAGGCATGGGAGAAGGCGTTCCCCGGCATCGTCCAGTCGAAGGACAAGATGAGCGCGGAGCTGAAGCAGCACCTGCGCTACCCCGAAGACCTGTTCAAGGTGCAGCGTGACGTCCTGTCCCGCTACCACATCACGGACGCGCGGTCGTTCTACAGCGGCCAGGACTTCTGGAACGTCCCGGACGACCCATCGTCGGGTGAGAAGAACGTCAAGCAGCCGCCGTACTTCCTGTCGGTCAAGATGCCCGGCGCGCAGTCGTCGTCGTTCTCGCTGACGACCACGTTCGTGCCGCGGCAGGGGCCGAACCTCGCGGCGTTCATGGCGGTCGACGCCACGCCTGGCGACGGGTACGGCAAGCTGCAGATCCTCCGCATGCCGGCGAGCACGACGATCTCCGGGCCCGGCCAGGTGCAGAACACCTTCACCAACCGGTTCTCCGGCGAGCTCAACATCCTCGGTCTCGGCAAGGCCCAGATCCTGTACGGCAACCTGCTGACCCTTCCGTTCGCCGGAGGGCTGGTCTACGTCGAGCCGGTGTACGTGCAGACGGCCGCCGGGGCGGGGCAGGAGCCGTACCCCATCCTCCGCCGCGTGCTGGTCATGTTCGGCGACAAGGTGGGCTCGGCCGACACCCTCAAGGACGCGCTGAGCCAGGTCTTCGGCACGGGACCGGCGCCTCCCGTCAGCCCGGTCAATCCCGGGCAGAATCCCCCCGCCAACGCCGCGCTGGCGGCGATCGTCGCGAAGGCCCAGAGCGCGTACGCGGACGCCCAGAAGGCGCTGGCGTCCAACCCGGTCGACTGGGGCGCGTACGGCAAGGCGCAGGCGGCGCTCAAGCAGGCGCTGGACGAGCTGAACAGGCTCCAGGGCCAGCAGCCGGCCACGTCCACGCCGCCTTCGGCCTCCGCGAGCCCGAGCGTGAGCCCGAGCCCGAGTCCCACGCCGACCGGCTGAATCGTCGCGGGAACGCCCCGGAACCCCGTGCTCGCCCGAGCGCGGGGTTCCCGCATCCGGTGGCTGATTTGCCTCCGGCGCGCATGCCGGATAACCTCTACACATACCGACGCGGGGTGGAGCAGCTCGGTAGCTCGCTGGGCTCATAACCCAGAGGTCGCAGGTTCAAATCCTGTCCCCGCTACTGAATGAAGGCCCTGGCCGTCCGGGAAACCGGAAGGCCGGGGCCTTCGTCGTTCCGGCAATCGATTTGCGGCTGATCCCCCGGAGCGGCTATGGTTAAGACATACACACCGACGCGGGGTGGAGCAGTTCGGTAGCTCGCTGGGCTCATAACCCAGAGGTCGCAGGTTCAAATCCTGTCCCCGCTACTCAGAGAAGGCCCTGATCAAAAGGCCCGGAGGATCTCCTCCGGGCCTTTTGATTTTCTCTGATTCGCCAGTTGTTCGGCTTTTGTCGTGGTACGACAACAAATGTCGGACATGTGTTGAAGGGTGACATTGAGCGCGCGCAGGTCAGTGGTGAAGGCTCTGGCCATGCAGGCCCGCATTTCACTGGATGACGTCTCCGCCCTGGCCCGAGGCTGCGCCGTGCTCGGGACCGGCGGCGGCGGAGACGTCCGCGCCGGAGCCCTGGCCGCGCGGCGGGCCATCCGGGAGCACGGCGAGGTTCCGGTCGTCGGCCTCCGGGACCTGCCAGGCGACGCCCTCGTCCTGCCGCTCTCCGGGATCGGCGCCCCGACGGTCAGCCACGAGATGATCCACTCCGAGGACGAGCCCGTCCGGATCCGCGAGGAGATCGAGCGGATCTTCGGCCGGGCTCCGGCGGCCGTGATGTCGTCCGAGATCGGCGGGGCCAACGGCGTGGCGCCCGTGGCCTGGGCGGCCCGGCTCGGCCTGCCCCTGCTCGACGCCGACGCGATGGGCCGGGCGTTCCCCGAGGTCCAGATGGTGTCGATGTACGTCGCCGGAATCCCGGCGAACCTCGTCATCATGTCCGACGTCGCCGGCAACGTCGTGACGATCCGCCCGGTCGACGGGCTGTGGTCGGAGCAGATCGCCCGCGCCGTCTGCGTGGCCTCGGGATCGAGCGCGTTGATGGCCGACTACGTTCTCACGGCGCGCGAGTGCGAGGGCGCGGTGATCGAGGGCACCGTGACCCGGGCGATCGCCATCGGCCGGGCCACCGAGGGCGCGCAGGACCCGCTCGCGGCCCTCCAGGAGGAGGTCGGCGCCGTACGGCTGGTCACCGGGAAGCTCACGGACCTGGAGCGGCGGACCACGGGCGGCTTCGTCCGGGGGACCGTGACGATCGAGGGAACCGGTGACGACCGCGGCAGGACGCTCACCTTGGAAATTCAGAACGAGAACCTGGTCGCCGTCGAGGACGGCCGGGTGAGAGCGATGGTGCCGGATTTGATCACGGTGGTGGACACCCAGACGGCGACGGCCGTCCAGACCGAGGGCCTGCGCTACGGCCAGCGGGTGACCGTGCTCGCCTGGCCGTGCGACCCCCTGTGGCGTACGCCCAAGGGCCTGGAGACGGCCGGGCCGCGGGCCTTCGGCTACGACCTCGACTACCTCCCCGTCGAGAAGATCGCGTCATGAGCGACCGCCAAGGTGGTCTGCGCGTCGGCATCGACGTGGGCGGGACGAACACCGACGCCGTGGTGCTCGACGACGCCGACCGCGTCGTCGCCAAGGCCAAGCGGCCCACCAGCCCCGACGTGACGGAGGGCCTGCGGGCCGCGCTCGACGCCGTGCTGGCCGAGCTCGACGAGCCCGGCAGGGTTCGCCGGGTCATGCTCGGCACCACCCACGCGACCAACGCCATCCTGGAGCGCCGCGCGCTCGGCCGGGTCGCCGTGCTCCGGCTCGGCGCCCCGGCGACGACCTCCGTACCTCCGCTGAGCGAGTGGCCGGACGACCTGAAGAAGGCCGTGGCGGCGGGGGCGGCCATCGTGCGCGGCGGCCACTTCGTCGACGGCCGCGAGATCGCCCCGCTCGACGTGGACGCCGTCAAGCGGTTCCTCTCCGGCGTCGAGGCCGACGCCGTCGCCGTCACCGGGGTGTTCAGCCCGGCGAGCGCGGACCAGGAGAACCGGGTCGCCGAGATCGTCCGCGGCGAGCTCGGGGACGTGGCGGTGAGCCTCAGCCACGAGATCGGCTCGCTCGGACTGCTGGAGCGGGAGAACGCCACGGTCCTCAACGCCGCCCTGTACGGCGTGGCCCGCGACGTCACCACGGCTCTCCGGAGCGCCCTCGAATCGAGGGGCCTCAAGGTCGAGACGTTCTTCGCCCAGAACGACGGCACGCTGATGGCCGTGGACTACGCCGCCCGCTATCCCGTCCTCACGATCGGCTCGGGACCGGCCAACTCCCTGCGGGGCGCGGCGTACCTGTCCGGCGTGGAGGACGCCATCGTCGCCGACGTGGGCGGCACCTCCACGGACCTCGGCGTGCTCGTGGGCGGGTTCCCCCGGGAGTCGGCCGCGGCCGTGGAGATCGGCGGCGTGACGACCAACTTCCGGATGCCCGACATCCTGTCCATCGCCCTCGGCGGCGGAACGGTGGTGGGCGAGGAGCCGCGGTCGGTCGGTTACCGGATCGGCCGGGAGGCCCTGGTCTTCGGCGGCTCGACGCCCACCATGACCGACGCCGCCGTGGCCGCCGGGAGGGGGTCCGTGGGCGCCCACGGCGTGCCGGACGAATGGCGCGAGCGGCTGGCGCGAGCCGTACGAAACGCCGACGAGCAGGTCGCCGACGCGGTGGACCGGGTGGCGCTCGGCAAGGCGGACCGGCCCCTCATCGCCGTGGGCGGCGGCGCGTTCCTCCTGGCGGGAGACATCCCCGGGGCGGGCGAGGTCATCCGGCCCGCGCACGCGGAGGTCGCCAACGCGGTGGGCGCGGCGATCGCGTTCGCCAGCGGCAGGCTCGAAACGATCGTGCCAGCCGTCAACGGCGAAACCGGCAGGGCTACATTGATCGAAAGAGCCAAGGAGGAGGCGGCCGCCAGGGCCGTCGCCGCCGGGGCCGACCCCGCGTCGGTCCAGATCGTGGAGCTCAGCGAGATCCCTCTCAGCTACCTACCTGAGCCCGCTGTTCGCCTGCACGTCAAGGCCGCCGGTCCCCTCGCCCGGTAGGCCGGTGGATACGAAAGGAACCCCCCATACATGCGCTGGCACAAGCGTCTGCTCGCGGCGGGAGCCGTGACGGCCGTGGCCCTGACCGCCGCGGCGTGCGCGGGCGGAAAGGTTCGCGGCGCCGAAGGCTCCCCCCAACCGGGCACGTCCTCGGCGGGCACCACTGACGCGACCTTCGTCTACGTCCCCAACCTCGACGTCGTCACCGACTGGGACCCCGCGAGCTCGTACTCCAACGAGATCATCGCGATGCAGAACGTCTACGAGTCGCTGACCCGTTACAACCCGCAGACCAAGAAGGCCGAGCCCCGGCTGGCGACCTCCTGGACGTCCTCGCCCGACGGCAAGACCTGGACGTTCACCCTGCGCTCGGGGGCGAAGTTCCACACCGGCAAGCCCGTCGACGCCGCCGCGGCGAAGGCCTCCATCGAGCGGACCATGAAGATCGGCGAGGGGGCGGCGTACATCTGGGGTGCGGTCGACAAGATCGAGGCCAAGGACCCCGCGACACTGGTCTTCACGCTCAAGTATCCGACCGCGCTCGACCTGGTCGCGTCGGCCGGGTTCGCGTCGTACGTCTACGACACCTCGGCCACCTCCGACGACCTGAAGAAGTGGTTCGGTGAGGGCCACGACGCCGGCTCCGGGCCGTACACCATCGACACGTGGCAGAAGGGGCAGGAGACCGAGCTCACGCTGAAGGCCTTCGACGGCTACTGGGGCGGCTGGGACGGCGCCCACTACAAGAAGATCGCCTATCGGGTGACCCCGGAGCTCACGACCGCGTGGCAGCTCCTGCAGCGCGGCGAGGTGAGCTTCGTCGAGCGGCTCAACCCGCAGCTCTACGCCCAGGCGAGCGGCACCCCGAGCGTCCAGACCTCGCAAACGCCGTCGTTCCAGAACCTGCTCACGTTGTTCAACACGGCTAACGGCCCGCTGAAGGACGTGCGGCTCCGCCAGGCCGTGCAGAAGGCGATCGACTACGACGGCCTGGTCGCCGCGCTGAAGGGGGCCGGAGTCGCGGCCAGCGGCCTCGTTCCCGAGGGACTGCTCGGCTTCACCTCGGGGCAGACCCCCAAGCAGGACCTCGCGGGCGCGGAGGCGCTGCTCAAGGAGGCGGGCTACGGGCCGGGCGGCAAGCAGCTCGACCTGAGCCTCACCTACGCCCAGGGGGACGCCGACCAGGAGGTGCTGGTCACGCTGCTCAGCTCGGCGCTCGACAAGCTGAACGTCAAGCTGTCGGCCAAGCCCCTGCAGTGGACCACGCAGTGGGACCAGGGCAAGGCCAAGGACCCGGCCAAGCGCCAGGACATCTTCGTCATGTACTGGTATCCGGACTACGCCGACGCGTACTCCTGGTTCGTCAACGTGATCCACAGCGCCGATCCGGTGTCCTTCAACCTCTCCTATCTGAAGGACGACGCGATCGACAAGGAGATCGACTCGCTGCCCGAGCTGACGGCCACCGACAAGGCGGCGGCGGAGAAGGCGTACGCCGAGCTCCAGACCAAGATCATCGGCGAGAAGGCCGCCGTGGCCGTGCCGTACGTGCAGAACTACCAGCGCGCCTACGCCAAGTCGGTGCAGGGGTATGCCGACAACCCGGCCTACCCGAACGTCGTGTTCGTCTACGACCTCAAGCCCGGTGCCTGAGGCATGTCGCGGTACCTGATCCGCCGGCTCGGCCAGGCTCTCCTGGTCGTGGCCGGCGTGGTCACCCTCACGTTCGTCATCATGCGGCTGGTCCCCGGCGACCCCGCTGTGGCCTACGCGGGGCCCAGGGCGTCGCCGGCGGAGCTCGCCGCGGCGCGCCGGCAGTTCGGGCTGGACGACCCGGTGCCGGTGCAGCTCTGGAACTACGTCCGCGACCTGCTCGGGGGCGACTGGGGCGTGAGCCTGCACACCCGGCGGCCGGTCCGTGACGACCTCTTCCAGGCGTTCCCCGCCTCGCTGGAGCTGGTGGGCGCCGCGCTCGTCATCGCGGTCGTCGCCGGGATCCCGCTGGGGATCGCCGCCGCCCGCTATAAGGGTAGATTTCCGGATCTGTCGATCCGGCTCTCCTCCATGCTGGCGGTCTCCGTGCCGGTGTTCTGGCTGGCTCTGGCGCTGCAGACGATCTTCGCCAGCGCGCTCGGCTGGTTCCCGGTCGCGGGGGAGTACGACACCGGCCTCGACCGGACCAGCCCGCTGCACGTCTACACCAACATCACGGCCGTGGACGCTCTCTTCACCGGCAACTGGCCGATCCTGGGCAGCACCATCTCGCACCTCGTGCTGCCCGCCCTGGTCATCGCGGCCTACCCGGCGGGTGTGGTCGCCCAGATGACGAGGGCCGCCCTCATCGAGGAGTCGGCCCGCGACCACGCCCGGCTTGAGCGGGCCCTCGGCTTCGGCGAGACCGCCGTGCTGACCCGGTTCGCCCTGCGCCTGGCGCTCAACCCGGTGCTGTCGCTCATCGCGCTCGTCTTCGCGTACTCCATCGTGAACGGCTTCCTGGTGGAGGCGGTGTTCAACTGGCCGGGCCTCGGCCGCTACGCCGCCGACTCCATCCGGTCCCTGGACACCCCCGCGATCGCCGGGGTCACGCTGCTCGTCGCGGTGCTCTACGTCCTTGCCAACCTCGCCGTGGACCTGCTCCAGGGCGTGATCGACCCGAGAGTGAGGGCGCGATGACGGCCCCCGGCCCGGCCGGCGCTCCCGTCGCCCCCCTCCCGCTCCGCCGTACGGCACTGCGTCGTCTCGTGGGGGGCCTGCCCGGGGTGGACCGGCTCGCGATGGCGGGCGCGGTGCTGCTCGGGCTGATTCTGCTCGCGGCACTGCTCGCCCCGTGGATCGCCCCCTATCCCGACGACGGCGGCTCGGCCACCCATCCGCTGGAGGCGCTGCTCCCGCCGGGCGGCGCGCACTGGTTCGGCACCGACCAGGTCGGGCGCGACGTGCTCAGCCGGGTCCTGTACGGCGCGCGGACCTCGCTCGTGATCGCCGTGGCGGTGCTGGCTTTGTCCGGGATCGCAGGCGTGGTGCTCGGGGTCGTCGCGGGATACGCCGGCGGCTGGGCCCGAGATGTGATCATGCGGGTGACCGACGTCTTCCTGGCGTTCCCCGCGCTGCTCCTCTCGCTCGCGCTCGCCGTGGTGCTCCAGCCCAGCGTTACCACCGTGATCGTGGCCATCGCCGTCACCTGGTGGCCGTGGTACGCCAGGCTCACGGCGTCGGTCGCCGCGTCGGTCTCCACCCGGGGGTTCGTCGACTCCGCCCGCTGCCTCGGAGTGCCCGCTCCGCTGATCGTCTTCCGGCACGTGTTGCCGAACTCGCTGACCCCCGTGCTGGTGCAGCTCTCGCTCGACGGCGGCGGCGTCATCCTCACCGCGGCGGCGCTGTCCTATCTGGGCCTGGGCGCCCACGAGCCGACCGCCGAGTGGGGGCTCATGGTGCAGCAGGGCCAGTCGCTGTTCACCACGGACTGGTGGGTCGTGACCTTCCCCGGCCTGGCGATCCTCGTCACGGCGTTCGCGTTCAACGTGCTCGGCGAGGGTCTGAGGGCGAGGCTGGCCAGATGAGTGGCACGATGATCAGGATCAGGGACCTCGCGGTCCGGATCGGTGACCGCGTGATCGCCTCCGTTCCGGAGCTCGACGTCGTCGCGGGGGAGTGCGTCGCGATCGTCGGCGAGAGCGGGTCGGGCAAGACGACGACGCTGCTCGCGACCCTCGGCCTCATCGAGGGCGCCGACATCTCCGGAAAAATCGCCATTGATGGCGTGGACGTGCTCTCGGCCCCGGTCGCGGAGCTGAGGCGGATCCGCGGCTCCCGGGTCGCCCTGGTCATGCAGAGCCCCCAGGCCGCGCTCAACCCCACGATGCGGCTCGGCACGCTGATGCGCCGCGCGCTCGCCCGCCACGGCGTCAGGGGCGCGGAGGCGCGGAGCCGGGCCGCCGACGCGGTCACCGCCGTGCTGCTCGACCCCGCCATCCTGCGGCGCTACCCGCACCAGGTGTCCGGCGGCCAGGCGCAGCGGTTCGCCATCGCGCTGGCCATCGCCCTCGGGGCCGAGGTCGTCCTGGCGGACGAGCCCACCAGCGCCCTCGACGTGACCGTGCAGGCGGAGGTCGTCGCCGTGCTGCGGCGCCTGCGGGACGAGCGCGGCCTGGCCGTGCTGCTCGTCTCCCACGACCTCGCCCTCGTGTCCACCATCGCCGACCGGGTCCTGGTGATGAAGGACGGCGCCGTCGTGGAGAGCGGCCCCGCCACCGACGTCTTCGCCCGGCCGGGCGACCCCTACACCCGCGAGCTGATCGCCGCCGTCCCCCAACTCCCCGACCGCCCCACCATCGAGCCCGCGCAGGAGCCGGCGGAGGAGACGGAATGACTCGGCACGACGGTTCCGCCGCCCCTCGCGAGCCCCGCCTCAGCCCATCCCCATCCCCATCCCCCGCGCCGCGCGAGGCCGAGGCCGAGGCCGGCCCCGTCGAGCCGGATGCCGCCGGGCGGGGCGCCGCGTTGCCTCGCGGTGCCGTGCTGCGGGCCGACGGGGTGACGCTCGCGTACGGCTCGACGGTGGTGGTCCACGACGTCAGCCTGGCCGTCGGCGACGGCGGGGTGGGCCTGATCGGGGAGAGTGGCTCGGGCAAGACCACGCTCGCCCGCGCCCTGCTCGGGCTCCTGCGCCCCCGCTCCGGCACGATCCGGTACGGCTCCCGCGACCTGGCCTCCTTTGACCGGAAGGGGCGCGCGGAGTTCCGGCGTGCCGTACAGCCGGTCTTCCAGGACGGCAGCGAGGCGCTCGATCCCCGCATGACCGTGGAGGCCTCGATCACCGAGGCGCTCACCACGCATCACCGGATGGATCGAGCCGCCCGGCTGGCACGGGTCGTCCGGCTCCTGGAGGACGTGGGGCTCGACCCGGCCGTCGCGGGGCGCAAACCGCACCAGATGTCCGGCGGTCAGCGGCAGCGCGTGGCCATCGCGAGAGCCCTGGCCGTGGAGCCCCGCCTGCTGGTGCTCGACGAGCCGACCAGCGCGCTCGACGTCACCGTGCAGGCGAGGATCCTCGACCTGCTGGAGAGGCTGGCCGCCGAGCACGGGCTCGGCTACCTGCTGATCACGCACAACCTCGGGGTCGTGGACCGGCTCTGTGACACCTCGCATGTGCTGTTCGCGGGCCGCGTGGTCGAATCGGGCCCCACGCGGGACCTGCTGACGCGCCCGGCTCACCCCTACACGCTGGCGCTGCGCGACGCCGTGCCGCGCCTCGGCGGCGAACCGCCGCGCCCGTCCGGGCGGACCGAGGCCGCACCCGCCGCGCCGGGCTGCCCGTTCCGGCTCCGCTGCCCGCTCGCCCTGGATGTCTGCCGAGACCAGCCGCCCGCCGCCCGTGAAGTGGAGGGGCGTAAGGTGGCGTGTCATCGCGCGGAGGAGGTGCTGGCCGGTGTCCCCAACCGGCCGGTCTCCCGCTGACTCCAGCTGTGACCCACCTGCTGCGCGCCTTGCCGAACGGCCCGCTGAACGACAGGTGAGACCCCCATGCGCCATGTGAGTGATCTGCTCCGGACGTCTGCGGGCCGCCGGCTCACCCTTGTCGCGGGTCCCTGGGACGCCCGGCCGGTGGAGGGCGTGGTCCTGGTGGACGAGATGCGCGAGCTGGAGTCGGCCCCGCCGGGAGCTCTGGCGATCCTCTCCCGTCACGCCATTCAGGCGTCGAGCGTGCTCGACGCGCTGCGAGTCGCCGGACGCGGGGGCCTGGCGGCCATCGTGCTTCCCGGCCCGTCCGGCACCTCGCCGGACGTCGTCGGGCTCGCCCGCCAGGTGGGTGTGGCGCTGCTCGCAGGGGCGTCGGACCACTCGCTGTCGGACACCGTCCTGGGGCTCAGCGCCGCGCTCCGAGCCGATCCCAGCCTGCTGCTCCGCCGTACCCGCGAGGCGATCGAGGGGCTGGGCGCGATCGAGGGCGCGGGGGAGGAGGACATCCTGCGGGCGGCGTCCCGGTCCATAGGCGTGGAGTACGGCGTGGCCGAGGTCGCGGAACCGGCCGTCAACTCGGCCGTGATCCGCGTCGACGGGCGGCCCGACGGCTACGTGTGCTGGGACGGCGAGGACCCCGCCGCGGCCATCGTCGCCGGGGTGGTGGCCACGACTCTCGGCCGCGTGCGGGCGGCGGCCCGCGCCGCCGAGCGGGCGCGCGAGCAGGCCTTGCTGGCCCTGCTTCGGGCCGGGGCCAAGGACCTGGCAGGGGCGGCCCGCCGGGCGCGGCACGAGGGCGTCCCGGTGGACGGCTGGCACATCGCCGTCTTCCTCCGCGACCCCGCTCCGTCAGGGCCGGGCGAGGCGACCCTGCGACACGTGCGGCGCATGGTCGCGGGCGTGCCGGGGTCCGATGACCTGGCCGGGCCTCCGGTCGTCACGCGCTGGCAGGACGGCATCCTCGTCGTCGTGACGACGGACGAGCGGGTCGGGTCCTGGCCCCTCTCCGGCCAGTGGGGCGCCATGCAGGCCGGGGTGGGGACCTGCCACGCGGGGGCGGAGGGGCTGCGCCGTACGGCGTCGCAGGCGCGGGCGGCGGCGAGCCGGGCGGGCGGCGGCGAGGTCGTGCGGTTCGACCAGCTGGGGGTCAACGCGATCCTCGCCGAGCTGAGTGGCAGCGACAGCGCCCTGATGGCCGCCCGCGACATGCTGGCCCCGCTCGACGGGCTGGGCGCGCTGGCCGCGCCTGCCGTACCGACCCTCAGGGCGTACCTGGACAGCTGGGGCTCGCGGACCCGGGCCGCCGAGCTGCTCAGCCTGCATCCCAACGCGGTCGCCCACCGGATCCGGCGCATCGCCGACGTGCTCGGCGTGGACCTGTCCGATCCGCAGACCCGGTTCGCCCTTCAGCTCGCCTGCCATGTCGTCCTCGATCGGGAATGTCTCCCGGGCACAACAGGCGCCGCCGCGTCGTTGTGAGGCCACATCGACGGCGCCCTGCCCCCGCTTTACCTTGCGAGGCATGACAACGGTCATCGGAGTCGACGTCGGCGGGACCTTCACCGACCTCGTCCTCCACGACGCCGCGACGGGCGAGATCAGGGTCGCCAAGCAGCCCACCACTCCGGCCGCGCCGGAGCTGGGGGTCCTCGCCGCGGTGGACGCGGCGGTCCCTGCGGAGCTGCTGGCCCGCTGCGATCACTTCGTCCACGGCACCACCGTGGGGCTGAACGCGCTGCTCGAACGCCCCCTCAGCCGGGAGAAGAGGGGCGCCACCGTCGGGCTGATCACCACGGCGGGCTTCCGCGACGTCCTGGAGATCCGGCGCGGCGACCGCGACGACCCCTACGACCTGTTCTGGACCCCGCCGCCGCCGCTCGTCCCGAGACGGCTGCGCGCCGAGGTGGCCGAGCGGGTCGCCGCCGACGGCTCGGTGGTCCGGGAGCTCGACCCCGAGACCGTACGGCAGGCGGCCCGGCTGTTCGCGGACGACGGCGTCGACGCCGTCGCGATCGTGCTGGTCAACTCGTACGCCAACCCGGCCCACGAGACGCTGGCGGCCGGACTGCTCCGCGAGGCGGGGTTCGACGGCCCGATCTCGCTGTCCCACGAGGTGTCGGGGGAGTACCGGGAGTACGAGCGCACCTGCACCACGGTCGTGGACGCCTTCGTCCGCCACCGCATGGGCCCCTACCTGCGCAATCTCGACCGTGAGCTGCGCGCCCGGGGCTTCGGGGGCGGCCTGCTGGTGACCCGGTCCGGAGGCGGCGCGCTGACCCTCTCCGAGGCGGCGGCCCGGCCGTTCGAGACGATCTTGTCGGGGCCCGTGGCCGGGGCGGTCGCCACCGTGCGGCTCTCGGCGACCCTCGGACTGCGTACGGCCGTCGCCGCCGACGTCGGCGGGACGAGCTTCGACACGGCCCTCATCGAGGACGGCAGGCTGCCCCTGCTGTTCCAGGGAGAGGTCGTCGGCCTTCCGCTGCAGAGCCCGTGGGTGGACGTGCGGTCGGTCGGCGCCGGCGGCGGCTCGATCGCGTACGCCGACTCCGGCGGCCTGCTCCGCGTCGGGCCGCGCAGCGCGGGCGCGGAGCCCGGCCCGGCGAGCTACCGGCGCGGCGGCACCGAGGCCACGGTCACCGACGCCGCGCTGCACCTCGGCATGATCCCCGCAGGCCACATCTCGGGCGGGATCTCGCTCTCCCCGGAGAAGGCGGCCGAAGTGCTCGCGCCGCTGGCCGGGCCGACCGGGATCGACGGCACGGACGCCGTCGCCGAGGGCGTCATCAGGATCGCCGCCGCCCACATGGCCCAGGCGGTGCGGGGAGTCACGGTCGAGCGGGGAGTGGACCCGCGCGGCGCGGCCATCGTCGCCTTCGGCGGCGCTGGGCCGCTGTTCGGCTGCCTGCTGGCCGACGAGCTCGACATCGACACCGTGGTGATCCCGCCCAACGCGGGCAATTTCTCCGCCGTGGGGCTCGTGCAGGCCGACATCGTGCGCTCGGCCGCCCGGACGCTGGTCCGCGCCCTCGACGAGGAGGCTCTGCCGGTGATCGAGCGCCTGGCGGCCTCACTGTTCGAGCGCCTGGCGGATTCGGACGCGCCTCCGGGGGCGGGAGCCGTACGGGAGGTCGATCTGGACCTGCGCCATCGCGGGCAGGAGCACACGCTGACGATCCCGCTGCGGCTCGGTGACGACGACGTGGCGGCGGTCAAGGCGCGTTTCTCCGAGGCGTACCACCGGACGTTCGGCCACGAGCTGCCCGACCCGCTGGAAGTGGTCACGGTCCGGGCGACGAGCAGGGTGGTGCTCGACGACGAGCACCCGCTGGTGCCCGCGCCCCCCGCGACCGCGACCCCGCTGGGCACGACGAGGCTCTGGTCGTTCCGCGAGCGTGCCCATGCCGACGCCCCGGTGGTGCCGAGGGAGGGGCTAGCAGGCCCGATGGAGGGCCCGCTGCTCGTGATCGAGCCGACCTCGACGACCTATGTGGACGCGGGCTTCGCCGTGGAGGCGCACCCGAGCGGGTGCCTGATCATCACACGGAAGGACGGCGACCGATGACGAGGATCGTCCGGACCCGCTACGCGGAGGTCAATCCCGGGCTCGCCGACGGGGCCGACCCGGTCACCACGGAGATCATCCGGCAGGGCCTCAACGCCGCCGCCGACCAGATGAAGCAGTCGCTGATCCGCACGGCGTTCTCGCCGATCATCTATGAGGCGCTCGACTTCGCGGTGGCGTTCTACGACGCCGACCTGTGCATGCTGGCGCAGGCGCCGACGCTGCCGGCGTTCATGGGCACGCTCGGCTTCTGCGTCCGGGAGGCCGTGGAGGGCGTGGGCGGCCAGGGGGCGCTCTCCCCGGGCGACGTGATCCTCTACAACGACCCGTACGGCACCGGCTCGCACCCCCAGGACGCCGCCATGGTCGTGCCGATCTTCTACGACGACCTGCTGGTCGGGTATTCGGTGATCAAGGCGCACTGGCTGGACATCGGCGGCAAGGACCCCTACTGCACGGACACGGTAGACGTCTTCCAAGAGGGCACGATCTTCCCCGGTGTCAAGCTCTACGACGCCGGGCGCCTGGTGAGCGACATCTACCGGATGATCCTGTCCAACAGCCGGATGCCGGAGATGGTCATCGGCGACATCAACGCCATGGTCGCCGGGGCGCGGACGGGGGCCGAGGCGCTCACCGCGCTCGTCCGCAGATACGGCCCGGAGGTGTTCCGCCGGTCCGTCGCCC
The DNA here is from genome assembly GCF_041262585.1 of Planotetraspora sp. GP83. Taxonomy (NCBI): domain Bacteria; kingdom Bacillati; phylum Actinomycetota; class Actinomycetes; order Streptosporangiales; family Streptosporangiaceae; genus Planotetraspora; species Planotetraspora sp. GP83. The sequence goes on along the minus strand of NZ_JBGCBZ010000029.1, from coordinate 6,612 downwards.
GGATGTACGCCCATGGCGAGGCGCTCGTCCGGAGCTGGTTCGAACGGCTGCCGGACGGCGTCTACACGGCCGAGAGCGTGATCGACTCCGACGGGGTGAACGGCCTGCCGATTCCCTTCGGCGTCGAGGTGCGCGTCAGCGGGTCGTCGGTCACCGTCGACCTCACCAACTGCCCCGACCAGGTGGGCGGGCCGGTCAACTGTCCTCTCCCATCGACCGTGGCGGCCGTCCGGATCGCCGTCGCCTTCCTCGCGGGAGCGGGCGAGCAGCCCAACGAGGGCCACTTCCGGCCGCTCGAACTGGTCACGCGGGAGGGCTCCCTCTTCCATCCCGTACGGCCGGCCCCCTGCTTCATGTACGGGATCCCGTCCGATCACGCCATCGAGCTGATCATCCGGGCGCTGGCGGACGCCGTGCCCGACTCGGTCCCGGCGGCGAGCGGCGGCGACATCAACGCCCTGGTGTGGTGGGGGAACCGGGAGGCGACGGGCGAGCCCTGGGCCGACGGTGCGCCCCACCCCGTCGGGCAGGGCGCGTCCAGGTCCGGGGACGGCGCGAGCGCGCTGATGTACATCTCGGAGTCGGCCACCCGGTTCACCCCCGCCGAGGTGTGGGAGTCGCGCAATCCCTGGCGGATCGAGCGGATGGCCCTGGCCGAGGACTCCGGCGGCCCCGGACGGCACCGCGGCGGCCTCGGCCTCGACCTGTCCTTCCGCGTGATGGAGGACCAGTACCTGACGGCCGGGCTGGCGCGGACCGCCCTCGACCCGTGGGGCATGTCCGGCGGCCTCCCCGGCCGGCCGAACCGGCTCACGGTGGAGTACCCCGACGGCCGCGCCGAGGACTTCTCGCTGAAGACGCGGATCTTCCTGCCGAAGGGCTCGGTCGTGCACCTGCGCACCGGGTCGGGCGGCGGATACGGCCCGCCGTCCGAGCGGGACGCGGAAGCCGTACGGGCGGATCTGCGCGAGGGCTACATCACGCCGGAGCACGCCAGGAGGCACTACCCCCACGCGTTCCGACGTGAATTGGGATGCGGTTAGATCAGGTTGACGATGTTCACTGCCCCCCGAGATCTGGGAGAACACGATGAGCAAGCTCAACGACGACGCGAAGGCGCTGTTCAGCCAGCCGAACTATGCCTGGGCGACGACAGTCCGCGCCGATGGATCGCTGCACAACACGGTCGTATGGGTCGACGTCGACGGAGACGACGTCATCTTCAACACCGCCGTCGGACGGGCGAAGGAGCGGCAGCTCCGCAACAACCCCCAGGTGTCGGTCAGCGTGCTCGACCCCAATGACGGCTTCCACCTCGTCAGCGTCTCCGGAACGGCGACTCTGGAGCTCGAGGGAGCCGACGCCGTGATCGACGGCCTGGCCAAGAAGTACCTGGGCGTGGACTCCTACCCCTACCGGCAGGAGGGCGAGCAGCGGATCACCGTCCGGATCACTCCCGAGAAGGTCATCTACAACCCGGGCGGCTGACGCCCCTTTGAGCGCCGGGGTTGATCTCGCACCGGCCGGCCGTACCACCGGCCAGGTGAGATCAACCCCCCATCAACCCACGCGGCGCGACGGCGTCAGAGCGCGCGAAGGCCGCTGATCACCTCGGAGAGGATGGTCACGTTGGGCAGCTGCGCCACGTTGGCCGGCGGCCGCACCTGCACCAGCCCCTGCTCGTGGAGATCGCCCACGAGCACCCGCACGACGCCGAGTGGAAGGTCGATCGCCGCGGCGATGTCCGCCAGGGGAGTCGCCCGGGCGCAGAGGCTGAGGATCATCCACTGCTCCGGCCCGAGGCTGACCGGAGTCGGCCCTCCCGTGGCCATCACGATCGCCACCAGGTCGATCGCCTTGCTGGACGGCCGGACCCGCCCCTTGGTCAGGGCGTAGGCGGGGACGACCGGACCGGCCTCCTCGTCCAGCCACTGGTCGTGGATCCGATCGGTCATGCCTCCTCCTCACCCGGCTGCTTGTTGTCCTTGCTCATCCGGCTGTCCGATCGGCTGACGTCCGACCGGCTGACGTCCGATCGGCTCAGTGAGGCGAGGATGATGTCCTCCGGCGTGACCTCCTCGTCCGCCAGGCGGGCGAGATCCGGGTCCTTGGGGCCCACGACGAGGGCGGATGGGATCAGCACGATGGCGGTGGTTCCTCCGTAGGGCGAGGGCCGCAGCGTCACCCGGATATCCCGGCGGGCGGCCAGCCGGGCGACGACGAACAGTCCCATGCGGTCGGTGTCGGCCAGGTCGAACTCCGGGGGGCTGACCAGGCGGTCGTTGAGCTCCGCCAGCCGTTCCGGGGTCATGCCCAGCCCGCGGTCCTCGATCTCGACGACGAAGCCGTTCCCCACGATCTCGCCCCTGACGGACACGGTCGTGTGCGGCGGGGAGAAGATCGTCGCGTTCTCGATCAGCTCGGCGACGAGGTGGATGACGTCGGCCACCGCGGCGCCGTCCAGGCTGTTCTCCTCCATGGGGAGCACGGTCACCCGCTTGTAGTCCTCCACCTCGGCGGCGGCTCCGCGCACGACGTCGTAGAGAGCGACCGGCTTGCGCCATGCCCGGCCCGGCGCCGCGCCGGAGAGGATGATGAGGCCTTCGGCGTGGCGGCGCATGCGGGTCGTCAGGTGGTCGAGGCGGAACAGGTCCTCCAGCGTGTCCGGCTCGGTCGTACGGCGCTGCATGCCGTCGAGCTGGGTGCGCTGCCGGTGCAGCAGCGTCTGGCTCCGCCTCGCCAGGTTGAGGAAGACCTGGCTGACGCCCCGCTGGAGGCGTGCCTGGCCGATCGCGGCCTCGACGGCGGTCTGCTGCACGGTCGAGAAGGCCCGGCCGACGTCCTGGATCTCGGTGGTCCCGCCGGCCGTCTGGATCGCGGGCGCCTCGGTGGCGAGGTCGACGTCGTCGCCCTTCTTGAGCTTCTCCAGCACGCGCGGCAGCCGTACGTTGGCGAGGTCGAGCGCGGCCTGCCGCAGACCTGCCAGCTCGCGGGCGAGGCGGGAGCCGACGCGGAGCGAGATGAGGATCGAGGCGAGCACCGCGAGCAGACCGGCGCCGCCCGCGAGGACGGCCCGCCTGAGGATCGTGTCGGCGATGGGGGCCGCCCGCTCGGCGAGCCGTGACCCCGCGTCCGTCTGGGCCGTCTGGAACGACTCGGCGATGTCGTCGGAGGTGGCCTGCCAGACCCGCTGAGTCCTGGAGGACAGCCGAGCACCGGCGATGATCTTCTCTTCCTGCAGCCGGAGCCGCTGGTAGAGCGGAGTGGTGATCAGGTTGACGTGCATCTGCCGGAGGCCCGTGTCCAGCTCGGGAAGGGCCTGGTCGATGAGGAAGCGGCGGTTGCCGACGAGTTGGGTGAAGAGCTTGCGCTCCTCTTCCGTCATCGTGCCGGACGCCGCGGCGCCCGCCTCGATCGCCTGCTCCCGGGTCAGCAGCTCCTTGGCGTACCCGAGCGAGATCACCACGCGGGACTGCTGATAGATCGGGATGTCGTCGATCAGCGCCAGGCTGTAGTGCATCCGGTAGATGGCGTCGGAGATCAGGTTGTAGGTCTCGATCGCCCGCAGCCGGTTGGAGAGGCCCTCGTCGATCTCGGCCCGGATCTCGTCTAGGTGGCTGAGCCCGGCCAGCATCTCGTCCACCTGCGCGCGCATGGCGGGCGTGGTGGCGGCGCGGGAGGGCTCGGAGAGGGCCAGCCGCCGGACGGAGTCGCGGGCGGCGTTGGTCCGCAGCCGCTGCACCCCCATCTCGGAACGGCCCTCGTGGTCGGCGGACCCGAGATACTGCGCGGAGGCAAGGCGCTCGCCCTGGAGTTCGACGATGAGCAGATCGGCGGGCTGGCGCAGGGTGGACCAGAGGGTGTTGTACGTGCGCAGGCGGAGGCTGTCGCCGATCGTCACACCGGCGGTGACCGCCCAGAGGCCGATCAGCGAGAAGAGCGGCACGAGCAGCAGGCCGATGAGCCTGAACCTGATCGGCCGATCGCGCCTACGGGGACTCATCGCACCTCGTCCCGTTGAGGGTGGCGAGCTTCCGAAAAGCTCTTGTGAGACAGGGAGAGAGGTTAGCAGTGGTGTGTGCCAAATGAGAGTTCTGAGGTGAGATATCGGAAAATATCGTCCGTTTCCTGATCTTGCAGTAGCTTGATCATGGTAGTTCATGGTGGAAAGGACCCCGCAGCCGCATGCGCCGTTCCCTCGTCCTGCGAGTCCTTGGAGTGGTTGGAGTCGTGGCCGTGCTGGCCCTCGCCGGCTGCGGCGGCGGCGCCGTCCGCGACACCACCGTGGAGAGCTCCCCGAGCTCCTTCAAGGACGCCACGTTCGTCTATCTCTCGAACCTCGACGTCGTCACCGACTGGGACCCCGGGACGTCATACTCGAACGAGATCATCGCGATGCAGAACATCTACGACTCGCTCACCGTCTACAACCCCGTGACGAAGAGGGCGAGCGCGCGTCTGGCGGCTCGGTGGCAGGCGTCCTCCGACGGCAAGACCTGGACGTTCACGCTTCGCGACGGCGCACGGTTCCACACCGGCAGGCCGGTGGACGCCGCCGCCGTCAAGGCGTCCATCGAGCGCACCAAGCGGCTGTCCACGGGAGCGGCCTACATCTGGGACTGCGTGCGGCAGATCACGGTCAAGGATCCGCTCACGGTGGAGTTCACCCTGAGGTATCCGGCGCCGCTCGACCTCATCGCCTCCGCCGACTACGCCGCCTACATCTACGACACCGCGGCCGCCGGCTCGGGCGACCTCGCCAAGTGGTTCCAGCAGGGCAAGGACGCCGGCTCAGGGCCGTACACGGTGGCGAACTGGAGGAAGGGCTCCCGCGACGAGCTCATGCTCAAGGCCTTCGACGGCTACTGGGGCGGCTGGGACGGCGCGCACTACAAGAACGTCGAGTTCCGGGTCACGCCCAACCTCACCACTGCCTGGCAGCTCCTGCTGCGGGGCGAGGCCAGCTTCGTCGAGCGGCTCAACCCGTCGCTGTTCCACAAGGCGAGGACGACCGCCGGGGTCCGCACGCTCCAGGTCCCCTCGTTCCAGAACATGCTCGTGCTCTTTAACTCCGCCTCGGGCCCGCTCAAGGACGTACGGCTCAGGCAGGCCGTGCAGAAGGCGATCGACTACGACGGCGTCGTGGCGGCGCTCAGGGGGTCGGGCACCAAGGCCAACGGCCTGGTCCCCGAAGGGCTCCTCGGTCACACCCCCGACATCGTCCCGCACCAGGATCTCGCCGGAGCCGCCGAGCTGCTCAGGCAGGCGGGGTACGGCCCGGGCGGCAAGCCGCTCGAACTCACGCTGACCTACGCCCAGGGCGACGACGACGAGCGGCTCCTCGTCACCCTGCTGACCTCCGCGCTGAGCCGGCTCAACGTGCAGGTGCACGCCTGGGCGATGCAGTGGAACGCCCAGTGGGACCAGGGCAAGGCCAAGGACCCGGCCAAGCGCCAGGACATCTTCGTCATGTACTGGTGGCCCGACTACGCCGACGCGTACTCCTGGTTCCTCAACGTCTTTCACAGCGCCGATCCGGTGTCCTTCAACCTCACCTACCTGAAGGACAGGGACCTCGACGGCCAGATCGACAGGCTGCCGTCACTCGTCGCGACCAACCGCGCCGCCGCGCAGAAGATGTACGCCGATCTCCAGTCGACCCTCATCGACAAGCAGGCCGTCGTGGCCGTGCCATGGGTGTCCAACTACCAGCGCGCCTACCTCGGCAACGTTCAGGGGTACACCGACAACCCGGCATACCCCAACGTGGTCTTCGTGCACGACCTCATCCCCGGGGGATGAGGTCCGGGACCGCTTTCAGCCCCTGAGCGTACGGCTGACGCCGCCGCAGCGGCGGGCACGGCTGCCGGGCGAGGAACGACGGGGCGCCTGCTCCTCCATGTAGGCGAGCAGGGCCTGCGCGGTCCGGGCGTCCGACAGGATGCGCTGGACCTGCTCCCCCTCCGGCAGTTGCCCGTGCTTGGCCAGCTCGTGCACCAGGAACGTCAGGGGCTCGGCGTCTCCCGCGATGTCCGCGGCCACCGTCGCGCGGGCCGCCGTGAGGAGCCCCAGGTAGTAGGAGCGCAGAGTCGCCTCGCGGATGCGGACCTGCTCCAGGTCGTCGAGCAACTCCTGTGCGATCTGAAACAGGTCGCCCGCGTGCCCGGCCTCGGCCGCGATGTGTGCGCGGATGTCGTCGAACTCCGACCGCGTCATGATGGCCACCTCCACCGGCGAGAGTCCGGGCGGCCGGGTTGGCGCCGAGCGGGGACTCTCACACCTTGTTCGTAACGCGGGGCGATTGCGGACGACTGTACGTTCGGTTGCGCGAGGGGACTGGCCACCTCCGGAGTCGCCGCCGCGATGGGAATATCCCTCGTCGCGGGCGTGATCACCACCATGCCGATCCTTCCCCGATCCTCCGCGCGTCGCCGGCGTGATCGCCGTAGCGCTACTTAGATGCTTGAGAGTCGGATCTGGTTGACCTGTCCCCGTCGGGCGTTTACCCGGCCTGGCTGCCTGGTGTTACGACTTTCCGGGTCAAGGCAGTCGATCGTGCTGCTAATCTTTTGGTGTCGGCGCGGTTCGGCGCATCCCTTTCTGATCACTGTG